>JAGBZX010000005.1 GCA_017628025.1 Kiritimatiellia bacterium | reverse complement strand
TGTAGCGGCTTGCTTGATGGCGATATGTTGCAAAGGCGTAGGACGACCGTTTAGAAAACTCCAAAACGACGTCTCAAGATAAACTTTCAGTTTTGTTTCTTCGCTCATTGTCGCCTCCTCTCTCTACGCCGCTAAATTATAACATTTTTGCGCCGATAATAATAGAGGGGCGATGAAATTTTTGTTGCGTTGGCACTCGTCGGGTAAACATTGCGGTATTGAAAACCGTGTAAAATGTAAGAGTAATATGGGTTTGAATCGAAGAGTGAAAACCGTAATAGGTTAAAACCAACTAAAGGTTTCAAACAGAGAAAAAGAAGCGATATTGTGGAGAGAAATAGAGAATCAAAGCGAAATTATGAAGTATGATGTAATAGCCACGTTCTCTATAAGAGTAGAGAATGGCAGATTTCAAGTTCGCCTATCATAAATTTTGTCCTGTTGAGGTAAAAAGTGAAATGTGTTGCAGTATCCATAGTGTTCCGCCATTCTGCGAATGGCGAATGAATAATGATGAATGAAGAGTGAAGAATTGTGACTTGAGCAGAACGGCGGAATTATTCACTCTTCACTCTTCAGTCTTCATTATACTTTGGCGAGATTTCTCCGACGAAAGTCGTACCCATTGCCGAGCGTGTACACCTTAATGCCGTTTTAGCAGAGTAGGAGAAATTAGTGGGAGTCTGAGGGCGATTTATTTTGCGTTAAGTGAAAACCTAGTAGTGGAACGCGGAACTTCCAACCAAGTTTAAGGCATAGAATTGTGATATTTGATATAATGTATGCATGAAACTAGAAACTATACCGATGACGATGGCGATTCGTGCGCTTAAGGCGGCGAAGGTGGATTTTGAATTGTTTACATACGATTACACTCCGCACGGTGGAACTATTGAGTGCTCGAGAGAATTAGGGATCGATCATCACGCGACGATTAAAACTATAATTCTTGAGGACGAAACGAAAAAGCCGTTTGTTTGCTTGATGCATGGCGACAAAGAAATTTCCGTTAAAAACCTCGCTCGCGTAAGAGGTGTTAAAACTGTTGCGACTTGTGCGCCAGAAGTTGCAGATCGCCATTCTGGCTATCATGTCGGAGGGACCTCGCCTTTCGGTACGCGAAAGCGAATGAAGGTTTATATTGAGTCAACAATTTTTGATTTGCCGCGAATCTATATCAATGCCGGTCATCGCGGTATTTGCGCGGCGATGTCGCCAGCGGCGCTAGAATTGGTGCTTCCAGAGATAGAACGCGTCAATGTGGCGATATAATATTGTCGATGAGGTTGTAGAAAAATAATTATGAAAATGAAGAAGGTGCTTTTATTCCTAGTATTGGCTTTTTTTGGCATTTTTGCCGGTAATGCCAAATTGGTCGAGTGGGATTTTCCGCGTGATTCAAGTTGTCACGAAGGGTTGGCTTTCTCCGACGGCAGGACAGGTGTGCTTGTCTGGGGCGGAGGCGATGAAATAAATTTGACGGTTGGCAGAGGGGATCTTTGGGATCATCGAGGGGGGTATCCGTGGACGGCGGAGCAGAATTATTCTAATATAGTCGCGGCGGTTGACTCGGGCGATGGAAACCGGCTGCTTTCGCTCTTTAAAAAGGAGACTCCCAAGCGCGAGCCGCGCAACCCCTATATGCTCCCGCTGGGGCGTGTCGTGCTCAAGGTGAACAACAGGACGCTCAAGCGCGGAACGCTTGATCCTTATTCCGGAATTGGCGAGATTGAGTTTGCCGAGGGCGGCAAGGTGCGTATCGCCATAGCGAAGGAGGACGGCGGCATCTTCGCGATGAAATTTGACGACGGGATCGATTTTTCCGCCAAGTCGCTTCCCGCAACATCCTTTTCTGTTTTTGAAAAGGATTTAAAGCCGATCGGTTTTGAGAAGGCTGAGGTTGCAGATGCCGCCGATGGAGTTTCTGGCGGTTTTGATTGGAAGTTGCCCGCCGATCCTTCGGTTTCGCTCAGGTGGATTAGGAATGGAGCGCAGTTATCACTCGCTACGTGGCGCGGTAATGATGCTCGGGCTTTCAAGGCGGTTGATTTCTCCAGGGTAGAGGCGAGTTCGCGCACGCGCTGGGAGAAGTTCTGGCGCGAGGGGGCGAGAATCAATGTGCCGGACCCTACGCTTCAGCGCATTTTTGAGTATGGCATGTACCGCTTCGGCGCGATGACCGATCCCGACGGCATACCTGCCGGCCTGCAGGGGCAGTGGCTTGAAGATGACCGGCTTGTTCCCTGGAATGGCGATTACCATTTTAACATCAATGTTCAGGAATGTTATTCGCCAGCGTTCCGCGGCGGACATTTCGCCCATCTGTTGCCATTGTTTAAGATGGTGCTGTCATGGCGGCCGCAGTTGCGGGATAACGCGCGCAATTTTGTCGGGATTGACAATGGTTATGTGTTGCCACATTCGGTAGATGACCGCGGAGTGTGCATCGGTGGTTTTTGGACCGGCACGATCGATCACGGCTCGACTGCGTGGGTGGCGGCAATGATGTTCAGATATGTGCGATATTCGCGCGATGTGGCATTTCTCAAATCAGGCGCTTACGATTTCATGAAGGGGGCAATGAATGTTTATCGCGCGATGATGGAAGAGTATGACGGGCGGCTTTCGATTCCTCTCGCCCCTTCGCCCGAGTGGGCAGGAGCCAGTTTGAAGGGTGCTGTCGGCCGCGATTCTTCGTTTCAGTTGGCGGCGGCGCACCGGCTCGCTCGCGATCTTGTGCAAGCAGCGCAAATGCTTGGCGAGAAGCCTGATGCGATGTGGCTTGATGTTTCCAAGCGCTTGCCGCTTTATACCGCCGGCCGTAATGGCGTGCAGCTTTTTGAAGGTCAGGATCTGACAAAATCTCATCGGCATCATTCGCACATGGCGTGCTACTACCCGTTTGACATCGTTGATTTTTCCGCACCTGGAGCATACGATACGGCTACAAAAACCTATAGCAATTGGGTTGATCGCGGTTTTGAAAAATGGACTGGATGGTGTGTGCCGTGGGCGTCGATACTCAATACCCATGTCGGCAATTCCACAGCTGCGGTGGAGCTTATCCGGGCGTGGGATGCGTATTTCTGCAATCCCGGGCATGGCTCGCTTCATAATGCCTATGCGCCAGGGTTTACCGCCTTGACCATTTCTGGCAGTTTTGCTAATTCCGGTGCAGGGCAGATTATGCAGATGGACGGTCAGTGTGCAGCAGCTTCAGCAGTGATGGAACTCTTGGCGCACGAGGTAAATGGCAAGGTTGAATTTTTCAAGGGATGTCCGCCCGAGTGGAAGGATGTTTCTTTTGAAAATCTTGCGCTTTCTGATGGCCGCCGCGTTAATGGCAGAAGGGTGAACGGCAAGGTTGTTGTTCAATTTTTAGACGCCCCTGCCAGTGAAACGATGCGCAGTGAATAAATGACCCTTTGGCGTAGCCGCGCAACTTACTAACCGATTACTCTGCAAACTTGCATTTAGAAGTACTGTTTTGATATAATTAATTCCACATGTCGGGGTGCTGCCAAGCAATGGGCTTGGGTGCTGAGAAAATACCCGTTAACCTGATCAGGATAATACCTGCGGAGGAAAGTATATGACTCAATTGCAGTCTGCCCGTATGGGCATTGTTACCGCCGCGATGAGAATCGTCGCTGAAGATGAGGGCGTTGATGTTGAAGTTGTTCGCGCTAAAATCGCTACGGGCGAGGCGGTAATCCCTCTTAATGCTAATCATAAGAGCGCTAAGCCCATTGGCGTCGGACGGATTTTCAAAACGAAAATAAACGCTAACTTAGGGCGAAGCGTTACGCATTCCGGGAAGGGCGACGAGCTTGATAAGTTAGCGGTCGCTCTTAAAGCCGGGGCTGATTTTGTAATGGATCTTTCGGTTGGGTCGGATGATCTCAAGTCTATTCGCCAAGGTATGTTAGAGAACAGCAACCGTCCTTTGGGGACAGTTCCCGTTTACGAGACGGTTTCGCGCCTTGAGGGCGATATTCCTAAGATGAATCCCGAATTTCTTCTCGAAGTTATCCGCGCTCAAGCGGAACAGGGGGTCGATTTTATGACGCTTCATGCGGGGCTTCTGCGTAAGCATATCCCGATGGCGATGAAGCGCAAGATGGGCATCGTTTCGCGCGGCGGCGCGATTATGGCAGAGTGGATGATGGAGAATAAATCTGAAAATCCGCTTTATACACATTGGGATGAGGTCTTGGATATTTTAGTTGAGCATGATGTTACAGTCTCACTCGGCGACGGGCTTAGACCTGGCTGTCTCGCTGATGCGTCTGATGCCGCGCAGTTTGGAGAACTTGATATTTTAGGTGAACTGGTAGATAGATGCCGCGCTAAAGGCGTTCAGGTTATGGTTGAAGGCCCAGGTCACGTACCATTTGACCAAATTAAAATGAATATGGAGAGACAGCAGGAAGTCTGCAAAAGAGCTCCGTTTTATGTTTTAGGTCCTGTCGTTACAGATATAGCGCCAGGCTATGATCATATAACTTCGGCGATTGGCGCGACGGCAGCTGCGACATACGGAGCTTCGCTCTTATGTTATGTAACGCCTGCTGAACATCTTGGGCTGCCCGATGAAGATGAAGTTCACCAAGGGTGCATAGCGTATAAAATCGCAGCGCATGCAGGCGATGTCGCGCGAGGCTTACCTGGGGCGCGGGCGATTGATGATGAAATGTCAGACGCTAGAGCGCAGTTTGACTGGGATAAGCAGTTTAAGTGCGCGCTTGATCCTCACCGCGCTAAAGAGCGGTGGCTGAAAACCCGTTCATTTGTGGACGAAAAGCACGACGATGATCATTGCTCTATGTGCGGTAAGCAGTTTTGCGCCGTCAGAACATCGCGCCGAATCAGGGAATTAAGTTCAGAGTTATGAGTTCTAAGTTTATAGTTGGCCCGAAAGTGCATTCGTGCTGTCTGACGATAGCAGGAAGTGATAGCGGAGGGAATGCTGGCTTTCAAGCGGATTTGCGTGCGTTCCACGCGTATAAGCTTCACGGATGCACAGTAGTTACCGCGCTTACAGCGCAAAATCCGAATGGAGTTTACGGAATAAACGAAATCGCGGCGGATTTTGTAGCCGCTCAGTTAGACGCTGTTTTAGGGACTTATTCGATAGCCGCTTTAAAAACCGGGATGTTAGGTTCGGCTAGTATTGTCGAGGCGGTTGCCGGGCGATTAAAGGCTTATCCTACGATTGCCAAAGTGATTGACCCTGTTATGGTCGCTACGAGCGGCGCGACATTAGCTGGAGGGGCCACGCGAAAAGCGATGGAAAGACTATTGTTTCCTCTTGCGACTTTAATAACGCCGAATATTCCCGAAGCTGAAGAATTAAGTGGAAGGTCGATAAAATCGCTTCAAGATATACGCGACGCGGCGATAAGCCTATACGATAAATTCGGCGCGGCAGTCCTCATAAAGGGCGGGCACGCAACGAGAAATATAAGTGCGGCAGAGGATGTCCTTTTTGATGGCAGAGATTACTCGCCTTTTTCATTGTCTCGAATTGAAAATCCGATTTCCACTCACGGAACGGGCTGCACTCTTTCAGCAGCTATCGCAGCAGAACTTGCGTTAAATCACAATCTTAAAGATGCGATTAAGGGGGCGAAAGAATATGTCTATCAAGCAATCTTAAATTCATATCTAGTCGGGAGTGATTGCGGAGTATTGCGATAAGAAGCGTCTATTTATTTAAGTAAAATCAAAGAAATAAAAACTATGAAAAACATGGAAGAAAAAATATCGCTCGCCATTGTGCGAAGCTACTTTAAGAAACTTGAAAATAATCTCGCTGTTGATGTCGCGATTGTCGGCGCAGGACCTTCTGGTCTCGTAGCTGCGCGTGACTTGGCGCTCGCTGGGCTTAAGGTCGCCGTTTTTGAATCAAAGCTTGCGCCTGGCGGTGGAACGTGGGGCGGTGGAATGCTGATGAACGAGGTTGTCGTTCAAAATGACGGCGCGGCGATTTTGCATGAATTCGGGATTACAACTCAGCCTATCGACGCGGAATATCATACGGTCGATTCTGTTGAGATGGCCTCGGGTCTCGTTTTCGGCGCGCGTAAAGCGGGGGCGGTAATTTTTAATGCCGTTAAGGTCGAAGACATTGTAATTCACGCGGGCACGGTCTGCGGTGTTGTGATCAACTCGAATCCCGTAGCGTATATGGGGCTTCACGTCGATCCGATAGTTATAATGGCGCGTGCGGTTCTCGATGGTACGGGCCATCCGAGCGAGATTATCTCGAAGGCCGTTAATAAAGCTGGCGTTAAGATCGATTCTCCGACAGGCGGGATTCTCGGCGAAAAACCGATGTGGATGGAGGACGGTGAGCGCACGACAGTAGAGAACACGAAGCGTCTTTACCCCGGGCTTTACGCGAGCGGCATGGCGGCAAACAATGTTCAAGGCGGATTTAGGATGGGGCCAATTTTTGGCGGAATGTTTAAGAGTGGTCGAAAAATAGCAAAAATCATAGCTGACGACTTGAAACAGACAAAATAATCTGCATCTGGGATTTGGATAGGAAATCATAGAATTTTAAAATGAGAATTATGTGCGGAAAAATCTTATGAAAGATTTTGGGCTCTATGTTGTAATGACAAATCCAGTAGTCGGCTATGCGAAATGTGCAGAGGCGGCAGTAAAAGCTGGAGTTAAAATTTTGCAATTAAGAATGAAGCATGCTTCTCGAGAAGAAATTTTGGAAGAAGCAAGAGTAGTTCGAGAAATTACTAGCAATACTGGTACGTTATTTATAGTAAATGATAGTCCTGAAATTGCCTCCATAGTTGGTGCTGATGGCGTACATATCGGTCAAGACGATATGTCGCCTAGTGAGGTTCGACGGAGATACCCAACGTTAAAAGTAGTTGGGCTTTCTACTCATAATATTTTTCAAGTTAAAAAATCCTTGCTTGAAGATGTCGACTATATAGGTGTCGGGCCAGTTTATGCAACTCCTACAAAAGATATTCCTGATCCAACACTAGGACTAAATATAATGAAGGAGATGATAAATCTTTCTCCCCGTCCTGCTGTTGCGATAGGCGGAATTGATGCAGAGCGAATTAAAAGCGTGGTAGAATTTGGTGCTCGCAATGTCGCGGTTGTAAGAGCAGTATGTGGAAGTCTAAATCCTGAAGTAGCAATTAAGAAACTAAAAAGCTTCCTCCCCATTTGAGTGCGTTGTAATGGTGGATATTAAATGATATACTTTTAAGAAATTAGGTCTTTGTTTAGTTTACTTAAAAGGATGTCCACCATGAAAGTGCTTATAGCGATGGATTCGATGAAAGGCAGCCTCAGCTCGCTAGAGGCTGGTGCGTCTGTAGCAGATGGTGTTAGACGCGCTTTCCCCGATGCTAGCTGTATTGTGCGCCCGCTGGCAGATGGTGGCGAGGGGACGGTGGAGGCTTTAGTTGAAGGTCTTTCTGGCCAAATGCGTTCTCTTGAAGTAACAGGCCCTAAAGGCGCGAAGGTTGTTGCTAAGTATGGCGTTGTAGGTGAGACAGCAATTATGGAAATGGCTCAAGCTTCTGGGATTACTCTACTTGAGCGTTCTGAGCTTGATCCTCGCGTTACAACGACGTATGGAGTTGGCGAAATGATACGCAACGCTTTAGCTAGTGGTTGTCGTCGTTTTATAATTGGCATAGGAGGCAGTGCCACAAATGATGCTGGCGCAGGTATGCTTCAAGCGTTAGGCTATAAATTATTAGATTCGTCTGGCGATGAGCTTCCATTCGGCGGCGCGACACTTTCTAAGATTGCTTCAATTGACTCATCGTGCGCTATAAAAGAACTTTCTGATGCAGTTTTTAAAATAGCGTGCGATGTTACTAATCCTCTTTGTGGTGATAATGGCGCAAGTGCTGTTTATGGACCGCAAAAGGGCGCGTCTGAAGAAGTTGTTAAAGAATTAGACGCCTCTCTTTTACATTTTGCTAATGTTGCAGGTGGTGATTATAATGCACCAGGAGCAGGCGCGGCAGGTGGATTAGGCTTTGCATTTCTAAGATTTTTAGGCGGTGAACTTAAACGTGGAGTTGAACTGGTTTTGGAAGAGACGTCGTTTGATAGTTATGTTAGCCAAGTAGATGTAGTCGTAACTGGCGAAGGGCGACTAGATGCGCAAACGGCGATGGGCAAGGCACCGTGCGGTGTGGCAGAGCGTGCAAAGCGTTACTCTAAAAAAGTAATCGCTTTTGCTGGCTCAGTTACGCGTGAGGCAAATATACTTAACTCAAAAGGTATAGATGCGTTCTTCCCGATTTTGCGTTCAGTAGTCACGCTTGATGAAGCGTTAGATAAACTAAATGCCGCGGAAAATCTCGCGGCAACAACGGAGCAGGTGTTCAGATGTTTGAAACTTATGGAGCGTTAATCGCACTCGTCGTAGCTATAGTACTTATAATTCGCAAAACACCACCAGCATACGCGTTAGTTTTTGGCGCGCTAGCTGGGGGGCTGGCCGGAGGAGGAAGCCTCTCCCAGACGGTAGAGGCGATGATATCTGGCACGCAGTCAATGATGCCTAGTGTTTTGCGCATATTAACTTCTGGCGTGCTAGCAGGTGCACTTGTTAAAACTGGCAGCGCAGCAAAGTTGGCAGATTCAATAGTTAATGCGCTAGGGACTCGTTTTGCAATCGCGGCAGTTGCGTTAGCTACGATGACTGTTACTGCAGTAGGTGTGTTTGTTGATATTGCAGTTATTACAGTTGCTCCTGTGGCGTTGGCAGTCGCAAAGAGGGCTAATATACCAGTTGGTGCGATGTTGGTTGCGATGGTTGGAGGCGGCAAGGCTGGCAATATTATTTCGCCCAACCCTAATACCATCGCGGCAGCAGGTGCATTCAAAGTTGAGTTAACCTCGTTAATAATGGAGAATATAATCCCAGCACTTGTAGCATTTGTAGCAGCAGTTATTATCGCGAGCAAACTTTCAACGAAACTTAAAGTTGAGTCATCATCTATTGAAACTTCTCAGATGACAGAAGAAATGCCGACATTGCTTGGTGCGTTATTAGGCCCCATAACTGTTGTTGTGCTTCTTTCGTTAAGACCGATATTTGACATCAGTATTGATCCGTTAGTTGCATTGCCTGCTGGCGGTATCGTCTCTGCAATCGGCTGTGGTAAATGGCGTCAGAGTCTGGAGTATTCGCAGTTTGGTTTATCTAAAGTTGTTGGCGTTGCTGTGCTTCTAGTCGGCACTGGTTGCGTGGCAGGCATTATAAAAGCATCTGAATTGGGTGCAGATATGGTGTGGCTGCTTAATGCTTGCCGTTTGCCGGCATACGCGTTAGCGCCAATTTCTGGAATTGCGTTAGGTGCTGCCAGTGCTTCAACTACTGCAGGCGTTACCATCGCGTCGCAGACATTTGCAGAAAGCCTTATTTCTGCTGGAGTGCCAGCTATTTCTGCCGCTGCTATGATTCATGCAGGCGGTACTGTTTTAGATGCGTTGCCGCATGGCTCGTTTTTCCACGCCACAGCAGGCGCAGTAGGGATAAGCGTTAAGGAACGTTTGAGATTGCTCCCGTATGGCGCGCTAGTTGGGCTTGTTTCAACAATTTCTTCAATTGTTGTTTATATAGTTTCAAAAATTTGATGTCATAATAGCAAAGGCGAAGCAAAGTGAAAGTCCTTTATATTGATTGCAGAACGGGCGCCTCTGGAGATATGCTCGCGGCGGCTCTATTGGAAATAGTTAAAGATAAAGAGTCGGTTTTAAAGCGCCTTAATAATCTAGGGCTTGATGGTGTTAAGGTTAGCTCATTAATTACAGAAAGATCAGGGTTAAAGTGTAATTCTTTTAAAGTTGAGATAAATGGTGTCGTTGAAGACCACCATCACCATTCTCGTCATGATGATCATCATCATGAAGCTTCTCATCATCATGCCACGCTAGAAGAGATTTTTAGCATAGTTGATTCTCTTCGTGTTTCTGATAGCGTTAAAGGCCGCGTTAAAGATGTCTACAAACTTCTTGCTCAGGCCGAGTCAAATGCGCATGGCAAAGATGTTGTTGATGTTCACTTTCATGAAGTTGGCGCATTAGACGCTATTATGGATATTACATCGGTTATGGTGTTACTAGAAGAGATAGCGCCAGAGAAAATACTTTCATCACCGCCTGAAGTTGGTGGCGGGGTTGTAAAAGCTTCACACGGCATTTTGCCAGTGCCAGCTCCTGCAACTCTAAATCTGCTTGAGGGTATTAGTTTTACTTCTGGCGCAGCAGAAGCAGAGCTATTAACGCCCACAGGTGCTGCGATTTTGCGATGCGTTGTTGATGCGTTTTGTTCAATGCCGAAAGCAAAGCTTATTTCTACTGGTATTGGTTGTGGTTCAAGAGAGCTCCCCGATAGGCCAAATATTTTAAGAGTGCTTGAGTGTCATGTTGAGGATAGTCAAATAAGTGGCGCGTTAACGGCAAATGGTGAAATAACAGAACTAAAAGCAAATATTGACGATATGACAGGCGAGGATATCGCTTGGGCATGTGAAAAGCTCCGCAACCTAGGAGCGTTAGATGTGTGCCTTGTGCCAGTAATAATGAAGAAGTGCAGACCTGGTCAAATATTACAAGTAATTTGCAGGCGCACGGAGGCTGATTTTTTTGCTACGAAAATATTGCAAGAAACATCTACCTTTGGTGTGCGCAGATATGATGGCGTTAGGTATGAATTAAATAGAGATGTTTCTATTGCGCCTAATGGCATACGCATAAAAAATGGTTTTGGTTATGGGGTGAAAAAATCAAAAGAAGAATTCGAAGATCGTAAAGGAGTGTAAATGTATATAGAAGTCCCATTAATTGTTTCGATACTATTAATTGCTTCAGGTTTGTGGCTACTTTCATGGAGTGCTAATCGATTTGTGGATTCGTCAGCCGTTTTGGCAAAGCGTTTAGGTGTGCCGCCTTTTATAATAGGTATGGTCGTAATCGGCTTTGGCACATCGGCGCCAGAGTTGGCAGTTTCTGCTCTTTCAGCTGCATCTGGACATTCAGATTTGTCTCTCGGTAATGCATATGGTTCAAATATTTACAATATAGCAGTTATCTTGGGCGTTGTTGCTTTATTGCGCCCTGTTATTGTTCGCTCTGCGACAATGCTATCATCATCTTTATTATTAGTGGGCATCTCTCTTCTTTCTGGTTTCTTGGTTTGGCATGGAGGGGCGTTTTCGAGATTAGACGCGATAATCTCTTTAGTAGTATTTGCTTTGCTTTTACCTATTTCATGTTGGATAGAGCGTAAGTCTAACAAGAATGCTGAAGAAGCGCCTCTGGAAATTGCGACAATGAATCATCCGTGGTTTTGGACGCTTGCCTCGTTGCTCCTTTTAGTTGGTTCTTCTCATTTACTTGTATGGGGAGCAGTGGATTTAGCTCGTGCTTTTGGCGTTAGCGAGTTAATGGTTGGGCTTACTGTTGTTGCCGCTGGCACTTCTTTACCTGAGCTTGCTTCAGCTGTAGTTGCGGCTCGTAAAGGGCAGAACGATTTTGTAGTAGGCAACATAGTTGGGTCGAACTTTTTTAATACTTTAGCAGTTGTTGGCGTTAGCGGCTTTATAAATCCATTTTCTTGCCAAGGCGGCTATGTCCTTACTAGAGATCTTTGGGTGATGGTGGCACTGTCAGCTTCGCTACTAGTTTTTGGGTGCAGCTTGAAAAATTGGAAAAATCCAGTTAAGATGTCTGTGCTTAAGGGCGGTCTTTGGGTTTGCGCATTTATCGTTTACTTTGTTTTCTTAGTGTTACAAGAAGTTAAATGAGAAATTTGCTAAAGATGAATGTTTTTAAGAAGATTTGGTGTAGAGTTTTTCAAGGTGCATTTCGCCTTGCATTACCAATTTTGCCTTATCGAGATCCGATCCTTTTAAAGTCTATCGAAGATATTGCCAAAGTTGTAAAGGAGAAAAACAAACAGCATGTGTTTGTTGTGACTGACAAGGGTATACTCTCGTGTGGACTTGTAGAGCCATTAGTTAAATCTATTAATGATAATAATTTAAAGTGCACGATTTATGCTGAGGTTCTTCCAAATCCTACGGTTGAGAATGTGGAGAGCGCGCTTGAAGAGTATAAAAAAGCTAAAGCAGATGCAATAGTGGCTATCGGAGGAGGTTCGGCGATTGATGCGGCAAAAGCGCTAGGCGCGCGAATAGCTCATCCAAATAAAAGCCTCAAGAGGATGGGTGGTATTTTGCGCGTCTATAAGACGCTGCCGCTGTTTTTTGCTATTCCAACTACAGCAGGGACTGGTAGCGAAACTACGCTAGCTGCGATTATAACTGATACAAAGAATAAGCATAAGTATGCATTAATGAGTTTTCCTCTTATTCCTCATTATGCCGTCTTGGATCCAAATATGTCGTTAAGTTTACCGCCGCATTTAACTTCTACTACAGGCATGGATGCTTTAACTCATGCTATTGAAGCTTTTATAGGGCGCTCGACAACACGGCAGACGCGAAGTTTGGCTTGTGAGGCAGTAAAACTGATATTTGAAAATGTCGAGAAGGTTTATGGTAATGCAACTGATATAACTTCAAGGCGAAATATGCTTGAGGCGTCATTTAAAGCGGGGTTGGCTTTTTCTAAATCGTATGTTGGGTATGTTCATGCAATAGCACACTCATTAGGTGGTAAATATAATTGTCCGCATGGGCTAGCAAATGCAGTTATATTACCTTATGTTTTAGAGGAATACGGAGAATGCGTTTATCGTAAGCTTGCTCTCTTGGCGGTGGCTGCTAATCTCTCTAATGGGGAAGAATCGATAGATGTAGCGGCAAAGAAGTTTATTGACGCGATTAAAGAGTTAAATAAAAAGTTTAATATTCCAAGCAAATTAGATTGCATACAACTTGATGATATAGATTCTTTGGCAGTTCGCGCAGAAAAAGAAGCGAATCCTCTTTATCCTGTGCCGCGTCTTATGACGGCGAAGCAGTTAGAGGAGATTTATAAAAGGATTGCGATATGATAGGTGAAGAGATTACTAATATTGTTGAAAAACAGAAAGCTTTTTTTAGAACTGCCACGACGTTGTCTATTAAGTATCGTATGGAGGCGCTAAAAAAACTTCATGCGTGTATAACTAGGAAAGAAAAGGAAATATGTGACGCGCTATTTGAAGATTTAGGCAAAAGTTCCTATGAAAGTTATATGTGTGAGGTGGGGCTAGTCCTTTCAGAGATTAGTTGGATGATTCAAAACACACCTAGGCTAGCTAGACGAAAAAAGGTAGCTACTCCAATTACTCAATTTCATTCTCAAAGTTTCACGCTAAAAGAGCCACGCGGGACAGTCTTGATTATGAGTCCGTGGAACTATCCTTTTTTATTGACATTTGCTCCGCTTTCTAATGCGATAGCAACGGGAAATACTGCTGTTGTTAAGCCAAGTGCGTACTCCATGGCGACTTCGAGAATCATTAAAGAGATTATAGACGAAGTATTTCCGCAGGAGTATGTTGTGGCAATTACTGGCGGGCGAGAAGAGAATGCTTCGTTGTTAAATAATAAGTTTGATTTTATTTTTTTCACTGGTAGTACTAGCGTTGGTCGAGAAGTTTTAAAAAAGGCGGCTCAGAATTTAACTCCAGTAGTTCTCGAGCTTGGCGGAAAAAGCCCTTGTATAGTAGATTCCTCGGCAGATATAAAACTTGCTGCTCGCAGAATAGCCTTTGGAAAGTTTCTTAACTGTGGTCAAACTTGTGTGGCGCCAGATTATATTCTTTGTGAGCGTTCCGTAAAAGAGCGATTTGTAGAAGAGCTCAAAAAAGAAATTAAAATTCAATATGGAGAATGTCCTCTTGAAAATGAGAATTACGGCAAGATTATAAGTCTAAAGCATTTTGAACGGTTGGCAGCGCTTATTGATGATAGCAAGGTTGTTATAGGAGCAGAGAGTAGTGCGGCAAAGTGTAAAATTGCACCTACTGTGATGGATAATGTAACGCTGGATGATGATGTTATGAAGGAGGAGATTTTTGGTCCTATTCTTCCGATTCTAGTTTATGACGATTTTGATTTAGTGATTAGTGATTTAAAGCTCAAAGACAAGCCATTAGCGGCATATATTTTCTCTAATACCAAAAAGAATATCGATCGCCTATTAAAAGAAGTTTCTTATGGTGGCGGTTGTGTAAATGATGTGGTAATTCATCTAGCTACAAGTGAGATGGGTTTTGGTGGAGTTGGCGCCAGTGGCATGGGGGCATATCATGGCGAGCGTGGCTTTGATGCATTTTCACATACGAAATCTATTATTGACAAAAAGACGTGGATAGATTTGCCGATACGGTATCAGCCATATAAATCGAAGTTATTTGAAAAACTTTTGCACATTCTTTTACGCTGATGTAATTAATACTGGTTATGAAGATAGTTCTTAAAGATATGTCTGAAGTATGCGAGATAGCCCTGTTGATCGAGGACGATTGCAACGGTCACATCGACGCTCTCAAGGGGATTAGAGACTATGCCGCTAACACGGCAGAGTACTCTCCTGAGAACAAGGAGGAATGATGAGTGGGCCTGAGTACATAACTCTCAGTGTAACAGAGATTATTTAAATTCTTTATTTTTGAGTCTTGAAAGAAGAATAATTATTTTGATATAATTTCGTTGCTTTAGAGTAAATTAAAGTTGGTCAAAACAGAAGGAGGAAACTATGGAACTAAAAGGTTCAAAAACAGAAGCGAATTTAATGTATGCGTTCGCTGGTGAATCTCAAGCGCGTAACAAGTATGACTATTTTGCTTCCAAGGCAAAGAAAGAAGGTTACGAGCAAATAGCAGCTATTTTTCAAGAAACCGCTCTCAACGAAAAAGAACATGCCAAGATGTGGTTTAAGCTTTTTGCTGGCATAGGTGACACAAAGGAAAACCTCCTTGCCGCCGCCGCCGGTGAGCATGAGGAATGGACTGATATGTATAAGCGTTTTGCTGAAGAGGCTGAAGCAGAGGGCTTTACGGATATCGCTTATAAGTTTCGTAAGGTAGCCGAAGTTGAGGCGTGTCACGAAGCGCGTTATCGTAAGTTAGCTAAGAATATCGAGTCTGGCGAAATTTGGGTTAGGGTTGATAAGAATCGTTGGCAGTGCCGTAACTGCGGTGCGATTATTGAAGCTGATGCAGCTCCTGAAAAGTGTCCGGTATGCGATCATCCAAAAGCATACTTCCAGCTGGAAGCCGATAATTTCTAAGTAACAATAGAAACGAGGACTTGGTCCTCGTTTCTTAATTTAATGAAAACATTTCTTTTAGGTTTACTATCGGTGTTTTCATCTGGGTGCTTGTTCGCAAATACAAGCATTTTAATGGAAGAAGTCTCTTTTACTGAGACCTTGACTAATGACACCGCATGGGTTTATAATGAGACTAGGTTTCTGCAATCTGGAGAAATGCAGATAACTAAAGCCGCGGCGTTTGTCGAGTCAAAGATTTTCCCTTTCGCTGTTACTAGAGTTATTGTCGTTGCGAAAAATGCTAGCCAATCAACTTCTCGAAATTTATTACTTGTGCCGATATTTGAAGATGGTAGCGAGGGCGAGAGTGTCGATATAACGCCTCAGACTACAGAATATGAAGAGAGAATTTGCGATTGGCAAGGAGAGATGCAAGTGCGAAGCTTTAGGATTTTATCCTCAACGGGTAGCGGGAATATAACTTTGAGCTCAGCGACAATTTCTGGCGTAAAGACTTTAAGAATGCCAGAAAACATCCAAGTTTCAGAGATTTATAGTGATAGATTTTCTCTTGCATGGACTAGCGATGAAAATGCGATTAGCAATAAGCTTGACATATATAAAAAAGTAGATTTGCCTTTTTCGGCAGATTATAATTTCTATTCCGATTTCCATGAGCTATCTAACGATAAAGGCAATACAAAGGATGTAACAGAAGAGATAAAAGAGAGCATGCCTGGCTTTGAAGGGACAGCTTTAAGAATACCTGCTCATACTAATGGTGTTTTGCAAATTGGGACAACGACTAATCCGGGAATGCTCTTGCTCCCACCGCTTGAGTCGTATAGCAAGCTTAAGCTTGTTATGAATGTGAAATATGCTGATAATGATCCGCCGCGCGCAGTTGTGCCTGTTAAGTATATTTTAGACTCACAAACAAACGATTTGGCAGAAGTGGAAATAATTAATGAATCCTCGTATAAAGTAGTAGATTTAGATCTCTTGCCACAAGGTGCGAAAATCGCTATTTATTCTCCTTTGCATAATGACAAGAGAATTATGCTTGATTCAATAGGATTTGCTACTTCCACTAGTGAGGCTGTTACGAGAGTAGATAAAATATTCTCAAAAACAACGACTAAAAATTCTATCACGTTTAAAGAGCTTGAGGCAAATACAACTTATCAATTCACTATCGTATCTTATGCTGACGACAATGCTGTTTCGCGGCGCACCCCATTTCAGAGTGTAGTAACGAATAGTGAGATTTTTCCAGCGCCTGGTTTTTCAGTAATTTTGCGATAATATGGCTATTAAACATACACCAGTAAAGCTTGCTATAGTAGGTGGCGGCGCAGCAGGGATGTTTGCTGCATGTATGGCGGCAGAAAAGAGAATCCCAGCTTTGCTAATAGAGCGCAAGGCTCGTTTAGGATCAAAAGTTTTAATGACTGCTAATGGTAGATGTAATTTTACAAAAGATATTTCTCCTGAGCAGTTTCTCAGCGACATCCAATACCCATGCTCTTCGTCAAGTGCAGAGGCTCTGTCGCGATTTTTAGCGCCGTCAATACGAAGTTTTCCGCCTAGGAAAATAATTTCGTTTTTCCGTTCTCTTAATGTTCCTGTAAGGCGTATGGCCGATGGCAGGATGTTTCCCGCCGATGGAAGAGCTGCCACAATAGTGCATGCGTTTGGAGATTTATTAAGAAATAGCGAAACTCCGATAATAACAAACTGCCCGGTAACAGGAATTCAGGCGCAGAAAAATGGTTTTATCGTTGCTACAAAAAATTTCACAGTTTGGGCAGAAAATGTTTTGTTGGCAACAGGCGGCGTTAGTTATCCAAAGTTAGGTTCGGTTGGTGATGGCCAGAAGTTTGCTCGTTTATTGGGACATAAATTAGTGCCTTATCGTGCAGGACTTATTGGGCTAGAGACGCTAGAACCTAAAGTGACGCGTCGGGCAGGTCACAGATTCGAGGATGCTAGGGCTAGAGTCTTTTCTTCTGACGATAAGCTTCTTTACGAGTATCGTGGCGAAGTTGATTTTGAAGCATTCGGCTTAAGTGGCGCGGCGATTTATAATTCGCAAAGATTTATAGAACATGCAGGGTTAAAAGATTATACTATCGAGGTTTGGGTGGAGAAAGAGCGTTTAAGATTTTCTAATCTTAAATCTCGCCCCGTAAAGGAAGCGATAGTTACGATTGGTGGAGTGGCGTTAGAAGAGATAGACCAACAGACGATGCAATCTAAAAAGGTGTCAGGGTTGTATTTTGCTGGCGAAGTAATGGATATTGACGGTCCCACTGGTGGCTATAATCTTACGATGGCTTTTGCAACAGCTGCTAAAGCTGTCGCGTCAATTCATCGGAGTTAATTAAGGAGTGTATATTAGGCATGAAGGGGCTAAATAAAATTTTACCCACCGTTTTTTTAATAGTTGCTTGCGTCGGAATGTATTTTATACCTTCGCCTAATGCTCTTTGTGATGATTCTGCTCAAACGGAGCGATGCAAGGTTGTTGCGGTTGATGATTCGGCGCTTCATGTTTCTGGATGAGTAGAGTATGGTAGCGAATATTTAAAAGTTCTCTGTTCTGATGGAAAAATTAGAGAAGCTGTTAATGAATTGCGTGGGCAAGGCGAGGTTGATAAGAAGTTTAAAGTAGGTGATATAGCGATAGTTTCTAAGGGCGGCGAGCCCCTTGTTGCGCGCGATCATTGGCGCCTAGGATGGATAGCGTTTTTCTTTGGTATGTTTTGCCTTTTGCTATGCGTGTTTGGTGGGTGGACAGGACTTAAGGCGCTTTTTAGTTTTGTATTTAGCTGCTTTGCTGTTTGGAAACTTCTTATCCCGCTATGTCTTTCTGGATGGCATGCTTCAAGTGTTGTGTTTTTAGTCGTTGCAGTTTTAACTGCTGTTATAATGTATTTAGTTGCAGGATGGTCAAAAACGGCATTTGCTGCTTTTTGTGGCTCAATGCTAGGTGTAATATCATCGCTTTTATTAGCACATGTATGTACTAGAGTAATGTCAATTAATGGCTTTACGATGCCATTTGCGCAGCGTCTACTTTATTCAGGTTGTGAATTTATTGATTTAAGAGACATTTTTATAGGTGCTATAATTTTGTGTTCTTCTGGTGCTGTTATGGATTTGGGCATGGATATAGCCGCCGGCATTAGAGAGGTTAAGCACCACAATTCAATGCTCGGCTTTAAAGAGCTTTTTAGTTCTGGATTGCGAATTGCCAGAGCAGTAGTTGGAACAATGACAACAACTCTTTTGTTGGCATACTCTGGAGGGTACCTTACGCTGCTTATGGTTTTTGCTGCTCAAAAAACAAATCCAATCGATTTTTTGAATACAACACTTGTCTCGGCAGAAATTGCAAAAACCTTGGTTGGTAGTTTGGGGCTGGTTTTAGTTGCGCCTTTTACAGCTTTTGTTGGCGCGCTAATATTTAGAAGAGGGGAATGAAGTGGTGGACCCGGCGGGACTTGAACCCACGACCCGGAGATTATGAGTCACCTGCTCTGACCGACTGAGCTACGGGTCCACACGTATGGAGAGAAGTTTATCAAAAAAACCTATTGCGTGCAAGGGCTTTTTTTTGATATAATATTCGAACATTTTAGTAGATTTCAGGTGTACCGTTAACAAAGTGGTCGCTTCCCACACTTCAGGCATCTGGTTTTTTTACTAAAAATACGCGTATAAATTGAATTTAACTAACAAATCAGGGTAAGCTAAGTAATGAGTGAAAAACGCAAAGTCTTCGGACGCCTTCGTGGCATGGCTTCGCCGATGCCGGACTTGATTGACATTCAAACTAAGTCGTATCAAGAGTTCCTCCAACCAGATATTGAGCCCCAGAAGCGCGAAAACAAAGGCCTTCAGGCTGTTTTCCGTGAAATTTTCCCTGTCACAACTCCAGATGGGCGCTATTCATTAGAGTTTGTTAACTATACTTTAGGCCCAGCTGAAAAGTCACATCTCCAGGCTCTTATTTCTGGCGAGTCTTATGTTCGTCCGCTTAATGCCGTCTTCCGTCTTAAAGAAGCCGACATGGTGCGTGAAGAGTCTGTGTTCCTTGGCAATATGCCAGTAATGACTGATGACGGAGCCTTTGTTATTAACGGTGCAGAGCGTGTTATCGTCTCGCAGCTTCACCGTTCGCCTGGTATTTCTACTGAGCGTCAGGTTCATGCCAATGGTCAGCAGCTTCTTTCTGTTCGCATTATCCCTGATCGCGGCAATTGGATCGAGATCATGTTCGATACCAATGAGATCATGTGGTGCTTTATGGATCAGCGCAAGCGCCGTCGTAAATTCTATGCTACGACACTTTTAAGAGCGTTTGGTCATGGTTCTGATGAAGCTATCATGGGGCTTTTCTATGAGTTCAAGAAGCTCTCCACAGATAGAGTTTATACTGAGAAGGACCTCAGACTTCTCGTAATGAAAGAAGACCTTTGCGACGTAGCTTCTAATGTAGTTATCGCTCGTAGGTTTGATCCTGTAACTCCTGGTTTAATGGAGCAGGTCGCTGCTGCTGGTATCTCTGAGATTGAAGTGGCAGACGTTTCAGTTGACAATGGTACGCTTATTAAGACTCTCCGTGAAGATTCAAAGAGCGGTATCCGCAACGAAGAGGACGCTCTTAAAGAAATTTATCGCCGCATGCGCCCAGGAGATCCGCCTAGCGTAGCTAACGCAAAGACGATGATCCATCGTATGTTCTTTGAACAGGCGCACTATGACCTTGGCTATGTCGGTCGCCATAAAATCAACAAGAAGCTCGGCCTTGCTGGTACTGTTGATGAAGGTCTTCGTACGCTTCTTGAAGGTGGTATTGATGTTATTGAAGCGATTCGTTTGCTTCTTAAGATTCACAGCGGCAAGGAGACGGTTGATGATATTGACCATCTCGGCAACCGCCGCATCCGCACGGCAGGTGAATTGCTCGAAAATCAGTGCCGCATTGGCTTGGCTCGTACCGAGCGCCTCATCCGCGAGCGTATGACCACTCACGATCAAGGCCAGGGCGCGCTTACGCCGCAGAAGCTTGTCAACTCCAAGACATTTAGCTCAGTAATCGGCGATTTCTTTGCCCGCAGCCAGCTTTCTCAGTTTATGGACCAGACGAACCCGTTGTCAGCTCTTGCTCACAAGCGTCGTCTTTCTGCTCTCGGTCCTGGCGGTCTTTCGCGTGAACGCGCTGGCTTTGAGGTCCGCGACGTTCATCCATCTCACTACGGTCGTATCTGCCCTATTGAGACGCCTGAAGGTCCAAACATTGGTCTTATCTCGTCCTTAGGTATTTATGCTAAGGTTAACGAGTTTGGCTTTATCGAGACTCCTTATCGTAAGGTCGTTAATGGCAAGGTTACTGACGAGATTGAGTATCTTCCTGCTGATGAAGAAGAGACTTTCGTTATCGCTCAGGCTAATGCGCCGCTTACAGCCGACAAGGCATTTGTTGATCAAATGGTCACGTGCCGTTATATGACGGAGTTCTGTGAGCGTCCAGCCGAAGATGTTCAGTATATGGACGTAGCTCCTATGCAGGTCATCTCAATTGCTGCTGGCCTTATCCCGTTCCTTGAACACGACGACGCAAACCGTGCGCTCATGGGCGCGAACATGATGCGTCAGGGCGTGCCTCTTATGACGACAGAGCGTCCATATGTTGGTACTGGTCTGGAAGAGATTAGCGCTAAGGATAGCCGCGTTATCGTGTGCGCAGAAAAGGACGGCGTTGTTGCATACGTTTCTGCTGACATGATTTTAGTAACTGATGACGGCAGCCTTCCTTCCTGGGTCGAACCTCACCCAGAAGATCCTGCTAACTATGATTTCGTTAAGGAGCTTCAGAAGGGTGTTACGCGTTATCGCCTCCAGAAGTTCCGCCGTTGCAATGCAGGCACTTGCTTTAACCAGAAGCCAATCGTCAAGAAAGGTCAGAAGGTTGTTGCTGGTCAGTGCTTAGCAGATGGTCCTGCGACAAACCAAGGCGAGCTTGCTCTCGGAAAGAATTTGCTCGTAGCGTTTATGAGCTGGCGCGGTTATAACTTCGAAGACGCTATTCTCGTTAACGAGCGTCTCGTAAGAGAAGACGCGCTTACATCGCTTCATATTATTAAGTTTGAATGCACAGCTCGCGAAACGAGAATCGGACCAGAAGAAATCACTCGCGATATTCCTAACGTTAGCGAGGATGCGCTTAAGAATCTCGATGCCTCTGGCATTATCCGCATAGGTGCAGAGGTCAAGCCTGGTGATATTCTCGTCGGCAAGGTTACGCCAAAGGGCGAGACGGAACTTAGCCCAGAAGAGCGCCTACTTAGAGCGATCTTCGGTGAGAAGGCTGCTGACGTTCGCGATACTTCGCTTACCGTTCCTCCAGGCACCACTGGCGTAGTTATGGACGTTCAGGTTGTTTCCAATAAGCAGTCTGGCGGTGTTTCGGCTAAAGGCAAGCGCTCAACGCAGAAGAAGCGCAAAGCGCAAATCCAGAAGATTGAGAAGGAACTCCTTATGAAGCTCGTTTCTGAGTTCATGGGTGAGAGCTTCTCTGTCGATATTACAAATAGCGAAACAGGTGATGTTATTATCCCTGCCGAGAAGAAGATTCGCAAGGCTCAACTTTCCTCGCTCGTTAAGGCTCGCAATAATTGGTCGATGGATGAAGGCGACGATTATGATAAGCTTAAGAGTGTGATGGATATTTACGCTGAAGAGTTTGCCGCGTTTGATGACGCTGGTGACCAATCAGAGGGCGGTCTTTTCGGTGATATTGAAGGTGAAGGCGAAGTTGATCGTCAGGTAACCGTCTATCTCGTCGACAAGAAGAATCTCTCTGTTGGTGACAAGATGGCAGGCCGTCACGGTAACAAGGGTGTCGTTTCTCGCATCCTTCCAAGCTGTGATATGCCGTTCCTTCCTGATGGTCGCCCAGTTGACATTGTTCTTAACCCGCTCGGCGTGCCTTCGCGTATGAACCTTGGTCAGCTTTTCGAAACATACCTCGGTTTGGCTTGTAAGTATCTCGGTTTCCATGCTGCAACTCCAGTGTTTGACGGTGTTGAAGAGAGTGAGATTGACCAGATGCTTCTTGAGGCTCGCAAGGTTCAAGAATCTCAGGATGGTGCTCAGAGCTGGATATGCCCTGAAGGTAAGACGGTTCTTTTTGATGGTCTTACAGGTGAGCCATTCCAACAGAAGGTTGTTGTCGGCGTAATTTACATGCTCAAGCTTCACCACCTAGTTACTGACAAGATTCATGCTCGTGCAGTAGGTCCTTACTCGCTCGTTACGCAGCAGCCTCTTGGCGGTAAAGCACAGCTCGGTGGTCAGCGTATGGGCGAAATGGAAGTGTGGGCTCTTGAGGCATACGGCGTAGCATACGCGCTTCAAGAACTTCTCACCGTTAAGTCTGACGACGTTCAGGGTCGTACCCGTATTTATGAATCTATCGTCAAGGGCAACAATATGCTCGATTCTGGTATGCCTGAGTCGTTCTCAGTGCTTATCCACGAGCTTCGTGGCCTTTGCCTTGATACGCAGTTAATGGGTGGCGATCAGGAGAACCGTCGCAAGAACGAGAACAAGCAAGTCGCAGTAGAGCAGCCATTGCTCGAAGCTGATGATGATCTTATCTCGGGTATGACGTTTTAATTTTAATACGGAGTAAAGTATGAATTCCTACAATGCATCAGACGTTTTCGGTGGCTCTTTCAACGCGTCCATGCACTATGACGCGGTAAAGGTTCAGCTTGCCTCGCCAGCTACGATTCGTAGCTGGTCCAAGGGTGAGGTCAAGAACCCAGAGACAATCAACTACCGCACATATCGTCCAGAGAAGGATGGTCTGTTTTGCGAAAAGATTTTCGGTCCAACGAAAGACTGGGAATGTGCTTGCGGTAAATACAAGCGCATCAAGAATAAAGGTATGGTCTGCGATCGTTGCGGCGTAGAAGTGACACTCTCGTCAGTTCGCCGTCAGCGTATGGGCCATATTGAACTAGCTGTTCCAGTTAGCCATATTTGGTTCTTCAAGTGTTCGCCTTCGCGTATCGGGCTTTTGCTCGATAAGACGGCCAATGAGCTTGAGCGCGTGCTTTATTATCAGGATTGGATGGTCGTTCAAAAGGGCGATACCGATCTTAAGGAAGGCCAGATTCTTACTGATCAGGAGTATAATGATGCTCTTGAAAAGTATGGCGATGAGTTCAAGGTTGAGATGGGTGCTGAGGCGATTAGAAAGCTTCTTCTCAAGGTCAATCTTGATGATCTTATGACTGAGCTTGAGGAGCAAATGGAGAACACCGAATCGCGTCAGAATCGCAAGAAAATTGCTAAGCGCATGAAGGTGGTCGAAGGCTTCCGTATTTCAAAGGCCAAGCCTGAGTGGATGATTCTTGACGCGATGCCTGTTATCCCGCCAGAATTAAGACCATTAGTCCCGCTAGAAGGCGGCCGTTTCGCAACGAGCGATTTGAACGATCTTTATCGCCGTGTTATTAACCGTAACAATCGTTTAAGAAACCTCTTGGCTCTTAAGACGCCAGATGTTATTATCCGCAACGAAAAGCGCATGCTTCAGGAAGCTGTTGACGCGGTATTTGACAACGGTCGTCACGGTCGTGCCGTTACTGGTAGCCATAATCGCGTACTTAAGTCGCTTTCTGAAATTCTTAAGGGTAAGACTGGTCGTTTCCGTCAGAACCTCCTCGGTAAGCGTGTTGACTACTCTGGTCGTTCTGTTATCGTTGTCGGTCCAGAACTTAAGTTCCCGCAATGCGGCTTGCCTAAAGAAATGGCGCTTAGACTTTTTGAACCATTTATCATTAAGGTTCTTAAAGAGCGCGGCATTGTCCACACTGTTAGAACTGCGCGCAAGATGATCGAGCGTCAGGACGAGCAGATTTGGGGTATTCTTGAAGAGGTGACGAAAGATAAAACCGTTTTCCTCAACCGCGCTCCAACGCTGCACCGTCTTTCGATTCAGGCATTCGAGCCAGTCTTAGTTGAAGGTAAGGCTATTCGCCTTCACCCGATGGTATGTACGCCGTTCAACGCAGACTTCGACGGTGACCAGATGGCTGTTCACGTACCGCTTTCTGTTGAAGCACAGATGGAATCGAAGCTTATGATGCTTGCGTCAACTTCGATCTTCTCACCTGCTTCTGGTAAGTCTGTTATGACGCCAACGCAAGATGTCTGTCTTGGTCTATATTACCTTACAGTTCCTTCGCAGCAGGATAAACTCAACGGACTTATCGCTGGTAAAGTCGATATGTCTGAAGAGCACCTCCCGTTAATGAACGATATTGCCGATGTAGAGTTTGCAATTGCTGAAGGTTGTATCGATTATCATACACGCATTCGCTTGCGCAACCCTGACTACGGCACAGTTGGTCGTCCTCATGGCGACAACAAGCGCCGCACTATTGAAACGACGGCAGGTCGCGTAATCTTTAACAATGTTTGGCCCAAGGAGATGGGCTTCTGGAATGACAAGTGCTCCAAGTCGACGATTGGTAATCTTATTCTCGATTGCCACAAGGTCGCTGGTCACGATGTAACTGTTGCAGCGATCGACAAACTCAAGGATCTTGGCTATAAATTCGCCACTATTTCTGGTGCGTCGATGGGTCTTAAGGATATGATTCGTCCTGCTGAGAAGGACGCAGAAATTGAAAAGGCTCGTAAGGAAGCTGCTAAGGTTCAGTCTCAGTTCCAGCAGGGTATTATTACTGAAGGCGAACGTCACAATAAGATCGTTGATATTTGGACAGGCACAACCGAGAAGATCGGTGAGTTGCTTTACAAGACGATCGACAAGAACATTAGCCCAGAGTGCCCCAATCCAACAGAGCTTAACCCCGTTTATATGTTTGCTGACTCTAAGGCTCGTGGTTCAAAGCTTCAGATCCGTCAGCTCGCTGGTATGCGTGGTCTTATGTCTAACCCTTCGGGCGACATTATTGAACGTCCTATTACAGCATCGTTCCGTGAAGGTTTGAGCGTTCTTGAGTACTTCATTTCTTCTCACGGTGCTCGTAAGGGTCTTGCTGATACAGCTCTTAAGACGGCAGACGCTGGTTACCTTACGCGTAAGCTCGTTGACGTTGCACAGGACGTCATTATTACGCAGGAAGACTGCAATACAGTTAATGGTATTGAAGTTGAAGCTATTATCGAAGGCGACGAAGTTAAGGTTTCGCTTGGTGAGCGTGTTCTCGGTCGTACTGCGCTTTATGAAATTAAAGATCCCAAGACGGGAGACGAGATTGTCGGCGCTAACGAAATCATCAATGAAGAGCATGCACAGCTTATCAATGCTGCTGGTATCGAGAAGGTTTGGATTCGTTCGGGCCTTACGTGCGATGCAGAGCATGGTATGTGCGCTAAGTGCTATGGTCGTGATCTTTCAACTGGCCGTGAGGTAGAAATCGGCACTGCAGTTGGTATTATCGCTGCTCAGTCAATTGGTGAACCTGGTACTCAGCTTACGATGCGTACGTTCCACATCGGTGGTACGGCTTCGGCTACGGCGAAGGTTCCTGAAATCGTTCTTAAGAATGATGGTATCGCTCGCCTTGTTGATGTCCGTAAGGTTCGTAACGATGAGGGCAAGGAAGTTGTTCTTAATAAGAACGGCTCGCTTGAGATTTATTCATCTATCGGCGGCAAGCTTGATACATATCAGCTTCAGATGGGTACAACGCTTCTTATTGAAGATGGAGCTACCGTCAAGAAGGGGCAGAAGGTCGCAGTGTGGGATCCACACTCTGTGCCAGTTCTTTCTGAAGCAGCTGGTACTATCGAGTTTATGGATTTCGAAGAAGACATTTCCGTCAAGACCGAAATCGACCGCACAACAGGAGCTAAAACGCTTGTTGTGTTGCCTACGAACGAGTCTAATCTCCACCCACGTGTTAATATCCGCGGCGTAGACAAAGACGGCAATCCTAATGCGCTTCTTGACTCTCTCGATATTCCTACTGGCGCTATCGTTATGGTTCGCGACGGCATGAAGGCTACAGCTGGTATGCTTCTGGCAAAGACGCCTCGTGAAGCAGCAAAGACGCGCGATATTACCGGTGGTCTTCCACGTGTTGCAGAACTCTTTGAAGCTCGTCAGCCTAAGGATGCAGCTGAAATCGCTAAGATTGAAGGTAAGATCGAGTTTGGTGAGAATGTCCGTGGTAAGCGCCGCGTGATTGTCAGAGACCCGATTACGGGCCTTTCTGAAGAACACCTCATTCCATTAGGTAAGCAGATAGTCGTTTATAAGGGCGACTCTGTCAAGAAGGGTCAGCAGCTTACTGAAGGTCCAGTTATTCCTCAGGAAATTCTCGAGGTTTCTGGCCCTCAGGAACTTGAGAAGTATCTCGTTAACGAAGTTCAGCAGATTTATCGTCTTCAGGGCGTTGAAATTAACGATAAGCACATCGAAATTATCGTTAGACAGATGCTCCGCAAGGTTCGTATCACGAACGCGGGCGAGACGGACTTCCTCTTTGGCGATCAGGTCACGAGACAGACGTTCCTCCGTGTTAACGAGGAGATGAGAAATGTTGGTCGTCGTCCAGCGGAAGCTCAGCCGGCACTTCTTGGTATCACAAAGGCAGCTCTCGAGACAGATTCGTTCATCTCTGCAGCGTCCTTCCAGGATACAACTCGTGTTCTTACTGAAGCTGCTACTATGGGTCGTGTTGACGAGCTTAGAGGCTTCAAGGAAAACGTCATTCTTGGTCACCTTATTCCTGGTGGTACGGGCTTCCCGATGCACCGTTATCTCAAACTCGTTCCTCTCGCGGAAACTATCAGCGACGAAGAAATGGACGAGCTTCGCGAAGAACAGCGCAAGCGTAATGCAGAGCGCGACGGTATCCCCGTCTCTATTCCAGGCGAAGAAGATGACGACGAGAAGGATCTTTCCGAGCCAGTGCTCATGGCTGACAACGGAGATACTTCCGTTGACGGTGATGATATTTTCGGGGGTGATCTCCTCGGAGGTGATGACGGGTTTGAATTCCCGTAATCTCAATGGCAATGACAATAGTCGACCAAATAGTCGAATTGATCCGTCGAACGACGTCTTCCCTGCCGGGGGACGTCGTTCGCGCTCTTCAAATCGCAAAAGGCAACGAGAAAAAGGGATCGTCAGCAGAAGTTGTTCTTTCAACTGTGCTTGAAAATTGCGCCCTAGCCAAAAAGAATTCCACGCCTTTATGCCAAGATACTGGCACATTAACGTTTTATGTTTCAGAAAGCCTTAGGACTAAGGTGACGCGTGAAAAGGTTGAAAAAGCCGTTGCTAAAGCGACTAAACTTGGCTATCTAAGACGCAACTCAATTGATGCCTTAACAGGTGCGTCATATGATGATAATTGTGGCCCTGGCTCGCCACAAGTTCATTATTGTAAGCGTCGTGGAGTTACACTTCTTATGAAGGGTGGCGGCTCAGAAAATATGAGTAGGCAATATTCATTGCCAGATGCTTCTTTAGGCGCAGGGCGTGATCTTGAGGGCGTTAGAAAGTGTGTGTTAGACGCAGTAGTAAATGCTCAAGGTTATGGTTGTGCGCCAGGGATACTTGGCGTAGCAGTTGGCGGTGATCGCGTTACTGGGTATTCAGTAGCCAAAGAACAACTTTTAAGACCCCTTGATGAGAAGCAAACAGATTTTGAGAGGAGGCTTTTAGATGAAGCAAACTCGCTTTCAATAGGGCCTATGGGTTTAGGTGGTCGAACGACATTGCTTGGCGTAAAGACAGCCTTCCGCTCTCGTTTACCGGCTTCTTTTTTTGTCACAGTAGCTTATATGTGTTGGGCGTGCAGGAGATGCACGATAAATATAAAATGAAAAGCATAAATCTGCCAGTTGATGAAAAGACAGTACGCTCGCTTAAGGCTGGCGATATAGTTTCTATTTCAGGTATTATCGTTACTGGGCGCGATGCATTTCATAAGCATTTCTCTGACGGTGGCGCAATACCAAAAGAATTTAAGGATGGTGCGTTATATCATTGTGGGCCAGTAGTTATCCCTGATGGCCAATCGTGGCAGGTAGTTGCCGCAGGCCCCACTACAAGCGTTAGAGAGAATGTCTATGAGCCCAAATTTATTGCCGCGTCAGGCGTTAGGCTTATTATTGGAAAGGGTGGCATGGATGAAGCTACGCACGCTTCATTAGTTAAGCATGGCGCTGTTTACCTCCAAGCGGTTGGCGGCGCGGCGGCTCTTGCAGCAGCCAGCGTAGAGAAAGTTGAAAAGGTTGATTTTCTTAAAGAGTTTGGCGCGGCAGAAGCTTGTTGGCATTTGCGAGTAAAAGATTTTAAAGCAGTTGTAGCAATGGACGCTTCTGGCAATTCGCTATTTTCTCAAGTTCGCCAGAAGAGCAAAAAAATACTTTTGAAACTTTTGAAAGGCAAAGGAAAATGAAGAAAACCATCATAACAGTTATTGGTCGTGATACGGTTGGCATCCTTGCAAAGGTATGTACGTATCTGGCGAAAAACAAAGTTAATATTCTTGATATTTCGCAAACGGTAACAGGCGGTTATTTTAATATGATGATGATAGTTGATCTTTCAGAGTGTACCAAAAGCTTTGATGCTTTCTCGATGGGTCTTGAGCGTATTGGTGCTTCGTTAGTCTTGAAGACGAATTGTCAGAAGGCTGAGATTTTCGAAAAAATGCATCGCGTTTGATATTATGATTAATCTTTCAGAAGTTACCGAGACAAATAAAATGATCGCCGAGGAGAACCTCGACGTGCGTACCATCACGATGGGCATATCGCTTCTTGATACAGCTAGCTCATCACTTGATGCTACTTGTAAAGCGATTTACGATAAGCTTTTGAAGTATGCTGGAAATCTTGTTGAGACAGGTGACGCTATTGGGCGTGATTTTGGTGTTCCTGTAATAAATAAGCGTATCTCCATTACTCCCATTGCGATGGTTGGTTCTTCTTGCTGTAAGAAGACGTCAGATTTCGTTAAAATAGCAAAGACATTAGATAAAGCAGCGAAAAAAATTGGCGTAAACTTTATTGGAGGTTATTCAGCAATTGTCTCTAAAGGCATGACAAGGGCTGATGAGCTTTTGATACGCTCTATCCCTGAAGCGATGGCATCTACTGAACGCATATGCTCGTCTGTTAATGTTGGCTCTACTAAAACAGGCATTGATATGGATGCAGTAAGGCTTATGGGTGAGATTATAAAGGAAGCGGCATTAAAGACAAAGAAGGCCGATTCTATAGGGTGTGCAAAACTAGTTATTTTATGTAATGCCCCTGATGACAATCCATTTATGGCTGGAGCTTTTCATGGTGTTAGCGAAGGCGATGTCGTTATTAATGTTGGCGTTTCTGGTCCAGGTGTTGTAAATCACGTATTAAAGTCGATTCGTGGCGCAGATTTTGAAACGCTTTGTGAAACGATTAAAAGGACATCTTTTAAGATTACGCGAGTTGGCCAACTTGTTGCACAAGAAGCCTCTGCTAGACTTGGCGTTCCTTTTGGTATTATAGATTTGTCTCTAGCGCCGACGCCAGCGATTGGTGATAGTGTAGCAGACATACTTAAAGAGATTGGTCTTGAACATCCTGGTGCGCCTGGTACAACTGCCGCGTTGGCGCTTTTAAATGATCAAGTTAAAAAGGGCGGCGTAATGGCTTCAAGTTACGTTGGAGGCCTTTCTGGCGCGTTTATACCAGTCTCAGAAGATCAGGGTATGATTGATGCAGTTAACGCTGGGGCTTTGACTATCGAGAAACTAGAGGCGATGACTTGCGTCTGCTCAGTTGGGCTTGATATGATAGCTATACCTGGCGACACTCCTGCTAGTTCAATTTCTGGCATCATCGCAGATGAGGCAGCCATTGGTATGATAAACCAAAAAACGACTGCAGTTCGCATTATTCCAGTTGCTGGCAAAAAAGTTGGCGATACTGTTGAATTTGGCGGATTGCTTGGTCGAGCACCTGTGATGAATGTTTCTAAATTTTCGTGCGAGGCGATGATATCGCGTCGCGGCCGCATACCAGCACCAATTCACTCATTCAAAAATTGAGGTATATATGATAGCAATAGAAGTATTCGTTTTACTTTGTATCTTTCTCGTACTTGGAAAAATTGTTCGCGTTCAAATCCCGCTTTTGCAAAGGCTTTACATGCCTAGCTCAGTAATAGGCGGTATAATAGGGCTTGTGACCTTTAATGTTATGGGCAAAGAACTTGATCCAGCTATAGTTAATTCAATGCGAAGCCTTCCTGGTTTTCTTATCAATATAGTTTTCGCTACTTTATTTCTCGGTGCAGCTGCGCCTAAGATTAAAGAAGTAATTAAGACTTCTTTCCCGCAGTTAACGTTAGCACAGATTGTGGTCTGGGGACAATATTCTATAGGTATTGGTCTTTGTGGTTTTCTGTTGATGCCTTTATTTAACGTTAATCCAGCTTTTGGTAATTTGCTGGAGTTAGGCTTTGAAGGTGGCCATGGCACAGTTGGTGGTATGAGCGAGGCATTTGTTGCAAGAGGTTGGACTGAGGGTATTGCCCTAGGTTATACAGTTGCCACTGTGGGTATGATATGTGGTATTGCTGTAGGAATGCTACTTATCAATTGGGCATATAGTAAAGGTTATGTTAAGACGGTTAGACCTTTCCGTAAGCGTACGCGCGGCGAACGATTGGGTATCGTCGAAAGGCACGAACGCCCCTCCGCTGGTAAGCAAACAGTTATGGCAGATTCTATTGACTCGCTTGCTTGGCACATCGCGATAGTTGGTATCGCAGTTCTTTGCGGCTTTGGTATCCTTCAAATGTTAAAGGCGTTAGAAATTGCGATTAATCCAGAAGGCACTAATAGGCTTTTCAATGGTTTTCCGATGTTCCCGCTGTGTATGATAGGCGGCGTGTTGTTACAGGTTTTTGCTAAAATCTTCCGCATTGATCTTCTTATCGATAAAGGTCAGATGACACGTATCTCAGGTGCCGCGCTAGATTTTCTTGCGGTATCGGCTGTTGCAACGATTCAGCTCTCAGTTGTTATGGATAACTGGATGCCTCTTACGATAATGATGTTTGCTGGACTAATGTGGACAGTTTTTGCAGTGCTTTGGTTTTCGCCTAGAATCTTTCAGAAGTATTGGTTTGAGCGTGGTATTGCAGAATTCGGTCAAGCTACTGGCGTTACGGCAACGGGCTTGTTGTTACTTCGCACGGTAGACCCGGATTCAAAAACTGATGCTGCTGTCTCGTTTGCAGGTAAGCAGTTGGTTCACGAGCCATTCATGGGCTTTTGGGTCGCTTTAGCCTTTACGCTTATTTACCAGATAGGCTGGCTATGGGTGTTTTTAATTTCCTTATTTGCTTTAATTTGTTGGATTATTGTCGCTCTAGTATTACAAAAGCGTAAAAGTGTAGAGTCTTGAAAATCGGCATAGGATATGATTCTCATCGCTTCGAGGTGGGGCGCAAGCTTAAACTTGGAGCGATTGAGATTCCTTCTGAAAAGGGGCTTTTGGGTCACTCGGATGCTGATGCTCTAATTCACGCGATAATAGATGCAGTGCTTGGAGCGGCAGCTTTAGGAGACATAGGTTCTCATTTCCCCGATAGCGATGCAAAGTGGAAGGACGCCGATTCGTCGTTTTTACTTAAGCTTGTTGTTGATGAAGTTAAAAACGCAGGATATTCTATCGTAAATATAGATTCCGTTATAATAACAGAAAAGCCTAAACTTGCGCCGTATATTTTGCCGATGCGAACTAGGCTAGCACACATTTTAGGTATAGATGTTTCAGCAATTTCTATTAAAGGCAAAACGAATGAAAAAATGGGCTCAATAGGCTCAGGTGATGGTTTAGCAGTTCATGCAGTTTGTCTTCTAGATTCTATAATTCAAGGTAAAAAAGGTATGTTAAAGGGTAATTTAAAAGATGCTGGTGTGATTGAACAAATGCACCCAAGATTCAAAGCCGCATTTGATTTTCTGCGTAGACCAGATTTGGCTTTGCTAGAAGATGGTAAATACGAAATTATACCTGGTGGCGAATGTTACGCTTCAATAGAAAAAGTCTCATTAAGAGAGCCCACTGCGGCTAGATGCGAGGCTCACGGAAAATATATCGATATTCATTTGCCGCTTTCTAGGGTTGAGACAATAGGTTTGTCACCTGTGCCTAAAGAGGTTTTGGAGGGTGCCTTTGCTGATGGCTCAGATACTGTTTTTTACGACACAAAATGCGAGTTAGTTGATGTGGATGTCGGCGAGTTTATAGTCTTCTTCCCAAAAGAGGACGGTCATACGCCTTGCCTTTATCGAGAGACAGGCGGCGAAATTCGTAAGGTGATAGTTAAAATTTTAAAATAAACCTTTAGAGCGAAAAGTGATTTTATTTCGCAGCATATAATGATATACTACAGAAGATGAAAAGTATAAAATCTATTAAGGGCGGTGTTTGCAGCGCAAAGGGCTTTAGGGCAGCAGCAACAGCGGCTAAGATAAAATATGAAGGGCGCAACGACGTGGCTCTTCTAGTGGCAGATCAACCATGTTCTGCCGCGGCTGTTTTTACTACCAACAGGGTAGCTGCAGCGCCAGTAATTTATGATAGAGTAGTCTCTCGCGGCGGAATTGCGCAGGCAATATTAGCGAACTCAGGTTGCGCTAACGCTTGCACAGGAGAAGGAGGACTTAAAGATGCTGAGCTTTCTGTGTTAGTTACCGCTGGCGAGCTTGGTATTTCTCCAAAGCATGTGTTTGTTGCTTCTACTGGTGTTATTGGTCGCAGAATGCCAATGGAAAATCTTCTTTCTGGTATTCGTGCTGCATCAAAGTCTTTAGGTCGCACAAATAATCACGCCCACGCAGCAGCGTGTGCTATTATGACGACGGACACTAAGCCTAAAGAGGCGGCAGTAAGTTGTGTTATTGACGGTAAGAAGGTTGTTGTTGGTGGCATGGTAAAAGGCTCAGGTATGATTGAGCCTAATATGGCAACGATGCTTGGATTTATTACGACAGACGCGGCAGTATCGCCTTCTGTTTTGCGCCGCGCTTTACTATTGGCTGTGTCAAAAAGCTTCAATAAGCTTGTCGTTGATGGTGATGAGTCAACTAATGATTCGCTTTTTGTATTGGCTTCTGGCAAGGCTGGCAACAAGCTTATTGAAAAGTCAGGAGAAGACTTTAAGGTTTTTGTAGCAGCTCTTCAAGAGGTTTGTATTTCGCTTACGCGACAAATGGCGGCCGATGGCGAAGGCGCTACAAAATTTGTCACGGTAACTGTTAAGGGTGCCAAAAGCGCAACTGATGCAGAGCGTGCTGCGCGAGCAGTTGCTAAGTCTCCTCTTGCTAAGACAAGTTGGTTTGGTCGTGATCCTAACTGGGGTCGTGTTATTGCAGCTGTTGGTTATTCAGGCGCTGATATGACTGCGGAGAAAGCAGAAGTTTTCTACGATGATGTTTGTGCCTATTCTAAGGGTAATGTTGCAGATGCCGAGTGTTTAAAACGACTTGAAAAAGTTATGGCAGCTAGCTCGTTTACTATTACGGTCGACCTTCATCTAGGCCGAGCAGAGGCTACGATTTATACTTGCGATTTCTCGCTAGATTATGTACATATAAATGCAGATTACACAACATGAAAAAATTAACAATACTATTTGTTGTCGCATGGGCGGCTTCTCTTTGGGCTCAAACATATATTGATATTAAAGGGGCGGGCATTGAAAAGCAGTCTGTCTCTATTTCAATAACTGGAGCAGGAGCAGATTCATTTAAGAAAAGTCTCACGAAGAATCTCGAGCGTTCGGGAGCTTTTGTTGTTCGTCAAGGAGGTCAGATAAACATTACTGGCACAACAAGCGCCGCGCGTGCAACGGGGGCTGGTAAAGAGACGTCGCTTGCCTCTCAAATTACAGATGATAAGTCTGCTAGAATGGCAGCTCGTAAATTTTCAAATTTAATATGTGAAACATTTGCGGGGCAAAAAGGTTTTGCCTTAGATAAGATAGCCTTTATTAAAAAGCAATCTGGCGGCGTATCAGAGCTTTGTATGTGTTATCCTGATGGTTATGATATTAGGCAGCTTACTGCCAATGGCGAAAAAGTCGTAGGCCCTCGTTGGAAAAATGACTCTGTTATTATGTATACGGGCATTATCAACGCTGGCCCACAAATTTGGGAGTATGATACCGTCGCTCAGAAGCGTTCGCTCAAATGGGCTTTTAAGGGTTTAACTACTGGTGCTGCTATTTCTCCAGACGGCACAAAGGTTGCGATAATACTTTCGTTTCAGGGCAATCCAGAACTTTACATAATCGATATTGCAACACAAAAGTGGAATCGCCTTACGACAACTCCTACTGCTAGTGAAGGATGCCCAGCATGGAGTCCTGATGGCAAGAAGATAGTTTATGTTTCTGATGAATCGCGTCGCCCACAGCTTTATATTATCGATGTAGCAACAAAGGCAAAGCGTCGTATTACTTCCAAGGGGTCGCAGAATGTTGAGCCGGATTGGGGGCCTGATGGTCGTATTGCATATATAACCAAGCGCGGTGGTGCGCAGGTAGCGATTATGAAGCCAGCCGAAGGAGAGTCGAGTGTAAAAATCGTAACAACTCCAGGCAATTGGGAGAAGCCCAGTTGGGCGCGTGACGCACGTAACGTTGTCGCTTGCCGTGATAAGGCTTTGTTTATCGTTGACACGGAACTAGTTGATGATAAGCCTTCCGCCCCTCAGAATGTCTTTATTGCAAACGGTAATTGGATAAATCCTGCATGGATGAAATAACTATGGATATTGATGTAGAGTATACCGCTAAACTTGCTCGTCTAGAGCTTACTGAACAGGAGCGTACGACATTTCAAGCCCAGCTTGATGGTATTGTAAAATATGTCCAGAAAATCTCTGAAGTTGATGTTTCTGATGTTCCGCCAATGATGCATGGGCGAGAGATAGTCAATCGGTTTAGAGAAGATGTTGTGCGTCCATCGCTTGACGTTCAGACGGCGCTTTCTAACGCGCCAAAGAGAGTGGGCGATGAGTTTTTATTGCCAAAAATTGTTGAAGGTGCGGAGAGCTGAGAAATGGAACTTTACAAATTAGGAATTAAAGCTGCACGTGAAGGGTTAGAGAAAGGCGACTTCACATCAGCAGAAATTGTAGAGTCGTTGTACAAGCGTTACAACGAGGTAAACCCAGAGATTGGCGCGTATCTTTATTTTGATATAGATCATGCGCTAGAGTTGGCCAAGGCTTCTCCAAAAGCGGTGCCAATAGCGATAAAGGATCTTATAAATGTAAAGGGCCAGCCTTGTACATGTGCATCTAAAATTTTGAAGGGGTATTTATCGCCTTATGATGCAACGGTAATTTCAAATCTTAAGAAAAATTCGTTTATTCCTTGTGGTAGGGTTAATATGGACGAATTTGCAATGGGTTCTTCAACAGAGAATTCGGCGCTTGGAGTTACGCGTAATCCATATGATCTTACTCGAGTTCCTGGCGGCTCTTCAGGTGGAAGTGCGGCAGCGGTAGGTGGAGATATGTGCATTGCAGCTCTCGGCTCTGATACGGGCGGCTCTATTCGTCAGCCAGCGTCATTTTGCAATTGTGTTGGAATAAAGCCAAGCTATGGTCGCGTAAGTAGATATGGAGTGACAGCATTTGCTTCATCTCTTGATCAAGTTGGCCCAATGACCAAGTCGGTTGAAGATGCGGCAGTTCTCCTTGGTGCGCTTGCTGGGTGTGATCAAATGGATGGTACGACGCCAGAAGTGCCAGTACCTGATTATGCAAAGCTTCTTGAAAGAGCATCAATGAAGGGGGTAAAGATAGGTGTCGCAAAAGAATACTTTGATGTAACCGGGCTTGATCCAGAGGTAAAGCGAATTACAGATGAGGCGCTTAAAAAGTGTGAAGAGGCAGGTGCAGAACTTGTTGAGGTCTCTCTCCCTCATACAGAGTATGCGATGGCTGTTTACTATATTATTGCGCCAGCTGAGGCCAGTGCTAACCTTGCGCGTTTTGATGGTGTTAGGTATGGACACAGGTCTTCTGAGGCGGTAGATGTTTATTCGTTGTATACCAAGTCGAGAGCGGAAGGGTTTGGTCCAGAGGTAAAGCGTCGTATAATTATTGGTACATTTGTTCTTTCAAGTGGCTATCAAGATGCTTATTACACACAGGCGCTTAAGGTAAGGACTTTGATTAAGCGAGATTTTGACGAAGCGTTTAAGAAATGCGATTGTCTTTTAACTCCATGTGCTCCCACGCCTGCATTTAAGTTTAAGGAGTTGCAAGATCCGCTTACGATGTATTTGAACGATCTTTTTACGATTCCTTCATCGCTTGCTGGAGTATGTGCATCAGCTGTCCCTGCTGGTTTTACTAATAATACAAAGTTGCCAGTTGGAGTGCAATTTATTTGCCCAGGGTATGAGGAGGGCAGGTTGCTAAGTATTTCAAAGGCATTTGAGGATATTTGCTGAATATAATAAACAATTCAATACTTAGGAAATACTCAACTCTAGATTTTGGAGTTGAGTATTTTTTTATATTCTTAATGAGGTATAAAGTGACGTGCCCCTACATTAGATTTATAGGCATGTTGAAATAAGTGACATATAGATGACTCCATAAATGCCATTAATCAATGGCATTTGATTAATGGCAATGTTCGTTGATTAATAGTCTTTGATAAATGACATTTAAATCGATGATGTTCCAATCAATCAAGTTCCAATCAATGTTGTTCCAATCAATGTTGTTCCAATCAATGGCGTTTTGATTAATGACCATCATCTTTGATTAATGACTTTTGATGAAGATGAGTAATTGAACTTAAATTATTTCAACGGGAGAATTAATACGCAAAGCTATTACACATTCTTTGACTCTCCCTCTAAGATTTTTCCGCACATAATTCTCATTTTATGATATAATACGTCTTGAGATGGCAAGAAAGAAGTATACTCATTCTCCTTATTGGAGGGCTAAGAAGTCCACTATTGAGCGTTCGTATGTTGCGGATGCTTTAAAGTATTTTGGGCTTTATGAGCTTTTTACTTCAGATTTCGGCGAGGAAGAGGCTAATGGGATAGGCTCTTACTCTTCTTTCGGTAGTGGCTCTTTAGGGGTTAGTTCTTCGTATGGCTCTTCTCGCA
>JAGBZX010000045.1 GCA_017628025.1 Kiritimatiellia bacterium | reverse complement strand
GAATTTCTCGAAGGTAATATTTTCGCGCATTGCACCTTGCGAAATGGATGCGAGATAATTACCGTCATATCCTACATTCACTGCATCAAGTAAACCGCGCTTTATTGAAATAAGCTGAGGTCTTACAGGACGCGCAATCTTGCCGTCCGCTGTATGTGGAAGGATTTCAAGTTTTCTATGCTCATAAGCAAATGTTGTGGTAATGCCGCTGATGGTAGCAGCCTTCGCAAGTGTGCCATCGTATGAGAGTGATATGAAGTCAGTTCCGTTCTGAGAGACGGATAACAGTCGTCCTTTGGCATCATACAAAAAATCCGCATAGCGACCTGTCGGGGTTACAATTTTTGATAATCTCCCTGAAGCATAGGAAAACGCCCAACCGACAAGAGACTTTTTGCCTTTAATAATCCAATTTCCGGATAAACGAGGATCGCCCGATGTTATATCTGCTTCCCATTCAGAATATGGGGCGTAATATCCACGTCCTGTTTTTGCCTCCTCGATAATCTCAATTTTAATAGCGTCCTTCGGTGTCTTCACACTTTTTAAGAAAAACTTAACTTTCTCACCCCAAGGTGATACCCAAAGCATACCGTCCTTATCCCAACGAGCGGACGACTCCAATTGAGGAGAGTGCCATGCAAAGCCGAATATGCCGGTCTTTTCCAATGACGAATCGTAGATAAGCTCAATCGGAATCGTCAACTCAGGAGAAAGACGAATTATGCCGAGCGAGCGATGCTCTACATAGCCAGCCTCAACGAGCGAAGCACGACCTGCCAAAAGCTTGCGCGAAACGAAATTGACATTTTCCGCGGCGAATGTCGCAACCTCGGCTAATAACGCGAGAATTAAAGCAACTATTCTATTAAGCTTCATAATGTTTTCGGTTGCTATGTTTGATGTTTGAATTTTAACAAAAATAACCGAAACAAGCAAGGAGAAATAAAACAGCATCTATTTTAAGCACTAAATCGGCGAGAAAGAAGAGCGATGATTTTTACTTTTGATCTGCCCTTATCCACCCAACACGCTCGCCATCGTCAACGCGTAACCAATCGCCATACTTCTCTTTAACATCACACTTTTCAAGCGTTTTTGATGTATGCCCTACGATTGGCGATTTTTCATCTGGTGCGAAATAAAGTTTTCTCAGGCTTTTACTCTGCTCATCTACATCAATAGCTTTATTTTTTTCTTTTTTCGAACTCTCTTCATCTTGCTTATAAGCGAGATTTACACCATCAAATTCCGCATACTTATAAGAATTTTCAACTGTGTCATAATATGGAAGCTTAAATGTTGGCGTTTTAGCCTTTCCGTCTGCAAAAAAGAATCTACGCCATTTATAGTTCGTCTTGGTATTTGCAACACTATCCTCTATTGCGCCTTCAGGAACAAAACCATCTATTTCCATATCGTAAAAAACCACAACAACATCATTTGTCCTAACATATCTTTCTGGAGAAAATCTCTTCATTGATTTTATTTCTCCGACTATTCCCCTAAAATCATCCATCATCCCTTCTGCTGGCAATGGTGAAACCTGAAGTTTCACGTTATCAGATTTAAGTTTAAAGTTATTTGATGTTTTTCTAAAACTGTAAAAAGAATTAGCAGAAGTTTTAATCGACATAGAGGCAGTTCCCATAAGCTCCACAGAAAAATCTCCATCAAATGGAGCAAGATAAACTAGTGGGACGATAATCTTTTGGACTTTATTAGTCGCCTCTCCAACGACTACTTCTGGCTTAAACATCTTTGCTTGACCAGCAAACTTAAGCGCTCTATCTGGATTAACAGACAAATTCATTCTACCTAAGTCAACATTTACTGGGTACTCTATTTTTAACTCTAAATCAAAACTTGAACCTGCTACAACATTTTCAGGAACTTTTATACTTAACTTTGCATCTTTACTATCAAAGCGCTCAGAGGCTATTGTTATGCCGCCTCCAGCAAAATCCACACCTCCAAAACTACGCGACATTTCTTCATGCATCTGCTGAATTTGTCGGTGCATCTCAGAGAAAACATCAGCAGAGACAGGAAGAATCATACACATAACAATTATAGCTGCAATACGAACCAAACGACTTGCAAGATAAAACACAAAGTAAATACTTAAAAGTGCCGACACAATCACAACTAGCCTTCCTAACCAGGAATACTTTAATACAGGGCGACCAACTTCTCTCCAAATAGGCAAAACTACATGAGGATTATCATACTTAAGCGCAAGAGCCGCTTTTATGCCACGCTCAACTTCAGGTGTCTGACCAACTACCCACTCAAGCTTTGAATAAATAGAAAGCGCTTTAGCCCACTCTCCTTTAATTATCCTACATGCCGCCTCATTTAGCCTAGCCCTAGGAAAACTAAACATTGCAAAAAGCTCTGGATCTAATGTCACACAGGCTTTGCGCCACCTAAACTTATCATCTTGAGTCAATGTATCCGGCGCTACAAGAGAAATCGCCTCTGGCATAGGCATTTGCCCCATATCTTCCTCTAGCCCTGACAAAACCGCCTGCACACCTTTTCGAACATAAACTGGCATCCGTGAGGTTTTAAAATAAATTTTTGCACCATCTTCGGAAGGACAAGTAAATTCCAATTGTGGAAACCACAAAAGCCCATCTTTAATTGGCCTGACTCGATACTCTAACCTGCGGGCATTTTGATAAGTACTCGTCTTTGCACTTTTGTCATCAACCTTCCACTCTTCTTTGTTTATATAACGCGACAACGCTGGTGGATGAAGCGTTTCAAAATTAGCCTCACCAATAAAATCAACTGTAAGAGTCATTGGATCACCTAAGCTTACATTGTGCGTATCAAACGAAGAAAACGCCTCTAGATTAACAGCCCTTACACCTAAAAGCTCAATGACCGAAAATAAAATTGTAGCAAATATACTTATCATTGAGCCGTTACCTCAAAGCGTATAATAATATCCGAACTGTGTTGACGAATAAATTCAGCTGAAAGCCCCGACACAGAACGCACTTGAGAAGCGGCGTTTAATACAGTCCTATCAGCAGCTGGATCACCAGAAGACTTAACAAGCTTGTACGAAGTTATTGTTCCACCTAAGCCCAAGCCTATTTTCAGTTCCATAACCTTAAGCGTGTCATTCCAAGCAGGTCTTTGCCATTTTGAATAAAACGCCCTATAAATAAGTGATATACACCTTTGAGACTCGCTTTGAGAAAGCTGATTTTTAGTACCAGCTTTATATCCGGTGTTAAGCAACCTCGTAAGTTCTGCCTCTGACAATGTCCTTTTTTCTGTTCTACCATTACCGCTAGGAGCGTTAACTTTTATATCAACTTTTTTATTAGTAGGCTTTAAACTATCGAGTATTCGCTTACGATTATCTGGCTTGGGCTGTTCTTTTTGAGGCTTTGTTTTATTAGGATTCTTCTTGAGATTTTGTCGAATCCGTAGTATTCGTTCTTTTATAATCTGCTCTTGTGTTTTTTTAGGCTTTTCGCGATCTTTAATAACTGCAGGTACGTCCTTTTGAACTTCAACTGGAGGAGGTAATACCACAGGTTTCACAGGCGCAGGTGTATCTACCTTCGGCGGCTCTGGTGGCGGATCCTGTAATGGTGGTGGCTGATTTTCCTCTCCATCAAGATTTTCATTAACTACAATCGACAAATCAATCGGTATTAATTGTTCCTCTTTTCTGAACTTGATACTGCCAAATAGCACGATTGAAAGGACGACTGCTACATGCAAGACCAACGAGGCAATAACAGTCCTCGAAGAAAGCACTTCTGGTTTGTTGTCGTCTTGCATCATACGATTATTTTTCAACCGTCACTAGCGCCATTTTGCGCACCTTGCATTTATAAACAACTTTAACAACTTCCATTACCGCACCATAATCTATGCGCTCATCACCGCGAATAAGGACTGGCACATCAGGATCTTCAGCTGCCATTTTTGAGAGAGTGCGCTCAAATTCATCAAGCGTTATGGGCTTATCACGAAAAAAAATTCTTTTCTGATGATCTATAGTTACGATATTAGCCTTGTTGTTTTTTGTTGGCAATTGATCGGTCTTCGCACGTGGAAGCATTATTGAAATGCCTTGCTCAAGCGCAGGAAGCGTAACGATGAACGTGACCAAAAGAAGAAACGTAAGGTCAATAAGAGAGTTCATATCTATCTGCGGAGTCGACCCCGCAGAGCCTCGATTACGCGCACGTCTTAGCCTAGATATTCTCATTAGTTGCACCCTTGAAATTCGCAAGCAATGCGCGAAATTATCTCTTCTGCAAATGATTCATATCTTTCTGAAACTCTGCGAAGTCTTTGATTTAGCCAATGCGCAATAAAGATACCAGGCAAGGCGATTATAAGACCTACTACTGTCGTGACAAGCGCCGATGATATCGACGGAGCAATAGCTGCCAGATTTGCCGTCGCCTCTCTACCCATAACGGCAAACGCGTCAAGAACGCCCCATACCGTGCCGAGAAGACCAATCATAGGTGCGGCGGCAACAACCGCAGTAATCATCCACATCTTGCCTTCAAGACTTATCAACTGCATTTCAAGGCTATGTTCTGTAGTACTACGGATTAATTCTATCTCAACAGCCGTGAGCGCCCTTGGTGTTGTATTAGTTTGATGCCCCGCGAGCATAGCACGCATATCTGGAGAGACAAGCCTTATAAGCCTTTCGCATGTAGTTACATAAATCTGATTAATCCCATCCCTACCTGAAGGTCTTCTATTGATATAATAGCCCAAAACATCCTGATATGAAGCAAAATCATTCTCAAAACGTTTCAGCTCTTCGCTTTTATGCGTTATTTCCCTATGCTTGCCTATTGCGACAGCTATCATCCAGACTGAAAAAAGCAATTGTATAACGACCATCGCTTGACCGACAACAGATGATTCAAAAAAACCTTGAACAAGTGAATTTGCAAATATCATTTTATTAACCTTGCTTATTTGTTTTTATATTAAAATTTGAGCTTGAAGTTACTCGCCCTTCTTCTGGTAAGTCTTCACGGGTAAAGCCACATTCAGCAAGGACCTTATCCGTCGTTGTAAAATGCGCCTTGACATTATTCATAAGCCATTTGGGACCATTCTGCTTAACCATCTCTATTGCACGCTCTTTGACGGCCGGATCGCTTGATCCAAGCGGAAAATCCTTCATTGAAAGGAGAAATTCGCGGCGGGCGAGCACAGAAGCCGCAGCAACCGCAGGATCGTCCTCCGCCCTATGACGCTGAACAACTTCGGCCTTGCGTCCTAACTCTTTTAGCGCCCTTGCTATCACTGCCTCAGTCGATGCAAATTGATCCACGACTACCCTTTTACACAACGGCTTTTTCTTAAGCAGCTCTTCAATAGCCGTACCATGCGCCCAGGCAAGCATTCTATTAATGTTGCGCATTTTAGCGTAAAATCTATTATACGCTGGAGGATTAAGTTTAATTATATGATACCCGCTCGGGCCTAACAACTCAGCTAACTGCGAACCTGCCGCAAGAACAGCCTTATCTGTCATCTGCTTACAATCTTTTACACCAAGCTCTGCTGCCTTGTCGCAAATCTGCTCATCAACATAAGCAGCACATACAACCAAAGGCCCAAAATAATCGCCTTTGCCCGACTCATCAGAGCCTGCATGAGGAGCATACATTTCTGGTGAAAGAACTTTCTCATAACCTATACCAGCAGAAAGCAGGACATTTGGTTCAAGAACAAACTCAACAAAATCCCTCGCCCCTGAGCCTTGAATTACCAGCTTACGCCGAGATCTTTTCTCTTTTTCATAAAGAGTTACAACGCAATGATCAGCGTCTACTGATACTAATGAATAAGGTGTTGTGCGTGGACGAAAATTGCCGACTTGCAGCGTGTTTATCAAAAGCTCTTGCTGCTCGGCATTAAGTTCATATGTAAAAAGATTTTTTGGCGTGTCCATTTAAACTTTTAGCAACTTAAATCGTTCCCGGGAAAGAAAACCTACAATAATCTCCCTTTTTATCCTCAACAATATCATCCCAACACTTCGGACGCTTGTTTTTTTCTAATGGGCGGTCATAATAAAAATCTTTTAATTCTAACGAGACATCAAGACGATCAGGGTAACTCCTTGCAACCACATACCCAATATCTCCCCAGTAACCAGTGGAAGGCAAAACTAACCACCTGAAAGTAGCTGATTTTGACTTACTGTTTTTGATATTAAAGCGTTTATCCCACCTATGATTATGACCTTGAACCCAACCGACGTAATTATCACACTCTTTAAGTGTTACAAGAACATCCTTTTTTACTCCATCAATTTCAATTGATAAATCATGAGGCGCATGATGTGCACCACAAACAAAAGGACGCTTCCATTTAGGGGCATTTTCATTAAGCCAATCCCATTGTGCCCTATCAATTGTACCTGCTGGCGTATTTGGAGTTCCTTCTGGGCCATCTGCTTGACAAAGCGAATCAAGAAGTATAAGATCTATCGAACCCAAATCTACGACAGATAGAAACCTATCTTTTACAAGCATTCTTTTTTCTGCCTCTGGGAATGTAGCAAGAAAGGATGAACGCCTATCGTGATTGCCCATCGTATAATGAACATCAATACCAGCGCCAACTAGTCGCTGAAATAATGGCTTAGCCTTCTTGTAATCAGGCCTCATACCTTTAGCAATAGATATATCACCAAAGACGACTACCCTTGCTGGCAGAGGACGCATCAGAAGGACTTCGTCAACAATACGCTCAAGAGCCTTATAAGTATAATTGTAATCAGCTCTTGGAGAAATATGAGTATCACTTATAAATACAGAAAGGCTTTTATCATGAGACATCAAAACCTTTTGGATTGATGTGCTTCCACAAAGAGCGAAACTTGATGCAGAAAGAATAAAACCTCTTCTTGTCATAATATTCTCTCACTCATAAAACGATTTCAAAACTATTCCGATGTGGGAATTTTCATAAAACCCAGAAAATTTATCCTGACCTACACCTAATGCTGTAGTCATAGTAGGTAGTGCCGTATGTGTGCCACTAGTCCAATCTACACCAGCTCTTTGCATTAACACCGTTCTGCAAGCATTGCCAAGAGCATACTTCAAAGGCTTTAAATAATCTTTTGTCTCTTCGACATTTTTGCGATACTTCTTTATGTCTGCCTCAAATGCGGCTTGAATAGGTTTTATATCTGCCTGTGATAAAACTAGTTTACCCTTCTGTGTAGTAGGTAGAAATGAAAAGCCGAAAGACTTACTAATAAGAGGCTTTACATCGTCAAAGTCAAGATTGCCTTTTTTCTCAGCAAAGAGGTTGGCAACCTCTTCATTAAAAAGACCAACTGTCATTTTTTGATTAGCAAGGCGCTCAAGATAAAGATATTTTCCAGAGCCTGCAAACCCCATTGTCATACCACCAGTCTCGTGGTCACCAGTTACTACGATTAGAGTTTCTCCTGGATGAGACTTAGCAAACTCAATGGCACTTTTTATACATTTATCAAGTGCTAAAACATCATATAACACGGTTGCAGCATCATTGCCATGACAAGCCCAATCAATGCGGCCGCCTTCGCACATTATAAAAAATCCCTTATCATTATCTAGTAATTCAATAGCTTTATCTAAAACTTGAACCAAACGCAATTGAGAATTACTAGTTGTATTTTCTAAATATTCCGCATCTATTTCATTTGCCATTGGCCCAGGCATAAGATCTAAAATCACCTTCTCTTCAGATTTTGAGAGTGATTGAAAAGCTTCTTTTGTTTTTATAACCTTATAGCCTTTTTGAGATGCAACATCTGAAGCATGCTTACAGAGTTTGCCTGTAATATCAAAACCGCCGCCACCAAAAAAATCAAATTGTGAGTCAACCAAATCAGAAATTATGCCCTTTACATCTGAGCGAGCTTTCCTATGCGCATAGAAACTAGCTGGAGTTGCATGTGTAATCATTACTGAAGAAATAATCCCAACCTTTAAGCCTTTCTTTTTAGCAGCTTCGGCGCATGAAAAAAGTTTATTACCAGAAGAATCTACACCTAAAGAGCCATTGTTTGTTTTAACCCCACAAGAGATGGCCGTCCCTGCCGCGGCAGAATCAGTCACAAGATAATTGGAAGATCTCGTACGTGCCATGCCCGTAACAGGCATTGTATTCATTGCCAAAGGACCTGCGCCAGTTATAATTGAAAATTCATTTGCCGTCATGCGCTGGGGCACACTCATCCCGTCACCTATAAAAAGGAAGACATATTTTGGGACATTACTTTTTGCGTCGGCGAAAAGACCGCCGACGCAAAAAACGACAACTGAACAAACTATTAAACGAATAAATCCGCTAATCATTGCCCTCTATTTAACCCCATTAGAAGTTAAAGTTTACTACTGGAAGAAGCGGTGTATAGCCGCTGCAAATCATATTAAGCAAGCCAATCTGAACACCAGCAAACTGCTGTGCTGCGTTAAACAAACCAATCTGCACGCCAGAACCATAACGCTGAATAAAGTTAATAACACCAACCTGAAGACCATCAAGGGTTGACGTATAGTTAAGAGCACCGATTGAAGCACCTGTCCAAGCGTTACGTGTTGAGTTAACAAATGCGACCTGAACACCACAAGAGTTATCGTTATTGCGGTTGGCTAAACCAGCAATCTGTAAACCTACGAAAGATTCAGAGAAGTTCATGCCGCCAGCAATTTCTAGACCCCAAACTTCAGAGCGGTTAATATTAGCAAAGCCAACTGCCTGCAATCCGTAAACTTCTTGCATCGTAATGTTCGCCAAACCGCCGACCTGAAGCCCTTTAAGAATGTGTTCATTCCAGTTGAACGCCTGAGCCTGAACACCATAAACTGGACCACGAGACATTCCGCTCAAACCGAGGTCAAGACCATAAACACATTGATTCTTTCCAAAAAGGACATTTAGCCTCAAACCATAAACGTCAGTTTGAGAGCCACTTACTACTTGTAATGGGCTATAAAAGTTAAGAGTAAACGGAGTGAAGCCATGATTATCAAGCATGTACTTGTCATCTTCAATCGATTCTTGAGCAAATGCTGCCATTGAAAAAGCTGCACAAAGTGTCACTAAGATTTTTTTCATTTATAATCTCTCCTCGTATTTTTGTTTCAACATTTCTATATTATACCAAATTTTTGAGAAAGTTTACAAAAATTATGTAATAAATTGTAAAAAAACTAAAGATACTTCTCAATAACAATCGCTAAAAGACTTGTTGTGATTAAAAAACCACCTTTGAACCTTCGCAAGGGTCACACCTAAAAGCCATAAAGCCTTTTGCTGAGAGAATATTTGCCAACGCGTCTATTTTTGAACTTTCAACAAGCGCTATTACACAACCTCCTAGTCCTGCACCTACCAACTGCGAGCCATAGACACCATCATTGGAATTAATAAAGTCACAAAGTTCATCAATTTCTACAGTCGAACATTCATACAAGCCTGCACCTACTCTGTCTCCGTCGTGCGATTTTTTCATCATTCGCCCTAGACTAGCCGCGTCTTGCGCCTTAAAAAGCGCCAGACAATCCTCTGCTCTACGACATTCAGCAACGCCAAAACGAGCCACTCCTTTAGCAGAGTCATCAACAGCAGAAAATGCTTTTTCTAACTCTGCGTCAGAGAGAAATGCTAAATCTCTAAAGTGTTCTATTGGCAAGTGCGGATAAGCCCTTTTAATATCAGAAAAGGCTCTCTCGTAAGCAAGGATTTTAGAATTAAAAATTTCTCTAGCACCTTCTGCTTTTTTCGCCTGCTGACCAGAGTGAACTACTAACAAACTACAGTTAGGAGGAAACTTAACTCTCTGGTCAATCTCAAAGGGCTTAAATTTTAAATGCGTTACATAACCTAAACGCGAACACTTCATCGCCGCATGGTCACCTGCACCGCCGCGAGAACCTACATACCACTCTGCTTCCCCACAAAGATCAACAAAATCTTTAACATCTAAATTAAGCGAATTAAGCGAGGTGATTGCTTCTGCGGTACATACAACAACAGCCGACGAAGAAGATAGGCCTGCTGCCACTGGGATATTCCCGCCAGCTATTATATCCATGCCTGAAAGTTTTAGGTCTGTCGCCATTTGAAATCTTAGGACAGCCCCCTTGATATAATTAACCCAATGCCCTCTAGAAATAGCTGTGTCATCTTTAGCCTTAGGTGAATCAAGAAACTCCAACCATGCTGCCGAGCACGAAACCTGCGGAGGAGTCTCTGTTGGCGGCTCTACAAAATCTGAAACTGAAAATGATGCAGCAGGATAAGACTCATCAATATTATAAACGGTAACGACATCATCTTGACGAGGAGCAACCACAAACGTCATTCTATTTCCGATAGCTAACATATTAACACTTCCGCCTCTGTGTTCAATATGCCTACCCATTACATTAACCCGCCCTGGCGCAGAGACAACTACTATTGGTCTATCACCCAAACGCTGCTTAGCAACAGAAAAAAGTTTACTCTCTATTTCATTATTAGCGGTAAATTCTGAAATTGACCGCATAAATGCTCTTGACATCGCCCTAAGCTCTGGACGGGTAGAAAATGTTTGTATATCAGATGACTTTTCAACTACATAAACTTGCAATTCACCACGAGATGCAAAAACTTCAATGGTATCAGTTAAATAAAATTCACCTTGTGCATTATCGGCGTCGAGACATTTAAGCTCATTACTTAGTGATTGACAATCAAAGCTATATACTGCGGCATTGACAAACTTTGCCGCCGCTATTTCTTCTGCCTCGAAAACTTCGCCGCACAAAGAAATCGTTTCGCGTAACTCTAGCGCTCTTTTTACATCTTTCGCTTCAACAATGCCATAAACCTTGTCGTTTCTTGATACTATGTGTCCACGACTAGTAGCTCCTTCTGGGCGATTTTCAACGGCCAAGACCGCCTTTGCCCCCGTATGCTGCAACGAAAGCATCTTTGCAACAAGAGACGAAGAAACTATCTTGTCGCCCATTGACACAATAACATTACCATTAAAGCCAATACTTCCTAAAAGCTCCAACCCACAAGCCGCAGCATGCCCCGTCCCTTTTTGCTCAGACTGATACGCATAAAGTATTTCACCTTCATCTTTAAGGGCATCCATAACGCTCTCGCTTTTATGCCCGACAACAACCACAAAGCGCTCCACTCCACCTTGGCGCATATTACGAACAATACGCTTTATTACAGGAATACCTGCGCACTCGTAGGCTACTTTATTGATTGTTGAGTTGCCCATACGAGTACCTTTGCCTGCGCAAAGTAGAATTGCCGCTGTCTTTGCTTCACTCATATTAACCTACCTCATACATCTTTGTGTGCGTTTACCAATAGATGTCATAATCTCATACGGATGAACGCCTTTTATCTCAGCCCAATCATCTGGTGTTATGCTACAACTTGACGAAGAACCCAATAATACAACCTCATCGCCAAGCGTTACCAAGGGAACATCTGTTACATCTATTGCAGTATAATCCATTGATACACGACCTAAAATTGGACACTTCTTGCCCCCGACCAAAACAAAACCCTTATTTGAAAGCGAAAGAGGAACTCCATCAGCATATCCAACAGCGATAATTGCAACAATAGAATCTCTAGAAAGTTTTGCTGTATGAGAATATCCTATAACTGCCCCAGCTGGAAGATGCCTAACTTGCATTACATAACTTTTGAATTCAAAAACACTCTTTAGACCTACTTTCGTAGCAGCATCACTAAAGCCACCGTGCAACCCTATACCAGTTCTTACTAAATTAAACGGTGCTTTTATGGCTTCTGGGAAATTGAGAATAGCGTCAGTTGCGGCAATATGAAGCTTTTCAAATTTTATATCTAACGATTTTGCTGCCTCGAGGAAAGCCTTGAATGACTCTATTTGTTTCATAGTAGTTTCATCGTCAGCATCGCCAGCCGATGACAAATGAGAAAAAGCCCCTTCAACATATAACGAAGGCAACTTAATAATCTCACTTAAAATAGTAGTAGCTTCATCGAGTGTTGCCCCTAACCTACCCATACCTGTATCAACCTTAAAGTGAACTATGGCTTTTCGCCCTAACTTAATCGCAACATCTGAAATAAGTTTAGCAGTATTAAGATCAAAAACAGGCAACACCACACCCTTTTCTACCATTAATGGTATTTCCCAATCAAGAACACTTGAGACAATTTGGACAACTACATTATCAGATGGCTTAAAAAAGTCAACTAAATCTTTGGCCTCAACAGAATCCGCTACCGCAAACCTTCGACATCCTAACTCAAAAAGAACCTGCGCACAATTTCTCGCTCCAAGACCGTAACCGTCAGCCTTTAGAACGCACATAACTTCTGCTTGACCAACTATATTCTTAATGCAGAAATAATTAGAAGCGATCTTTTTTCGATCTACTTCAAGAACAACTCTCCTTTTAACTGAACAATTCACCTGTAGCACACTCTCGTAATCATATACCCAAACATCAAAATAAGAAGAAAACTCAAAATAACACTACGCTGAGTAGAACGACCTACGCCAGTAGCTCCAAGTGTCGTAGCGAAGCCCTCTGTAACAGAAACAACTCCTATAAGCAAACCGAAGACAGTAGCCTTAATTAAACCAACGAAAAGATCTTTCGTCTCTGCTATTGACATAGCACTAGCTATGTATTGACCAAAATCAACATTTAGTTGAGTAAGAGCAACTATTCCCCCTCCCATAGTACCAACTATACAACAAAAAAATGCTAGCAACGGAGAGATTAGTACTAAAGCTAATATTCTAGGAGAGGCTAGATAACGCACCGGAGAAATCGACATTATTTCTAGCGCAGCAATTTCATCATTAACTTTCATTGTACCAAGTTCGGCCGCAATTGCACTGCCCACACAAGCAGCAAGACACATACCGCAACTAAACGGACCCATTTCGCGCATTAAAGAAAGCATAACTGCCGCGCCCAAATGGAATTCTTGATTAAACCGCCTTAACTCTAGTCCTACCTGCAATGCTACAATCATTCCCGTAAATAGCGAAACGACAGTAACAACAGGCAATGTACGAATACCAGTTGAATATAAATGCCTTACCAAATCTGCTCTGCCAGCTGGGCGAACAAGAACCGATGGAAATGACGCGACTGAAAAAACGCCGATTCTCGCAGTTCTACCGACAAAAGCAAGAATAGAAACTATACGACGCAACACCGCACCCGTATGTGTGCGCGGCGATTCGTCCCAAGTTGATTCTCTAGCTATATCCATTAGGCAATATTATATCAAAAAAGCACAAAAACAGCATTGTGATCAGATGCCCCATTCGTCTTTTCAACATGAACAGCTTTCACTTCTCCAACTTGGCGATAAAATACATAATCTATGGTAGAAGAGCCCCACTTTCTAGAATCGCGAGTCGAACGCTTTTCTTTTTCCAACCCTTCAAAAGCATCTAAAAAACCTGCGTTGAAAAGCGTATGAAAAAGAGTTTCTTTAGAGAAATATTCTTGCCATCTATCTGCATTTAAATCGCCAGCAATAATCACTGGGCTACTTTGCTTCTTTTTGCCGCGCCCCTTTGGTTTTTCCATGTTAACAATTTGCTCTATTGCTATGCCACGCTTATAGCGGTTGCTCCTACGAATTTGCTCTGATGTTGCCCCATATTCACTTTTTAAATGAACTGAATAAACATGCGTTGTTACTGCGCCACAATCTGATATAACTTCAGAAAACGCATACCCTCGCGGTGGATTCTTCTGCCAATCTGACGATTTCTTAAAAACTGCCCACCCCTTGGAGGCAACTGGCATTGATGTTATTATCGCGTCTTGTTGTTGATCAAAACGGTCTCTTCTACGATAACGAGTAATTACAGAAAGATAAAGGTCTTTTCTAGTCATTTTTGAAATAAGATTACTAACAACAGAGGCATTTCTCATTTCATTAAGACAAATAACAACATCATCATCACCTTCTGGATCTATTTTCGCCAAACCCTTTGAAAGCATCTCTGCAGCTAGGCGCGTAGTCTCATTTTCTTTCTCTGGCGATGCACGATGTTCGGCACGTCCAGAAGGAAACCAATTACCATTCCACGTACCTACTACGAGCGAAAAAAGAATCGATGCAATTAATGCCACTAATATTACCTCGTCTTAATTTCTGGCGCAGGTGAGCGATTGTACACACACGAATTAGGAGGAATAGAATCTTTAAGCCAAACATTACCACCAATAACCGAGTCATGGCCAATAACTGTTTCGCCGCCTAATATCGTTGCTCCTGCGTAAATTACAACATTATCCTCAACCTTTGGATGACGCTTTACACCTTTAATCAAAGCGCCTGTTTCAGGATCTTTGGCAAAACTCAAGGCACCCAAGGTTACGCCTTGATAAATTTTAACATTGCGCCCGATAATGGCAGTTTCACCAATAACCACACCAGTACCGTGGTCAATAAAGAAACGCTCCCCTATCGTAGCTCCGGGATGAATATCAATACCCGTTCTCGAATGAGCCTCTTCACTCATCATCCTCGGCAAAATAGGAACCTTCATACGATAAAGACAATGCGCTAACCTATGGACGGTTACAGCGTAAAGACCAGGATATGCCATCACGACCTCCATAGGGCTAGTAGCAGCAGGATCTCCCTCGTAGGCAGCATCAACATCCGTTGCAACTAGTCGCTTTATTTCAGGCAGTTCTGCCATAAACTGGGCGACTATGGATTTAGCATTAGCATCAGGAGAAAGCATCGCTATCGCACACTCTAACGCTAGCGAAAGAGAGCCCTCGCTTTCAGTCGAAAGACCACCATAAACACAAGGATGAATCACAGCAAAAGCGTGACTTAAGATAACCTTCGTTCTCTCCGGTAATGGCATCATTTATTTTAAAACTCCCATTTTTGGTATATAAACACTTTCTTTTATATCAACTTCTGTCGAACCAAAAATATATTCTCCAGCAAGCGGTTCTACTCGCATCTTCTTTGAATCTGAAGCAGAAGAATAAGACCCTGGAGCACCGATAGAATGTAATGCTCCTCTCCCCGCTTCGGCGCGCAAAGTGCGCTGCATTTCTAACGCCTTGCCGATATAAAAAGCAAAGCCAATCATCGCAGAAGCAACAAGCGCAAAGGCAAGCATACCAACAGCAAGCTCGGAAAGCGCCTGACCTTTTTTTAAATTAGTGAGCATGAACTGTGCCTCCTCTACCACCGCCACCGCCAGTTGGTCTTCTACAAGAATCACCATGAAACTTTAGCCATCTAGCGCCCGTATCACGCAAACCTTTATTCTCCCAAGAAACTAGTTGGCTACAATAATAACACTGCGAAGGCATTGGACCGTACTCTAAATATCTAAGTATATGACCTCTAAGATGTGATACCCAATCATAATCGGCAGTCGCCAAATCTCTGCCACCTACAGAGTCGATAGGCACTAATCGCGTAGACGTAAAAGCAGGAATGATAAAATTAAAAAACGAATTAACAGCAAGCTCTTCATCTCCAATTTGTATTGAACCAAAAGGTTTCGCCGCCGCAGACCAAGTTATGCGGGAGGACTTTTCTAACGCTGTTGCTTCGACATCTCCAACACATCTAACTACAGCAGCCGCGCCGCGAACATTATAATGAGGCTTCACCTCGCCTATAACAGGCATTGCGCCATATTCATCAAACGGCACTAGCGGATTCATTTCATCCCATGTGCGCCAATGAGTAGGCTCATAAAAAAACCATTCCTCTTCTCGATTTGTTAGAATAGCCGCTAGAGCAAGTTCAGCTTGGGAATAAGGAACTCCCATAGGCCCTTTTATAGAATTAGACTCTAAAAAATCCAATATTTTTTCTTTACCGATGGCATCTGCGATACTGCATTTAACCACATGAACATGCAATGAAAAGACTTCGGAATTGACAAATGACTGGCGCTCGGAAGTTACAGGTATCGGCCACCACGATTCGTAACCGTCATAATTTGAAGAAGATCTGGCCAATGGAATTTAAACCAACACCAGTTACGCCCCGCAATTGCGTGATAAAAATACCTATCCATCAAAGGATGACCAGAGTTGTAATTGTAAAACTCAATATTATCCGGACCGACCGCTAAGCCGTCTCCTGCTACCTGTTCCAACGCCATAGCGTATTCCATCCAAGCGCCATTCCATGACTCGGGATATGGTTCAGGAGAGGCTCCGTTGCCGCCAGCATAGATCATCCTTACGTCTTGGACATGTTGCATCAGAATTCGCGAAAATTCTGCGCGCGGCTTCTGATAGTTCTTGCGCGCGGCAAGATCAGCTTCTCTTAGCGCTTCAATTGGGCCGAGCAACGCCAATCTGCGCTGTTTTAATACAATTGCGTCACACTCTTCTCTATCATTTTTAATGGCAGCTTCTATATGCTTAAGATTAAGCCTGCCTATCTCATTTAACAATTCGCCTTGATATCTGGCTGCGGCCAATGCGGCCGCATCGCCTGCGTTTTGAACGCGCATCTTACATCTAACTACATTAAATACATCAACATTGAGAAGCGCCAACAGCGTGAGCGCTACAAGCGTTACAAGCAAATATATCGCTACTTGTCCTCGTCTCACTTTTACAACCCCGAATCTGTCATATAAAGTGGATAATGAGATTCAACTTCTGCGCCACCTGAGACTTTCATCTCATCATGACGAATAATTCTTGTTTCCGCCTTTATGACATCTCCAAATCCTCGCGAGACATCTATGCGAAATGTTGGCCAGAATTCATAATCAAGAATTCCTCGTGCATGCGCGCCGTCTTGAGATGCCAGATAATCAGGAATTCTACCAAGTTCCTGCATATCTTCTTCTGGCCATAGCCGCTCGCCAGCTACCGGTATTACCGCCACACGAGCGGCTTTCTCGCACATAAAATCGTTAAAGCCGACAGATCTGGCTCTAGCTGCGCGAGAGGCCGCGTGATCCACCAAAGTTCGCGTAAGCGCCACTTGTGATAAATAAAACAAGAAATGGAAAAAAGCAACGATGCACAAGACGGCAAGAACCGTTTCGAGCATCGCTTGCCCTTGCTTAGCGCGACATTTGCGCATTTTGCGCCTAAATATTACTCGCCGAGCTTTTTCAGCGAATCTTCGTTAATGGATTCAGCAGCACTACGAGCCTTGCCGCCTTCTTCAGACGAAAGTGCTTCTGCCGCACCTGCGGTTTTTTTGCCAATCGCGCGAGCTAAATACGTAAATACTGCCACAAGCGAAACTGCAATAAGACACACGATGATAATGTACTCAATCATTGTCTGAGCTTTTCTTAATGTTTTCATTTTATGCCTCCTTATTACGGGTAATCGCTGCCGACAAGATTCTCGGTGCGCTCCACAGTGCGCACAACCGCTGTCAGCAGAAACCCAGAAACAGCAATCACGCCAAGAAGCGTAGCGAATACAAGAATATATTCTACCATCGTCTGCCCTTTACGCAATTTGAGTTTCATATTAGTATTATATCATTTTATATTTCATAAAACAATTACACAAAATTTTTGGTCGCGTAGCCGCACAACTGACTTTCCCGATTGCACATAGGCTCAGCTACATTGATATTGAAAACTGGCACTGGCAACACTGGATACTGGCAACATTTTCAAGCCTAGTCGTGGATTAATCTTAATAATTATCTATTCTTAAATACTCACTTTGATAAACTTCTTCATTTCTATAGGCAATAGCTCTACAGAGTCTATTGAAGAAATTTCCACCCAATCAAATTCTATCCAGTCTTCTACAGCCTTAACCTCGCCATCTTCAATTTCTGCTTGATAAACAAGATTAATTTCACAATGTTTTTTGCCATGCTGCAGAAATGAATTCTCAACAACTCCAAGTAAATCGCCTACATTTGAATCAAGCGCTGTCTCTTCTAGTATTTCGCGCTTAAGCGCAACAGAGGCCTTTTCACCAAACTCAATATGCCCACCTGGCAGATAATATTTGTCGCCACCTTTTGATCGGCATAATAACACTTTGCCATTCTTAACGATAACAGCTCTTGAAACTGTTTCTATAAGACCTGCCGCTCCACCAAGAATACGCTCGTATACACTATAAATTACATCTCGCTCTGGCAAAGGAGAAAGCTCTATTATGCGAGAAATAACTCTCTTCTCGCGCATCTCATCCCTACTAGGAAGCCCTGCCTCAACTAGGGCAAGACGTTCTGCTTCAGAAAGAGCTGCGCGAGCAGAGATTGCTTCAACGATTTTTTCGTCGAGAGCATCTATTTCGTCTCTTATCTCTTTGAGTAGACGCACCGGTATTAAACTACCACGTCCCAACCATTACGGTAATGTTCGCGCTTTATCGAAAGACCCTTGGGATTATCACCCTTAAGTTCCATCTTATCAGCGTCCCATTCAAAACCCGTGTCATACTGATAGGACATATTGCATAGGATACAAAGGATGCAGCTACGCGCGCCAGTTTCAGCATCTGAAACAGGCATCTCTCTCGACTTAACACACTCAACAAAGTTCTTAACCTGATTTTCAGAACGGTAAAGCTGAACTTTCGCATTCTTCAAATCAAATTCTGCCATGAGCTTTTCAAGCGTGTTAGCAAGTCGATTATCCTTCTTAACTACTGCATCTGTGCCATAATCCTTACCGATTGAAGCTGCAATAAGCTTTTCAGGCATGAATGTAGCTTTTTCAATCTGCCTACGGATATCAAGATTAGGTTTAACAAGACCCGTACCCTTCCAAACGGCGATTTTGCCGCGTGCAACAGCTACGATACCATCAGTGCCGTAGAAAACTGTACCCCAGCCACCCCAGTCGTTTTTAATAGACGAAAATGGCCCGTGATAAAGCTCAATATCACCACCAGAAGGAGACTTAAAGAGCATCTTCATACCATATTGACGACGTGCGCCATGGAAAAGATTTGTGGAATATGGCTCATCTGAACGGATGATTTTATATGGGCCGCTGCGATCCATACCCATGCCCCATTGAGCTGTATCAAGATAATGAGCACCCCAGTCGCCATTATAACCAGTGCCTAAATCATCGTCAAAGCGCCAGAACATAGGATAAAACTTATTAACGCCGCGTGGGGCTAACTGATCAGAATATGGGCGCCACTTAGCTGGACCTAACCACATATCCCAGTCAACATCTGGATTTGGAGCACCTTCCTTTTCCGCGTTTTCAGGCACATCAAAGAACCTAACTGGATGAGATGGACCACCAAGTTTTTTACCAGAAAAGCCGAAATTAGCGTCAACATACTTAATATCGCCAATCATGCCGTTGCGAGCAATCATACAAGCAACCCAGAACTCAGAAAGTTTCGCCCAACTGCGCTGCATTGAGCCAACCTGGAATACACGGCCATATTTTTTCTGAGCCTCAATAACCTTTTTCGATTCTTCAATCGAAAACGTAAGTGGCTTTTCGCAGTAAACATCTTTACCATGCTTCATAGCTTCTACAGCCATATATGCATGCCAGAAGTCAGGTGTACCAATGCAGACGGCATCGATAGTTTCATCCTTGAGAACTTCACGAAAATCATATACTGCCTTACAAACCTTCTTGCCATAAAAATCATTTACATGCTTTGCGCCTGCGGCAGCACGTACTTTATCGCAGTCACAAACAGAAACAATTTCAACTTGCTTTTCCACTCCTGTTGCGCCAAGTTTACCAAGAAATTGAGGAATAAGGGCCGTGCGCATTTGAATGCCATAGCCAATCATACCGACACGAAGCTTTTCTCCTGGCTTAAGCGGACGGAGGCCAGTCTTAGTAGTGGCTTGACCAGCTAAGGTAACAGCCGCTGCAGAACCGAAAAGGAAACTTCTACGATTTATATTCATAATTATTCCATTTTATAGTTTGTTGTTACATCCTAACCCACATTTTGAGGGCTTAACAGAAGTATACCACATATTTTTTGCAACTTCAAGAAATAATTATTAAACAAGAAGTTGGATATATATTTCACTGAAATATGGTATAATATGCACTAATGAAATTTCAAGTTTTTATATGTGCTATTGCGTTTTTACTAGGCGGGTGTTTCTCGCTTAGCCGCGTTGTTGCCCCTAACGGCAACGAACACATTCACGCTAGTAATTTTGGTTGGTATCTTTTTCATTGTATTCCCTTAGCAACAGGCAACACTACGCCCAACTCAATAATGCCTTTTGTGCTTTTTAGAAATGACGTGACTATGGACAAGATTCAATCAAGAGCATTTGCCGGAGTTGAATCTTCAAACAAAGAACCGTCTAATATTTCGTACCTCTGTCATGACGAGATATTCTTCGAGATTCCTGGCACTAACATTCCTATTCCTTTGCCCTACATCTTTACTTATCGTGAAATCCAGTTATCGGGGGAGCTTAAATGAAAATGCGCCTATTAAGCATTGTTATTTTATCGCTCTTTGCTGGCTGTGCTACTGTTAATGTCTCCTCCAAAGGAGGCGTTACGATGGCAGAAGTAAGCAACACTTGCTGGTTTCTCTTTAGTTTTATTCCCCTTGGCTCCGGCGACCCAGATAGCCCCAACAAAGCCCAAATGACTCTATTTAGAAACACCGCCACGCTCGAAAACAATATGAAGCTTTTGAAGCATGCGATGAAATCTACTGGGGCTAAAGACGTCAAAAACATCACTAGTGTCTCTACAGATGAAAAAATTCTCATCCTTCTTTTAAGGCGTTTCACTTTCCATACAAGTGCAGAATTGCTTAATGAAATAAGTTCTGCCAAAAAGGATATTCCATAAATGCGAATTACCAAACACATAAAATCTCTCAAAGGCTATATCCACGGTGACCAGCCATCAGGGCGCGGTATCATAAAAATAAATACTAACGAAAACGCCTACCCACCTTCGCCAAAATGCGCCGAGGCCTTAAAGAAGTTTGACGTAAATTCATTGCGCCTTTACCCTAATGCTGAATGCACTAAGCTTCGAATGGCTATTGCTAAACTCCACAAAACAACGCCTGAACACGTTTTTGTTGGCAATGGCTCGGATGAAATTCTTTCTCTTTCAGCAAAAGCATTTGTAGAAGACAACGAATCAATTGGTTCTCTAGACCCAAGTTATTCGCTCTATAACACGCTAGCTGATATTCGCGGCGTTAATTGGAAAGGCTCCCCAGAGGATAAGCCTCTAAGCCTGGCCAAAGACACCTCCCTATTTCTTTGGACTAACCCCAATGCACCAACTGGTAGTTTTACTTCTCCTGAAGTTATACGTGCATTTGCCGCTGCTTATCCTGGCATACTGATAGTTGATGAGGCGTATGCTGATTTTGCGCCAACCAACTGTATGCACCTGGCAACAGCGAATAAAAATAAGAACATCATCGTCATGCGCACATTTTCAAAGAGCTACTCGCTAGCAGGTATGCGCGTCGGGTATTGCGTTGGGCCTACGGAACTTATTGCCGCGCTAATGAAGATAAAAGACTCATATAATGTCGATGCGATCGCACAAGAAGTAGCACTAGCTGCTATCAAAGATCAGCGCTGGATGGAAAACAATGCCAAAAAAATAATTGAAACTCGCGAATATTTTTCTGAGGAGCTTTCTAAGCGCAAATGGGAAGTCATACCTTCATCTGCAAACTTTGTTTTCGCAAAACCACCAAAAGGCATCAAAGCCGAAGATGTTTTTGAGCATCTTAAGACGCGCAATATATTTGTTCGCCATTTTAAAACACCGAACACGCGTCGCTACATAAGATTCTCAATAGGCACTCGATCCGAGATGAATAAAACTCTTTCTGCAATAGACAAATACAATTGACAAGCAAATGGAACCGCTAAATTCACTCTATCCTGTTCTTGCACAAGATGTAAATAGCCCCACTCATCCAGTTTCGGCTATGGACTATCTTCCTAAAGAAAAACTTCGCGAGCTTCAACTCCATCGTCTTAAATGGACCGTTAATTATGCTTATGAGCGCGTGCCTCTTTTCCGTAGCCGTTGCCAAGAGCTTGGAGTAAAACCTGAGCACATCAAAACGCTTTCTGATATAAAACTCCTCCCGTTTTCTAAAAAAACAGATTTAAGAGACGAGTACCCTATGGGTCTAAGGGCTGCTACGATGGATGAGACTGTGCGCTTCCATTGCTCATCAGGCACCACTGGCAAACCCATCTGCATACCCAATACGCTTGCCGATATATCAGTTTGGCAAAATGGCGCTATGCGTTGTCTAGCGATGTACGGCATACGCGCTAGTGACGTGCTACAAGTATCTTACGGCTATGGCCTGTTTACTGGCGGGCTTGGTTTACACTATGGCGGCGAAGGGCTTGGGTGCGCAGTCCTCCCTACCTCAGGCGGCAATACAGAACGCCAAGTAATGCTTATGCGCGATTTAGGTGTTACTGCGATAGCTTGCACACCTAGTTACTTCCTCAGAATAATTGACGAAGCAAAGCGCCAAGGCATAGACTTTAGAAAAGACACCAAATTAAAACATGGCATCTTCGGCGCAGAACCTTGGACAACTGAAATGCGCGAAGCAATCGAGCGCGAAACTGGCATCATTGCGCACGATATTTATGGTCTAACTGAGATTGCCGGTCCTGGTGTTGCTGGTAGCTGCCAACATTCAAATGGTCTTCACATTTGGGAAGATCACTTTTATCCTGAGATAATTGACCCTGATACTCTTGAGCCATTACCAGACGGTGAACAAGGAGAGTTAGTCTTTACCACGATATCGCGCACAGGCACTCCAATGATTCGCTATCGCACACGCGATCTTACTAAGTTAAGAGTGGAAACTTGCCAATGCGGGCGAACAATGCGAGTAATGGATCGCATCTGCGCTAGGTCTGACGACATGCTTATTATCCATGGCGTAAATGTTTTCCCAGGACAAATTGAAGCTGGGCTCTTACGCGTACCAGAAGTAGCGCCTCATTATCAGATACTTCTCTCTTCTACTGATGATTTAGACCTTTTTGAGATTAAAGTTGAGATAACACCCGAGGCGTTCTCCGATTCTGTGCGCCATATGGAAAATCTTCGTAGGAGAGTATTTGACGCGGTAAAAACAATTATCGGCCTCTCGCCTCGCATCATTCTAGTCGAACCAGGTTCCTTGCCACGTAGCGAAGGCAAAATTCGCCGCGTTATAGATAATCGGAAAAAATCTTGAAAGACTTCTTTAAAAGCGTGCGTAAGCACATCGGAAAACTCGATGCCGTCCATTTGCGCGAGCAATATTCGCGCATATCTGACGAGTTAGCGTTTTCAGAGATGATTTTTAATACTACTAGCGATGGCTATGTAGTACTAGACGCTTCAGGTCAGGCGATGTGGTCGAATCCCGCGGCAGAGAGACTTTTTGGGATGAAGATTGCCGATATAATCCCAACGCTTTCCCTTCCGCTGGGCAGAGCATCGCGTAGAGATATTTCCGTTACTTATCCAGAACAGCGCTTTCTTCAACTCCAAACCATTCCTATGAATGGAGAGACGCTAGTCAAGATATCAGACGTAACGCTTGAACGTAGACGTTCAGAAGAAGAACTTCGCGCAGGGGCAAGCGAGGCTGTGCGACAGCTTGCTAGTGGAGTTGCTCACGAGATTGGCAATCCCCTTAACGCGATCGCGCTTAATCTTCAGATCTTATCGCGCGAACATCCTGGCGACGAATCAGTTTCAGACTGTATCCAACAAATAGCGCGACTTGATGGCATACTAAGGGGCTTTCTTCAGGCGCTAAAACCTTCTCGTCCTAATTTAACGCCAGGTTCAATAGTTATACCTATTAAAAATACGCTATCAACTCTTGAGAATCAATTTATCGAACGTAATATCCGCGTCAACTTTAACGCGCCGTCTGGGCTTCCAGTAACAGCTGTTGATGAATCGCAACTTGAGCAAGTCTTTTTCAATCTTCTCAAAAATTCAATCGAAGCGATGAAAAGCGGAGGCGAGATAACGCTAGACATTGGATATGATGATGACGCAGTAACAGTTGGAATTACCGATACTGGTGTCGGGATGGATAACGAAACCATCACTCATTTATTCGAAGCGTATCGCAGCACTAGAGAGCATGGCAATGGTCTAGGTCTTATGATTTCGCAACGCATAATAATCGACCATGGCGGCACTATTGATGTTGAATCAGAAGTAGGCCATGGATCCAAATTTACAATCCGCATTCCCCGCATTGAAAAACGCATTCGCAGGCTAAAATGAAAAAAATCCTGATAGTAGACGATGAAATGGCAACGAGAAACGCGCTAGCGCGTTCGCTCAAGAACATCTACGAATGTATCACCGCGGCAGATGCAGAGTTAGCACTTGAGGCGTTAGACAAAAATCCAGACACGTCGTTACTTCTAACAGACTACAAAATGCCTCCTGGCATGAACGGTGTGGAGCTTATTCGCGAGGTCAAACGCCGCCGCCCATCTATAGGCTGTATTCTTATAACTGCTTTTGCTGATGTTGATTTAGCGGTTAAAGCGCTAACAGATGGCGGGGCTGACGATTTTATTACAAAGCCAATTCTTAACATAAGTCACCTTGAGGCGCGCTTATCAAAGGTTCTTAAAACTGGTCACTTAGAAAAACGTGTCGCTGAGCTTGAAGAAGAACTCCAAGGTGGCACTACTTCTCTAGAAGGATTTATTGGTTCTTCTGAACGCATGCGTGAAATCTATAAGACAATTCGCCTAGTCGCCCCTTCTAGCGCTAATGTTCTTATTCTTGGACCTACTGGCACTGGCAAGGAGTTAACCGCCCGGGCGATACATAGGCTTTCCCCACGGGCTAACGGTCCTTTCATTCCTGTAGAATGTTCTGCATTCTCAGAAAACATAATTGAGTCAGAGCTTTTTGGTAGCGTTAAAGGCGCCTTTACTGATGCCGTAGACAAGGCTGGCCGCTTTGAAGCTGCCGATGGTGGCACCATATTCCTAGATGAAATTGGTGAAATCTCACCTTCAACACAGGTGAAACTTTTGCGAGTATTACAGGAGCGCACTGTGGAACGAGTTGGTGAAAACAAGAGGCGTCCTGTTGATTTTCGCCTTGTTGCTGCTACAAATCGTGACCTCGCCAAACTAGTAGCAGAGGGGACTTTCCGCGAAGATCTCTATTACAGATTAAATGTTATCGAGATTCACACTCCTCCCTTAAGCGAACACCCCGAAGACATTGCTACCTTAGCTACTCGTTTTACCAAAGAATTTTCTGCTGCCAATGGCAACAAGGTAACTGGCATATCTAGCGAATTAATTAAAAAACTTGAAGATTGCCAATGGCCAGGCAATGTGCGACAACTTAGAAATGTAATAGAGCGCATGGTGGTACTTTCTTCAGGCGGCGAGTTAAAAGCAAGCGATTTACCATCAGAGCTTCAATCTTCTCCTATTACAGCACCATCTCCAAAGACCTCTACTCAAGTTTCTCAGCTATTAACCAATAGCGAAACAAGTAAAAAGGCAAAGCTTTACGAGACACTAGCTCTTTGTGGTGGAAACAAAACGAAAGCTGCAGCAATGTTAGGAGTCACTCGCCGAACGGTTCAACGCTGGCTTGCCCAGCAGACAGGTGATAAATAATGGGCGAATCTACAAACTCCTTACCTGGTTATGAATTGCTAGAGCAAGTCGGTGTAGGCGGCATGAGTACTGTCTGGAAGGCTCGTGACGTGGAAACTTCCGAAATCGTAGCTATAAAAATTCTAAAAGAAGAATTCAGCAAAAGTGGTAATGACTTGCAGCAATTTAAGGACGAAGCTAATGCGATGCGAAACATCTCGCATGTAGGGATTGTCAAAAGCGAGAAATTTGTTGAGCATCAAGGCAAAGCATTTTTTGTTATGGAGTTTGTTGACGGATATAACTTCGGTCAATTACTTGCACGCAAGCAACACCTAAATGAAGACGATTGCTTACTTATTTGCGAAAGCGTTTCTGCCGCGCTAGATTTTGCGTGGAACGAGCATGGTATAGTTCATTGCGATATTAAGCCTGAGAATATAATGATTAATTCTCAGGGCATTGTGAAAATAACAGACCTAGGTCTATGTCATACTTTCAAGCGTGCGATTAAGCTAGACAATACTCCTGTCTCAAAACATGTTTACGGCACGCCTGCATATATTTCTCCAGAGCAAGTTTATGGCGATGTCCAACCAGATTGCCGCGCTGACATTTATTCACTAGCAGCGACAATTTATCATCTAGCAACTGGGCGAGTACTTTTTCCAAATCTTGACGCAGAAGCCTCTATGCTTGCTCATTGTGACGAGAAGAAACAAGCAAAAGATCCTCGCATTTATCGCCCTGCGCTTTCTAAAGGTTTTTGCCAGTTGCTTGAGGCAATGCTTGTAAAAGAGCGCAACTATCGCCTTGCTAGCTGGGAGCAGGTATACAACATGTCAATTGACATTGAAAATGGCCAAGTTTTCACTAATCGCGCAAGTTCCTCCCCGAGCTCACTAGTCTTTTCTTCTTAAGGCAGGCTCAGAGAAATAATGATTTTGTCTTTTCGGCTATTGCCAAGTTTTTGAAAGCCCCCTCTCTCAAAGGTTATTCATAGTTTTCGGGCGATATAGCCAACTTTACTTGCACTCCATTGATAGAAACTCTTTACAACTATATTATATTTGCGCTCTTAACGGAATTGTCATACACCTCATTAAGGCACAAGTATTAATCGCAAAGTAAATTTATCCTAAATTCGGCAGTTGAAACCTCCAAAAGTGCATTTTACCATTAAAAACATTAGCCCAAATCGACATCTAATCTTTCACCCATTGGGTGAAACACAACAACGGAGCAAAGCCCGGATTTTATTTCCTCAAAAGGCGATTCTTAGTATTCAACTGCCGAATTTAGGTTTAAAAAGCCAAAAAAGTCCTTTAGCAAAGAGAATACGACGATGATCGAATACGACTATGTTCGTTGCATTTAATCATCGTTACATTTAATCTTCGTTGCATTTAATCTTCGTTCCCTTTAATTATCGTTGCATTTAATCATCAGTGCATTTAATTATCCCAAAGGAGTTTTACTTTACAAGTATTTTTGTATATTAGAAAAACACCTCCGAAGAAACTCTATCAAAACAACCTTCAAACACCTACCCTCAAAAAAGATTTTTCCGCACATAATTCTCATTTTAAAAATCTTACCGTCTTTGCAGCACGCAAAAACTTCTCAAAACCGCTCTTAAAAAGTCTAAATCTCCCCCTCGGGAAAGGACAAAAAGCCTTCCTGAACAACACTTAAGCTAAATGCAAACTGTTTTTGCTCAAAAAAAGCAGCTCTTCGCCCAACACATGCCAAGATTCTAGCTTTTTTACCGAAAAAATAGGTAAAAAAGACAAAATCGCCCTAGTAGCGATATATTTGCCGCGGTTTTTGCTTAGGTTTCTTTGGGGTTTTTAGCTATCCCTACCCGTCATACACCCTATCGGGCGAGAGATAAT
>JAGBZX010000044.1 GCA_017628025.1 Kiritimatiellia bacterium | reverse complement strand
GGCGCTTTTTGCATCACCCTTTACTATTGCCTCAGAATCACAAGGAAGCCCTTTTACTGGCAAGCCATCAACAAGAACAAAATCTGCAGCTGTCTTTAAAGACAAAACAGCGCGGCGCATCGCCAGATGCGTCGCGTTTAAAATATTTATCTTGTCAATTTCTTGAGCTGAGACAATGCCCACGCCAAAATCGATTTCAGGTGTATTAGTCAGGGTGTGAAAAAACAGCTCTCGCTTATTTTCCGAGAGCTGTTTGCTATCATTCAGACCTGCTAAATCGCCAACAATAAGAGATTGGGCGAGAGCAAGTGGCATTGAAACTGCGGCAGCAACAACGGGACCAACTAAAGGGCCCCGTCCAGCCTCATCCACACCGGCTAGGTGCCAATTCGGATGATCACCAAAATATTTGGTTTCGTAGGCTAATTTGTTGCTACAAGTTTGTTTCATTAAGCCTGACGCTCACGTAGGCGAGCCTTCTTACCACGTAGGTTACGTAGGTAGTAAAGCTTTGCGCGGCGAACATGTGCTGAACGCTCAACCTCGATCTTTGCGATAGATGGTGAGTGGATTGGGAAAACCTTCTCAACACCTACGCCGAAAGACATGCGGCGAACTGTGAAGGTCTCATTTGCGCCTGCGCCATCGCGTGCGATAACAACACCAGCATAAATCTGGATACGCTCTTTATCACCTTCTTTAATTTTAATAGAAACCTTTACGCCATCACCAACCTCGAAGTGAGGTACATCGCTCTTAGCGTACTCAGCGGTAATCTGATCAACGATATTCATTATTTTAGCTCCTGTACGGTAGCTGCACTGCAGCCCGTTTCTTCCTGAGGTAAAGCTTGTGGCTCTACCAAATTGTTTTCATTAGACGCTTGGCGATTTCCGCGGCGTCTTTTACGAGTCTTCCCTGACTTTTCCTCTGGCTTTCTAGGAAGTCCTAGTGCCTGAGCCAAATCTGGGCGTCTTTGCAAAGTAAGTTCTTCGGCTTTAGCTTGTCTCCATTCAGCAATTGCTTTGTGGTTACCGCTTTGCAGAACTTCAGGTACCTTAAGGCCTCTGTATTCTACTGGCCGAGTAAATTGTGGGTATTCGAGCAGACCATTTTCGAAGGATTCATTCTCTGTAGCACCTTCACCGCCAAGCACACCTGGAATCAGGCGAGTAACGGCATCCACTACTACAGCAGCAGCAATCGCTCCGTTTGTGAGAACATAATCACCGATTGATAGCTCCTCAGGATTCAGTAGCTGTCTTACTCTGTCATCGATACCCTCGTAGTGGCCACAGATAAACACCAAGTGTTTTTCTTTAGCCAATCGATGAGCATCTTGCTGGCAAAACTGCTTGCCTGATGGCGTCATCATAATGACCTTTGTTTCCGAGGTGGCTACTGACTCGACTGCCTGCATAATTGGGTCAGGGAGCATCACCATTCCCGGTCCCCCACCATACGGCCGATCATCGGTTGAATGGTGGGCATCCGTTGTAAACGCTCTTGGATTTATCAATCCAAATTCTACAGCACCTTGATTGGCTGCGCGTTTTAGCATACTCTCATTAAGGTAGCCCCTGAGCATCTCAGGAAAAACAGTAACAATATCTATGCGTAACGGATTAGTATTTTCTTCTCTCACAATAGGTTGCCTTTCTCGAGGGCCACCTTACTTCTGCTCTGCAGCTGCCTTGTCTGCCTTCTCCGCACGGCGAATTAGGCTTACAACAGTCTCGCTAACGATTGCACCAACTGACTTCCAGTAGTCAATGCGATCTCTCTTCAAACCAAAGTTTACACCGGTCTTCTTAGGGTCATACCAACCAAGAAGCTCGATAAAACGACCGTCTCTTGGGAAACGGGTATCAGCAGCAACTACGCGGAAGCAATTGTCTTTGTTCGCGCCAGTGCGTGTTAATCTAATTTTAACAGCCATTTTAATCCTTACTGTATTAATTATTTATATAGTTTATTGCCTGACAAACCAGGCATCCGATAGTTCTTCTTCTACTTGTCTGCAGAAAAAGAACAAATATTTTTACATATTTATTAAAAAAAAGCAACAGGTTTTTTGTAAATATCATTTTTATCCATAAATATTTGGACTCCATAAACCCTAAAACCAGCAGTAAAAACTAGTGTAACAGCCAAAAATACGATTTTTGACAGGATTAACCAAATTTATTCGGATGCTATGGGGGTATGGTGCCTAAGCGTACGAAGAAAAGGGACGCAGAGAGCGCAAAGGACGCTAAAACCTTTGGCGAAAACGCCATGCCTCGCACGTTTAGGAAAAGCGAGAGGAGCATGTCGCAATTGCTCATGCACCTCTCGCAACGGAAGTGCAATCGGTTTACTTTAGATAAATAAAAAATTTTGCTCTCTAGTTTTGATGGGGACAATAGCCTAAATTCGTATTCGAATTTAGATGAAGCAGCACTGCATGCTATGAAGCGGTGCAAAGCACCATGAAG
>JAGBZX010000043.1 GCA_017628025.1 Kiritimatiellia bacterium | reverse complement strand
TTCTTATTGTTATTGTTATTTGTCTGTGGTCATTTTAGACATTGATTTGATTCTTATATTTTACCGACAGTGTCTTGTATTTCGCAAATGGGTGTCAAAATGGAAATAGGTTGTCTTTGTTGATAGTGTCTTGTATGATAGTGTCTAGTGTTTGGCAGTTAACTTACAAATGTTGCCAATGTGATAGTGTTGCCAATTTCAATTATCAATACCAGCCTTTGTGTTGTAATCGGTTAGTCAGTTGTGCGCCAAAGGCGCAATGTACAATGCATAAACGAGTACCTGAGTACTCAGTGATATGCTTTATTCTTGACTGGGGGGGGGTAATTGATAAAATACTCAATACAACAAATAAGGATAAAATAATGAGTATTTTAAAGTTTTTTGTTTCACTTAATCTCGTTGTTTGCGCTTGCTATAGTTTTGCAGCTTCTAAATATTGGACTGGCGCTACTGATTCATCTGCATCAAAAGCTGCCAACTGGTGCGATGACGCAGAATTAACTACTATCTCAACAGTCGCTCCCGCTGCAGGAGATGATATTTATCTTACTTCTGGTTCTGCGGCTATGAAATGGAATTTAAGTATTTCTGTTGGTTCGTGGACACAAGATGGCTACACAGGAACTGTTACCTTTTCCACGGGCAAGAAAAATGGCACTAGCGCTACTTTGTATGGATATACTTCTGATAACGGAGAAACACGCTCCTTAAAAGTAACAGGAAACGTTGTTTTCAATACGGGAAATTGGTCTGTAGAAGCACAGCCAACAATGGGAAGCTCTACTGCGGCTATCAAGCAAGGATACGGCGTATATAGAATTATTGCCGATATAGATGGCGATTTTACAATGGGCGCGAGCGCAAAGGTTAATTTGCTCGGCAAAGGTTTTGCGGCTGCTTCTGGTCCTGGGTATACAGGTAACAACGATGGTGCCTCTCATGGAGGTTCAGGAGGTTTATTTAAGTCGTCTAAACCTAAAAGCTGTTATGGAGTAGTCGCATCTCCAATAACACTTGGATCCGGAGGTAAAAGTTCTGCTGGCGGTGGAGCTTTTACCCTTACTTGCGATGGAGCAGCAACTATTAATGGTACTATTAATGTTATGGGTGCAGAAGCTAGTTATCACACTGGCGCAGGTGGAAGTATTTTTATAACAGCCTCCTCTATAGCTGGCACAGGAACTTTAAATGCAAATGGTGGTAATTGTACACATGCTAATTATCGTTCTGCAGGCGGCGGCGGGCGTATCGCAATTATATTAACAGGTGAAAATTCAGATTTTTCAAACTTCTCGTCTGCTGTTGTTAAAGCAAAATTAAATAAAAAGTGTACAACGCATGGAACAGGCGATGGTTCTGGTGGTACAATTTATATGGAAAAACCATCAGATGGGAAATCTTGTGGCATACTTACGATTGATGGTAGTGAAGATGGGATTAATAGCGAAACTTCAGTGTTGTCATCATATTATTGTAAAACAGAAATTACATCATCAATTCTTAATTGTACACCAAGTAAGATTATTTTTAAGAAGACTGGAAGAGCTATTTTAAATATATCAGGGCAATATGTTTTACCTGAAATAGTTCAAGAATCTGACTCATCAATATCTGGAGAAGGATACCTTGAAATAGGGCCTTCAACTACAGTTGTCCTCCCTAACGGTATGGTAGATGTGCCGCTTTCTATTTATCAAGCAGGCGGAAACATATTATTAGGTGAAAACTGTGAAGGAGTTCTTGAAATCGGAAGTGGTCAAAAACTTTATGTTAACAATACTCTTACGATAGATGGAACAATTATTATTAGGTCAGGCGGCACTTTAAGTCACCGTCCATTCTCATCATCTAAGATGAATCTAACAATAACTGGTGATTTGATTGTTGATAAAGGCGGTCTTATTACTGCTAGCGGTCGTGGAAATTTGTCGGTGGGGACGACGGGTAATTATGGCGGCTGTTACGGAGGTAAAGGCGCTAGCGCTCAATCAAGGTGTTATGGTTCTGTAAGATATCCAGTTGATTATGGATCTTCGGGCGATGGAACCGGTTCAGGCCATGCAGGAGGTGCCATAAGGATTACTTCATTGGGAGATATGGCAATAAATGGTTCCGTCCGCTCAGATGGCGGTAATGTGAACTATCGTCCAGGTTCAGGGGGCAGCGTGTATTTGACAGCAAATTCCATTTCAGGCAACGGGGCAATCTCGGCAAACGGTGGAGCACAGATACATTCTACAGCTGTTAGCGCAGGTGGCGGCGGTCGTATAGCAGTGCACCTTACGGGTGCCGGTAATGATTTCTCCCAATTTACCGGCAAGATATCAGCCTACGGCGGCACACGTACCGATAAAAAGGTGTATGGCGGCGCTGGTACCATTTATCTTAAAACTGGTGATGAAATGGCTGATGAAGGCACTCTTCTTATAGCTAATTCAAATAGGACAGATACAGCTACAGATATTATGACAGGGGGCGCTTATCAATCTAGAAATGTGACAGATTTACAAGTTGGTGAGGTTGTTGTAGATGGGGCATTTTTAAATTTTGATAATGCAGAAATTACTTCAAAGCGCGGATTTACTTTAAAATCAACATCAAAATTAACATCAACGACTACTTCGAGGCTTGTGCTTGATGGAACATGTGATGCGTATATGAGAGGCGCCAATAAGTTTAGTTCGTTTAAATGTGAAACGCCTGGTAAAACAATTTATTTTGGTACTAGCGCTAAAGATTCATTAGAAATATTAAACTCTGGTAATTTAGTTCTTAAAGGAGACAAGGATCAAAAGCTTAAACTTCTGCCTGAAATAGAAGATGCTAGTTGGCTTTTAAAAGTTCCAGTGGCAAGTTTAACTAGCTTTGACGTGGCTCAAGTTTTAGTTGGCAATTCTGACGCGTCTACGGGCGAAGAAATTGTGGCACAAAACTCTGAAGAGTCTCCAAATGGTTCTTGTGTTAACTGGAAGTTTGTCAATATTTCAGAAGGCGAGACTATTACTTGGCTTGGTCAAAATTCAGATTGGAATGATGCGCAAAACTGGGATCTTGGGCGCATACCGACAATTTCTGATAATGTCGTTATACCATTAACATCGAATAATCCTCAGCTAGAAAGTGAACAATATTTTTCAGAACTTCAGATTTCAAGCGGGGCTTCTCTTGATCTTGCTGGCAATAATATTACTGTTTCAAACACTTGTAATATCGCTGGAAGTCTTACTTATTCAGGCAAAGAAATCGTAACTTGTTATGCAACAAATATTTTAGTTTCAGCTTCTACTCTTGCAAAACAAGGACAATTTGTTATTGCTGGAGATTTAAATCAAGAAGTTCAGTTTAATGGAGAGGTAAATAAGTTATTCGTAAATAAGGCTGGCGGCACAATTACATGGGCAGGCATAGCTACAGCGCGAATGCTATATTCAATTTCAGCTACAGCTCAAACTCAAATTAATTATCAGGCAGGGTCAAAAATAACAGCTGATGAGTTTAGGGCAAATGGTATTGTTGGTTCTTTGCAAGCTCTTACTCTTGATGGTTTACAGTTAAATGTTAGTAAGTATGCATCAGCAAAAGGTGTGAGGGTTATAGGTTCTAGCTCAACAACAGGCGCAAAAATATATGTAGATACACCATTTGAGGATTTAGGAGGCAATACTGGTTGGCTTTTTGGTTCTGCTAAAGTCGTCTGGACTGGCGCAGTTGATTCAGTATTTGATAATCCAGAGAACTGGAGCGGCGGTGTTGCTCCAGGAGAAAGTGATATTGTTGAAATATCATCCGCCGCTACAATTACTATCTCTCATGAGACTACTATTAGTGGGCTAGTTCTTTCAGGAGGAGAAGAAAGCGTTAAATTAACGGTTCGTGGAGCGTTAAATGTAAAAGGGGATCTTTATATTGGAAAGAACGCTACGCTTACATTGGATGTGCCATCTAAAGTAAGTGGAGATGTGCTTATAGCTGAGGGAGGTGTTCTTACTCACACTTCTGGACAAACTGCCGAGTCTTACAAGATTAATCTTACCGTTGGCGGCGATATGGCAATTGCAGAAGGCGGAGCAATAAATGTTAAAGCTAAAGGTTATGCTGCATCAAAAGGTCCAGCGCATGGCGTTGAAATTACTTGTGGAGCGTCCTATGGTGGTAGGGGAGACCCAAATGGTTCCGAAACGGTGCCTTGTTATGGTTCATATTTAGAGCCGATAAATTACGGTTCGGGTGGCCAAGGAACTGGTGGTAGTGGTGGCGGCGCAATAAGGCTTATTGTTCAGGGCGTCCTTTTAGTTGATGGAACAATAAACGCTGATGCTCAAAGTATGCGTACGATTTACACTGGTAGTGGCGGAAGCGTTTATTTAACATGTGGTGATATTGTAGGTTATGGCACGATTACTGCCCATGGCGGCACAGGGTATTATTCCGCACTTTCAGGCGGTTTTTTAGGCGGCGGCGGAAGAATTTCAATAGAAAAACAAGGAGAAGGCGGTTTTGATAATTGGCATGGTAGCGTTTTAACGTATGGAGGGTGGTATGTGGCAGATTCTGGTATGACATATTATCCGCAGGGTAGTTCTGGAACGATAGCGTGGAGAGAATTAGGAGCAAAGCCAAAAATTATTTTAGATAATAAAACGGGTAATGCTGTTGATTCTTGTACTGGCTGTGACCTGCCTGCAGCAAATGGTGATAGCAAGCGTAAAATGAAAGAGTTTGATATCGTTCTTAAAAATGCAGGTAAGTTATATCTTACATCTGATGTTACAATATGGGATTTATCAATGGATTCCTCTAGTGCTGTTTTATACTTAAATGGGCATACTCTTACAATTATTTCAAATAAACATAGGGACAGAAAAGGTTGGAATGGTAGTGTAAGGGGAAGCGGATCGATAGTTTGGAAACCTGTAGCCTTCTCACTAGTGATTCGCTAAAAATTAATTCCTTTGTGCAACAGACATCTATGATGGTTGATTATAGACTGAAAATGTGATAAACTTCTACCGATGAAAAGAAAACCTATAAAGATTCGTGTCACCGATACTACATTAAGAGACGCCCATCAATCACTTTGGGCTACAAGAATGCGTACGGATGATATTCTAAAAATCGCTTCAGAAATAGATGAAGCAGGATATTATTCTCTCGAGTGCTGGGGGGGTGCAACATTTGATGTTTGCATGCGTTTTTTAAGAGAAAACCCTTGGCAAAGGCTTCGTGAAATTAAGAAAATTTGCAAAAAAACGCCTTTGCAGATGCTTTTAAGAGGACAAAACATCCTTGGCTATAAGCATTATCCAGACGATGTCTTGGAGCGTTTTATCGCGCTATCCGTTGAAAATGGCATGGATATTTTCCGTGTATTTGATGCTCTTAATGATCCTCGCAATCTTGAAAATGCGATGCGTTTTGTTAAGAAATATGGCGCTCACGCACAAGGCACTATTTGCTACACCACTTCTCCAGTGCATACTGTAGCAAATTATGTCAAATATGCTAAGCAGTTGGCTGATTTTGGTGCTGATACGCTTTGTATAAAAGATATGGCCGGCATTCTTACGCCAGGAGCTGCCAGAGAGTTAGTTTCGGCGCTTGTTAAAGCGCTTCCTAATGTCCCCGTGCAGGTTCATAGCCATATGACTAGCGGCATGGCTGCAGCGATGTATATGGCTAGTGTTGAAGCGGGCGCTGGTTGCGTTGACTGCGCTATTTCTACGATGAGTAGTTTCTCGTCTCAGCCGCCAGTTGAAACGATGAAGGCGATGCTTGAGAGTGAGGGCTTTGACACTGGGTTGGATCAAGAAAAGCTCGTAAAGATTAATGCCTATTTCGCCGACTTAAAGAAAAAGCGTCAGCCAGCCTCGTCGGCATCGGTTGAAGCAGTTGACGCTGGCGTATTAGTGCATGCTATTCCTGGCGGGATGATTTCAAATCTCCGTAGCCAGCTTGCTCAGCAGGACGCGCTTGATCGCTTAGGTGAAGTTTTAGAAGAGCTTCCCAAGGCTCGCGCAGATTTAGGTTATCCTCCTCTTGTAACGCCCACATCGCAGATTGTGGGTGTTCAGAGCGTTTTGAACGTTCTTTCTGGTAGCCGTTACTCTATGGTAACTGACGAAACGAAGCGTTATGCAGCTGGTTGCTACGGTGCAACACCTGCGCCTATTGATCCAAAGTTACGTAAAAAACTTATGGGTGGCCTTAAGCCAATAACTTGCCGCCCAGCAGATCTTTTAGAGCCAGGGTTGGAGAAGTGTGCTTCTGAGTTACCAGCAGGGACTATAAAGGCAGAGGAAGATATTCTTTCTTATGCGCTTTTCCCTGAAGTAGCGCTCGATTATTTCAAGTGGCGTAAGGAAGGCGGCCCAATTCCAGCTGATGCAGAAGAGTCTTCTCGTAATACAAGTGTTCAAAAAGTTGAATCTTCTGCTCCAAAGGCAGCAGCAGTAGCTGCTCAAAAAGTCGACGGGACAGCTATTTTGGCTCCTTTAAACGGTACTTTCTATCGCAGCGACGCCCCTGGCAAGCCTGATATCGCATCAGATGGCTCTTTAGTTAAGGAAGGTCAGAGTGTTTGCGTTATTGAAGCTATGAAACTTTTTAATCCTGTTAAGGCATCTCAAGCTGGCAAAATTGAATTTATTGCTAAGCACGGCGAAGTTGTTGCTAAGGGTGCAGTAATAGCAGTTATTAAGTAATTAGGGTGACGAGATGAGTTCTAGGAAAGGTAAGATGCGTAATCCGAGAGTTCTTATTGTAACTCCCGAGATAACGTATCTACCTGAAGGCATGGGTAACCTTGCCGGAAAGATGTCTGCAAAGGCCGGTGGCATGGCTGATGTCTCGGCCTCTTTAGTTTCTGCTTTGTATCGTCTTGGTGCTGATGTACATGTAGCGTTGCCTCACTATAGGCGTATGTTCCATGTTGAGACTGGTAAGCTAGTGGCTGAAGAATTGCGTAAATATAAAAGTCATCTTCCAGACGAGCGCATACATTTAGCTGAAGACCGTTGTTTTTATTATCGCGATAGTGTTTATGCGCAAGGAGAAGCCAATTTAAAGTTAGCTTTAGCGTTTCAGCGCGAGGTGATAAATAATATAATTCCTCATGTCCAGCCAGATTTAATTCATTGTAATGACTGGATGACAGGGTTAATACCAGCGGCGGCTCGTCGTGAAGGCATTCCTTGCCTATTTACTGTGCATAACATTCATACGCACAAGTTGACGCTTTCTCAAGTAGAGGATGCTGGTATAGACGCGGCAGAATTTTGGATGAATCTCTATTATTCCTATCCGCCTTGCAATTACGAAGAAAGTCGCAATTCAAATTTAATTGATTTACAGGCGTCTGGCGTTTTTGGCGCTCACTTTATTAATACTGTAAGCCCAACATTTTTGCGCGAGATTGTTGATGGGTGGCACTCGTTTATCCCTGACTCTATTCGCGGAGAAATCCGTAGCAAGTTTCATGCCGGTTGTGCTGAGGGCATTTTAAACGCCCCAGACCCGGTAGATAATCCTGCTACAGACGATAAAATACCATTTAAGTATGATCCAGATAATCATGCGGAGATGAAACGCAAGAACAAAATTCATCTCCAACATGCCTTGGGACTAGAGGAAGATCCAGAGGCTCCATTGTTTTTCTGGCCCAGTCGCTTAGATCCAGTTCAAAAAGGTCCACAGCTACTTGCTGATATTGCATATCGTTTCCTTGATAGATATTATGGACAGAAGGCTCAATTGGCGATTATCGCTAATGGCCCGTTCCAGCAACCATTTTCTGATATTCGCTCTTTCCATTCTATAGGTCATAGGTTAGCGGTGCATAATTTTGACTCTAGGCTGTCACAGCTTGGTTTTGCAGGGTCTGATTTTACATTAATGCCGTCATTATTTGAGCCTTGTGGTTTGCCGCAAATGCAGGCTCCTATTTATGGTTCGCTTTCTATTGCGCATAATACTGGCGGGTTACATGATACAGTTGAGCCACTTGACGTTGCTTCGTCTACCGGCAACGGCTTTAGGTTTGATACTTACGATTCTGGAGGTTTGTTCTGGGCGATGGATAGAGCGATGGATTTTTATCGTCTAGACCCTTCAATAAAGCACGCTCAAATTTCGCGCATTATGCGTCAATCGCTAGCGAGGTTTAATCATGAGCAGTGCGCAGGTAGATATATAGAGCTTTACGAAAAAATGCTAGCCCGTCCACTTGTAAGACGTACGGCGCATTGAGACAACGGAGATATTCATAATGTGGGATTATTCAGAAAAAATGCTTGATCATTTTCGCAATCCGCGAAATACAGGTGATTTAGCTGATGCTGATGGTACAGCAACGGTCGGGTCGTTAGCGTGTGGTGACGCGCTGAAGTTTCAGTTTAAGCTCGGTCCTGATGGCAGGATAGCAGAGGCGAAATTTAAGACTTTTGGTTGTGCTAGTGCGATTGCCAGCTCTTCTGCTCTTACTGAGATGGTGGTTGGTAAGACTTTAGAGGAGGCCAAAAAAATTACTAATCAAGATATCGCTGACTATCTTGGTGGTTTACCGCCTCAGAAGATGCATTGCAGTGTAATGGGGCGCGAGGCGATGGAGGCAGCTATCAAAAATTACGAAACTGGCGAAAACGCTGACCGTAATTTAGAGGCTGATATTCTTTGCACTTGTTATAATGTTAGTGATAATGAAGTTCGCAGAGTTATTACCGAGAACTCTCTTGCGAGCGTGCAGCAAGTAACTGATTACATTAAAGCTGGTGGCGGTTGTGGTAAGTGCCGCAAACAAATCGAAGCGATACTGAAAGAACTTAAGAGATGAAGATCGGCTTCGATAACGAAAAATATCTTAAAGAACAGTCAGAAGAAATTCGTAGGCGAGCTGGCAAGTTCGGTAAATTATATCTAGAGTTTGGTGGCAAGCTGATGAATGACTATCATGCTTCGCGTTGCTTGCCTGGATATGATCCGAACGTAAAATTAAGGCTTCTTCAAACGCTTAAGGATCATGCAGAAGTAATACTTTGCCTTTTTGCTGGCGACATCGAACGCAAAAAGATGCGAGCAGATTTTGGCATATCATATGCTGATGACGCGATGAAGCTTATTGATGACCTTCGTTCGCTTGGGCTAACTGTTCGCGGCGTAGTGATAACACGCTTTAATGAGCAGCCTTCAGTTAAACAATTTAGAGCTAAGCTAGAGCGCCGCGGAGTGAGAGTTTATTATCACTACAAGACGGCAGGATATCCAGCTGATGTTGATACGATAGTTTCTGATCTTGGATATGGTAAAAACGAATATGTAAAGACAGAAAAACCTATTGTTGTTGTTACTGCGCCAGGACCAGGGTCGGGTAAGTTTGCTACATGCCTAACGCAGATTTATCACGAATATAGACGCGGGATAGTCGCAGGGTACTCTAAGTTTGAGAGTTTTCCTGTTTGGAATTTACCGATAGATCATCCTCTCAATATAGCTTATGAGGCTGCGACAATTGATCTTAATGATAAGAATATGATTGATCCTTATCATAAAGAGGCATACGGTAAAGAGACAGTAAATTACAATCGTGATATTGATGCCTTTCCGCTCCTTGCTGCGATTTGGCAGAAGATGACAAAAAATCCCTGCCCATATAAAAGCCCAACTGATATGGGTGTAAATCGCATTGGCTTTGGTATCGTTGATGATGAAGTTGTTCGTAATGCTTCTCGTCAAGAGATTATTCGTAGATTCTTGCGTTACCAGTGCCTTTTTGCCGAGGGCGCGACAGATCGTGACTCTGTTGATAGAGCAAAAGATTTGATGGATGGCCTTGGACTAAAAACTGAGGACCGCGTTGTAGTTGAGGCTGCTAGAAGGGCGGCTGAAGAGGCTCATATACGCGGCAAGGGTAAGGCAGGAGGGTCAATAGTTTCTGGCGCGGCAGTTCAATTGTCAGATGGAAGAATCGTAACAGGACGCAATTCAGATGAAATGCACGCAGCAGCTGCGATGGTAATTAATGCTGTGAAGGTGCTTTCTGGTATTCCTTTGCAGTTACCACTTATTGGTCCAAATGTCATACAATCAATTGCAAGAATGAAGCAGGATATCCTTAAAGTTGGATATACTTCATTAAATCTAGATGAAGCGCTAATAGGGCTAGCAGTTTCTGCTACTACTAACCCCGCGGCAGGGATGGCGATGGAAAAGCTAAACCTTTTGCGTGGTTGTGAAGTGCATATGACACATATGGTTACGCCTGGCGATGAGGCTGGATTAAGGCGCCTAGGGTGCAGATTTACTAGCGACCCTTATTACGCAACAAATACGCTTTTCAATGGGGGGCAGTAACTGGTGTCAGAAGAATTGACCCCTATGATGCGCCAATATGCGGGCATCAAAAGAGAAATCCCCAAAGGGGCAATTCTTATGTTTCGCCTCGGCGATTTCTACGAGATGTTTGGCGAGGATGCTATAAGTGCCGCGCCAATTCTTGGAGTGACATTAACTCGCCGCGGACCGCAGGTGATGTGCGGCGTTCCTCATCATGCTCTTAACGCGTATTTAGCAAAACTTATCAGGGCAGGCAAAACGGCAGCAATTTGTGAGCAAGTCGAAGACCCTGGTCAAGGGCGTAAACTTGTTCGCCGTGAAGTGACGCGCATAGTCTCGCCTGGCACAGTTACGGAAGACGGCATATTAGACGAGACATCTACTAATTATATTATTGCTATAAGCGGGCTTTCGATAGCTGCGTTAGACTTGCCTACGGGGGAGTTTTTTGTTGAGTCATTTGAGTCTTCTCAAAAACTTGCCGATGCGATAGAGCGCTATCATCCGGCTGAAACATTGACTGAGGATTCGTTAGGTGCTGATTCGTGGGTATTCTCGCCAGATGCCTCATTCGAAGCACTTACTAAGCATTTTTCGGTTACTTCGCTTATTGGCTTTGGGTTGCCTGATTGTGGTGATTGCGTTTGTGCGGCAGGGGCGCTTATTAGACATGTTGGCGTTACGCTTAAGCATTCTCTAACCCATGTTAGACGCCTTTCTATGCGAAGCAATAACGATAGGCTCGTATTAGATTCTCTTACCTTAAAGCACCTTCAGCTTATTCCAACACCAGGCGTTTCAAAGGACGTTACTTTAGTTGGCATTCTTGATGTTACCAAAACTCCTATGGGTGCTAGGGCGCTTCGTAGGCGTATAGAAAGCCCCTTTGCGAAGAGCGCAGAAATTAATCGCAAGCTGGATGATGTAGAGCAATATGTAAATAATCGGGCGCAATTATCAGCTCTTAGAGATTTGTTGGGTGGTGTTCGCGATTTAGAGCGATTAGTTCAAAAGGTAGACTCTATGCGCGCTAATGCTCGCGATTTAAATGCGCTAGCAATTTCGCTTAAGCCATTGCCTGATATTATACGCCTTTTAGCTTCTATTCCTGAAGGCCTTAAGGAGCAAACTCAAGTTATTGAGCTTATCGAAAATGCGATAACTCCTGATCCTCCAGCGTTGATGACGGATGGTGGATTTATTGCTTCTGGTTATAATGCGGATCTAGATGAGCTTAGAGAGCTTGCTGGAAGTGGCCATAAATGGATGGCAGATTTTCAGGCGGCAGAACAACAGCGCACAGGAATAGCAAAACTTAAAGTTAAGTATGTGCCGGCTTTTGGGTTTTTGATTGAGATACCTAAAGGTGCTGCGCAAAATGCCCCAGAGGAATATATTAGGCGTCAGACTCTTACAACGGCAGAGCGTTTTGTAACGCCTGAGCTTAAAGAGCGAGAAGGAAAGGTCTTAGGTGCAGAGCAAAAGGCGCTTCAACTTGAGGCAAGATTATTCCGCGAATTACTGCAATCGATTTCTGCCTTGTCATCTGGCATTCAGGCCGCCTCCCTAGCTTTAGGCGAATTAGATGTAACGCTCTCATTGGCAGATCGAGCTTTAGCGGCTGGTTACGTTAGGCCAGTAGTTGATGATTCAGATGTTCTTGAGGCAGAAGATTCTCGTCATCCAGTTATTGAGCAGATTGCAGATGCTGAACCATTTGTGCCAAATAATGTTTTTCTTAATTCTTCCACAGACCAAATAGCGCTTATTACTGGGCCTAATATGGCAGGAAAATCAACTTATATTAGACAGGTAGCAACCTTAGCTGTAATGGCTCATATAGGTTCATTTGTGCCAGCCTCAAGTATGCGCATAGGTGTCTTGGATAGAATTTTTACGCGCATTGGAGCGTCAGATGATCTCTCGCGCGGCAGATCAACTTTTTTAGTTGAAATGCAAGAGACAGCGAATATTCTTAATAATGTAACACCACGCTCGTTAATAATTCTTGATGAGATAGGTAGGGGTACTTCTACCTTTGACGGTATTTCCATAGCTTGGTCTGTAGCAGAATATCTTCATTCAAGGCGTGAGGCGAAGGCGAAGACTCTTTTTGCAACTCACTATCATGAGTTAGCAGACTTAGAAAAAAGTTTTCAGGGTGTAGTTAATTACACTGTAAAAGTAAAAGAAGAGGCAGGAAGAGTAGTCTTTTTGCGCCGTATAGCAAAGGGTGTTGCGGAAAAGAGTTTTGGTATCCATGTTGCGGCAATGGCAGGCTTGCCATTAGAGGTCATAGAACGAGCAAAGAGCATTTTGTCGAACCTTGAGGATAATGAGCTTGATGTAAATCAATCTAAGATAGTGCGCAAGCCACGACGCAAGCTCTCTGATATCCCTGGTCAGATGACATTCTTCTAAAAAAGCAAATGTTCATTTTGGGTATAGTGCTTGGGTTTGTTGCGGCGTTTCTACAGTCAACATGTTACGTCATATCCGGTGCGTATGTAAGGCGCACAGGCCAGCCTGGGTGGTCGCTTGCAGCGCCGCAACAGTTGGTGATGTTGCCTTTTTCTATTACTGGTGTTTTGCTTTTGCATCCTCCGCTAGAAGTGTTGACTAGTTCGGAGATTAGAGAGCTGCTTCTATGGACGGCTCTTTGTATGGTAACAGGATATCTTGGTAATGTTGGGCTATTTCAGATGCAGCGCTTTGTAGAGCCTTCTCGCACTGCGCCTTTACAATCGCTTAAAATTCCATTTATCGCGTTAATGAACTTTGCTATTTTCGGGCATTCGTTTACTGTAATTCAGATTGCCGCGCTAGCATTCATAGTTTTTGCCGCTAAGCTTCTTACTGACTCTTCGCAAGGGAGGCTATGTGTATCTGCGTGGGCTTGGTTAATTCTTGGTGTGGCTAGTTTTGCGCTTTGTGATATTACAGTAGGGCGTATGTTGGGGATAACTCAAGTTCATGCCGGGAGCGTTTTAAAAAACAGCATGTTTATTTTTGCTCTCGGTACTTTAGGTACTTCATTTGTTGGAGTCCTTTCAGTCATACCACAAATCCTTTCTCGTACAGGTATGCCATCAAAAGATAGTTGGGTAAGATATGTTCTACCATATTCTTTAGTATGGATGGTATCACTAGTGTTGCTGTTTGTTTCATTTTCGTTCTGCGGTGTTTTGCCTGCTACAATGGCGCAATCTACGCGTGCTTTAATTTCAGTTTTTCTAGGGTGGGTACTGGCTAAACAAAGCGGATTTACTGATATTGAAAAAAGAGTGTCAAAAGGCGTTTTCATCAAACGTTTTTTAGCAGCGATTCTTATTTTTACAGCCATTGCGCTTTATTGCAGAGGTAAGGAAAATAAGGGCAGTAATGAGATTTTAGAAGTAAAAAAATCATTTATTAAATCAAAGGAGTAAAAAATGAATAAATTATCGTTAGCAGTTCTAGCGGCGTTAGCATCGGCTGTGCTTCAGGGTGCTGTTTATCCAGTGCCAAAGTCAATGATTTCAACTGGTGGAAGAGTTGACGCTTCTCAGATTAAGGTTGAAAAATCAGTTGATTCTAATATGCCAGCAGAAGGCTATACTCTTGAGATTACAAAATCAGGTAAGGTGATAGTAAAGTATATTGATGAAGATGGGTTATTTTATGCTTTAAAGACGCTTGAGGCGCTTAAGAGTTCAGCAAAGGATGGTAAGATAGAATGCTGTAAAATTACAGATGCCCCTCAGATTGCTCTCAGAGGCGTGGTAGAGGGCTATTATGGTAGGCCATGGGGAACGAAGGGGCGTCTGTCGCTTCTTAACTTTATGGGCTCAGTTAAGATGAATACTTTTATTTATGGACCAAAGGACGATCCTTATCATCATAAATCTTGGCGTAAGAGCTACCCAGCGGCGGCAAAGGAAGATTTTAAGCGTCTTTTAGAGGTAGCAAAGGCAAATCACATTGATTTTCATTGGGCGATTCACCTTGGTGGTAATTTTGCTCTTAAAGGAGAAAAACGTCAAGAAGACTACAAGCTGTTATTTGCTAAGCTTGGCGAAATGTATGATTTGGGGATTCGTTCATTCGCTGTCTTTTTTGATGATTTTGGTGATAGTCGCGCGTCGGCGCATGCAGAGATTTGCAATCGAGTAATAAAAGAGTTTATCAATGTTAAGCAAGGTTGTACTAAACTCATTGTTTGCCCTCACGTTTATTGGGGGCTTGGCAGTCCATATATCAATACGCTCGGTAAAGAATTAGATAAGTCGGCTCATATTATGTGGACAGGTGAGAGGGTTTGCCGCGATATTCCTTCTTCACATGTTGAGAAGATAACTAAATCGCAAGGTCGTGCGCCATTCTTGTGGTGGAATTGGCCTGTTAATGATTATTGTCGTAAGAAACTTCTTATTGGTCGCACGTATGGTCTGGAGGGAACGAAACTTTCTGGCTTTGTGACAAACCCGATGGAAAATTGCGAAGCAAATAAGATTGGTATTTTTGGTTGTGCTGATTGGTCGTGGAATCCAGAAGCCTTTAATTCACAAGAAAACTGGCAAGCGTCATTTGATTATATTTTTGATAACGAGGAAACAGCTCGTGCGATGAAGGTGCTTGCTGATCACAATTCAGACCCAGATAGAAACGGTTGGGATTTCCGCCGCGAGGAGAGTGTTGGGGCAAAGGATAAATGCCCGAAACTGCTCTTTTCAGAAATTGTTGAGGCAATGAAGATTCTTGAGAAGAATTTGCCAAAAGAGAATGCAGGGCTTTGGTTTGAGATTGAAGGTTGGGTTAAGTGCCAGATGAGTCTAGCAGAAATGGGGTTAGAGGCTCTTAAAAAGTCACAAGCAGACATAAAGAGTATCGCAAAGTTTAGAAAAGCATATTTAGATAGTCAAAATGCTCATGTTGCGAAATTTAAAGCCGCAACATTTGGTGGCGATGCGAGCAGAGTTAAAAAGCCAGAACCTTCAACGATTGTAATTGTTCCGATGGTAGAAAAGCTTATAGAAGAGGCGTTTAAGGCTCGCTGGGAGGCTAAGACAGGGCGTAAATATGTCCGTGCGGAAGGTTTTGAGGGTATTTCAACAGCAAAGAGATTTGCTAAGCCAGTCGTTAATCGCGACTTTAAGTACGCAGGTTTCGGTCCTGTGTTTGAGCCGATAGTGCTTGCTCCCCAGGAAACGATTGGTGTTAAATTGCCGCAGGATTGGGTTAGCGAATATGTAAACGTGAATGTTTCAAGCTCTAAGAATCTAGCTTTAGAAATTTCTGCGGATGGTAAGGACTGGCAGAAAATTGAGGAGTTTAAGAAAGAGCCTCAGTTAAGAAAGAGAATAGCAAAGGGTACAAAATGTTATTATGTTCGCCTTAGAAATGACTCAAATGCTGATGTGAAATTCAAACTTGAGGTGTTAGAGTTCTTCGTCAGAGGTGAATATTCTCCTGTGGACTTGATTATATCTGATTTGATATAATACTTAAGAATATTTAAAAAATTTGAGAAAGGTTTTTGACGATGAACAGACTAAGCGTGGTTATAGCTTCTGCAGCACTGGTGCTAGCAGGGTGTTTGTGCTCAAAATTTCCTTCTGACGAGGGTTATTCTTATGAGATAGACGAGGGCTTTGTCTCTATTTTTAACGGCAAGAACCTTGATGGCTGGGAGGGAGCCACCTCTATTTACGGGGTGGACCCAGCTGAGCCTGGCGTTTTACAGTGCTTTTCGTCTAAGTTTAAAAATGCTCCACAGTCTGAGCGCCACGGCAATCTTGCTACAAAGAAGTCTTATCGCAACTTTATCTTGCGCTTTGAGTATTTAATGCCTACTAATGGTAATAATGGTCTAGGCATTAGGCTTAAAGACGCTACCACTCATGCAGCCTACGATGCAATGTGTGAGTTGCAGCTACTTGATGATGGCGGTAAAGAGTATTATGATGATGTCAAAAAAGCAGATAAACTTAAGCCTTGGCAGTATACTGGTTCTGTCTATGGCATAGAGCCATCTCTTCGTGATAATGTTGGTAAGCAGATTTGGGGTAAAGATAAGTTCTTTGCTGGCGGCGGCAGTTACGCGCGCAAGGCCGGTATGTGGAACTTTGTTGAGGTTAAAGTTGTTGGCAGTGAGATTGAGTTTAACCTAAATGGTTATACTGTTGTAAAGACAGATGTTTCTAAGTATAAAGGTGATGGTGATACGGCAGATAAGAAAAAACACCCTGGTTTACACTGCAAGCAAGGGCGTATCGCGTGGTTGGGGCATAGCTCTGATGCAAAGTGGCGCAATATCCGTATTAAGGAATTGCCAGATGATGCAAAAATGAGCGATGTTGTTGCTCCAGAAAAGTGCCCTAATGGCTTTACGGCTTACTTTGATGGCGATTTAGAGGATATTGAGAATAACTGGAAGGGAGTAACGACTCTTGAAAAATTCGATAACCCAATTGTAAGAGCTGCCGCGACGCCTGATAAGCTTCAAGAGATGCAGGCGAAAGCTAATGAAGAGATGCGTGGCCATTGGCACCTTCGTAATGGTAGTATGTTCTTTGACGGCTACAAGGGTGGTTATTCGCTCGCAACGAAGCGTGATTATGAAGACTTTGAGATATGGGCAGATTGGCGCATTATGTCAATAACTGGAGACTCTGGCCTTTATCTAAGAGGTGCTCCTCAAGTTCAAATTTGGGATGCTCATAATCAGTGGCACATTGGCTCCGGTGGGCTTTATAACAACCGCACAAAAAGGACTGGTAACCCTTCGAATCCTACGATGATTGCCGACAAGCTCGTTGGCGATTGGAACCGCTTTAGGGTTATTATGCGTGGCGAGCGCGTTTGGGTATGGCTTAATGGTAAGTTAGTAGTTGACGGTGTAGTTCTCGAAAATTACTGGGATCGCCGCAGACCCATATTCCCATCTGGCCAGATTGAGTTACAGTGCCATGGCGACCCTATAGAGTGGCGCAACGTCTTTATTCGTGAGCTTCCTACTCCAAAGGTAGCCCCCGAAAGAGTTGGTGTTTGTAGCTGGAGTTGGAAAGCTCCTCTTAAAGAGATCGCCTCTCACATGGAAAAGGCTGGCGTGAAGGGCGTGCATCTAGCATTAGGACCTTTTATTCATCCTGATGGTCGTCATGGAGAGGCTGCTGCTAAAGGCGATTGGGAATTTGTTAAGGAGAAAATCCGTAAGGGTGAGTGGAATGTTATGTCTACTATGATTGGTACAGTAGGCGAAGATTATTCAACTCTTGAGACGATTAAAAAGACTGGCGGTATCGTGCCTGATGAGCATTGGGCAGCTAATCGTGAAATCGTCACGAAGGGTGCTAAGCTTACTCAAGAACTTGGTGTAAAATATATGTCGCTTCATGCCGGTTTTCTCGATGAAGAGGATGCTGTAGCGAAGGCAAAGTTTGTAGAGCGCGTTCGTTGGGTTCGCGACGAGGCTGCGAAATATTCGGTTTCAATTATACTTGAATCAGGGCAAGAAACAGCCGAACATTTAGCAAACTTCATGAAGGAAGTTCCTGGTGTTTACATCAATTTTGATCCAGCAAATATGGTGTTATACAACAAGGGTAATCCTCATGAAGCGCTTAAGAAACTTTTCCCATGGATAATTCAAGTTCATGCCAAAGATGCTCTTTATACGAAAAAGCCAGGCGAATGGGGCGAAGAGAAGCCTTGGGGCGATGCGGAGGTGCGCGGCAAGGTGTTTATTAAAGAGCTTGAAGATCTCGGTTACAAGGGCAATTATGTAATTGAGCGCGAAGCGGGCAATGACCGCGTCAAAGATATTATGCTGGCGATTGAAAGATTAACGAAATAAAAAGGTAAAAATAATGAGAATGACAAGAAGAGAAATGCTGAAAGCTTCATCTGCTTTTGCAGCGTTTAATATCATTCCTGCTAAGGTGCTTTTTGGTGCTGAGGCTCCTTCTAATCAGCTTACTCGTGCGCTCATCGGGTACGGAGCTATCGCGCGTCACCCGTGGCATTTAAAGCGCACAGAATCGCGCCTAATCGGTCTTTGTGATCCATTTGCTGCTCGTGTTAAGCAAGGTCAGAAGGAAGCCGAGATGTTTGGCTGGGGTAAGATTAAAGCTTATGAAAACTTTATAAAACTCCTTGAAGACAAGAGTGTCGACATTGTTCACATTTGTACGCCGCCACATTGGCACGCTTGTCAGACTATCATGGCTGCTCGCGCAGGTAAGGATGTTTGGTGCGAAAAGCCTATGACTCGCACAGTAGGTGAAGGTAAGCGTGTAATGGAATATCTTAAATCAAAAGGTACGATTTTCCGCTTAAATACATGGTTCCGCTTTAGAGGTGTCCTCTACGGGTTTGGCACTACTGTAAAGCCAATTAGACAGATTGTCGAAAATGGCCTTCTTGGAAATGGTCCTGTGACATGTACTTTTGGTATTGGGCAGGGCTTTAGCTGGAAGTTTGACTGGTCGGGCCGTGTAAATCAAAATGTTGAGCCGCTACCTGATCCAAAGGTGTTTGACTACGAAATGTGGCTCGGGCCTGCTCCTTACAAGCCTTACAACTCTCATCGTGTTGGTACATCGTTCAGAGGTTACTGGGATTACGATGCTGGTGGCTTAGGTGATATGGCGCAGCACTATCTTGATCCAGTGCAGTATTTGCTTTGCAAAGACGATACTAGCCCAGTAAAGATTGATTATGTTGGCCCTAAACAGCACCCAGAAGCTGTCGGTAGGTTTGATCGCATAACTCTTACATATGACGATGGTACTAAGGTTATCCTTGATGGTGATGAAACACTTAAGGAAGAGCCACTTTTAAGAGGTTCTAATGGCCTTTGCGTCTACAAGAAGCTCCCAGAGGGCAAGACCTTTAGACTTAAAGACGATAAGGGTTGGTGGCCTGAAGAAAAAGTCCTTAAACTTCTTGAAGAACTTCCAGAGCCAGCAGCACAAGAAACGGACTTCTTCGATTGTGTTCGCAACCGTAAGACATTTGCGTTAAATGAATCAAACGGATTCCGTTCTTGCACGATGTTCAACCTTGGTATCGTTGCAGAGCGCCTTGGCCGTGGGTTTGAGTTTGATCCTGTTACGCTTCGCGCAAAGAACGATGAAGCGGCCGATCGTTTCCTCTATCAAGAAATGCGTCAGCCATGGCAGGATGAATTTATGAAAGCATAAGGAAGGTTTAAAAACATGAAGAAACTTTTGTTTGTAGCAGTTCTTTTTTCAGCAGCTATATCTTATGCCGCGCTTGACCCTACTTATGTCGATCCTAATCCATATGCCGATTATAAAGTGGCTATGGCTAGCGTTTCGAATAATCCCATGGCAGTTGAATGGCACGCTGCTAATAGAGCAGAACTTGACCTAATTGACGACGCGTGGTGCAAAGGAGTGTTTGCCGGTGGAGAAGCTTCTCTTATGAAGCATCTTGACGCTGTTAAGGGGGCGTATATTAGTGAACCACTTGAGCTTACTCGCATTGCTGCTCTTACTCAGTATGCGATGAAAGCGAAATCACCTTGGTGGACATTTGGTTTTGCTAAATCTAAAGAACGTGTTCTTTTGACGAATCTTTTCCTTAAAAAAGCTTCTGATCCAAAAGATACGTATATTCAGATGTTCTTCATTGATCAGCTTCGTTGGGTAGCGTTCCCAGAGCAGGCTCTTGAGGTCAAGAAGATTGGTGAGAAGTCTAGCGATAAGGGCGTCAAGTCGATCGCTGACATGGCATGGCGTGAAATATCAAAGTGAAATAACTGATGTCATACACTAGCGTAGTTTGTATTAAGCAAGTTCCTGATACCGCAAAGGTAACGGGCAAGGCTATGAAGGAAGACGGCACAATTAATCGTGCCGCACTTCCTGCTATTTTCAACCCTGAAGACACAAATGCTTTAGAGGCAGCTCTTTCTGTAAAGGAGCGTTTCGGTGGTAAGGTTATCGCTATAACGATGGGTTTACCCGCCGCTCAAGCTATCTTAAGAGAAGCGCTCTATCGTGGTGTCGATGAGGTTTATCTCGTTACTGACCGTAAGGCGGCAGGTTCTGATACTTTGGCAACAAGTTACATTCTTTCAAAGGCAGTTGAAAGATTTTCGCCAGACTTGGTTTTTTGTGGCCGTCAGGCTATTGACGGCGACACGGCTCAGACTGGTCCGCAAATTGCTGAAAAGCTCGGCATGCCTGCTGTAACATATCTAGAAAGTATTGACTTTAAAGATGGTCGCGCGCTCGTTCAGCGCGATATTGGCACGGGTGTGGAGACAGATTTAGTTGAACTTCCAGCGCTCTTTACTGTTACTGAGAAGTTTGGTGAACTTAGACCCGCGGATGTAAGGCTCGTGATGAAATATAAAAATTATGAGCCAAATACGCTTTCGTGCGATGATATTGCTTGCGATGCTTCGCGTTGCGGTTTTGCGGGTTCTCCCACAAGTGTAAATAAAATTGAGTCTGTCGTTCTTGCTGGTAAAGGTTTTAAATCAATCGAGCCTAAAATTGATGCGATAGAAGCACTCGTAAAGGAGCTTAGAGATGAACACACGATCGGGTGAAGTCTGGGTTTACGCTGAGCAAGAAGAAGGCGTTCAGTCAGATATAGCTTTTGAATTGCTCGGTAAGGGTAGGGAATTAGCCGATAAACTTGGCACAAAACTTGCAGCTGTTTTAGTTGGAAGCAATGTTCAAGGTTTGGCGCAAGCGCTTATTAATTCTGGCGCAGACATAGTACATATTGTCGATGATCCTAAACTGGTAAACTACATTGGCTTACCATACAGGCGAGTTCTGACAAGTTTAATAAAGAAAATCTCCCCGCAGATATTTCTTTTTGGTGCTACGCATATGGGGCGCGACCTTGCTCCTGCAGTTGCTTCAGAGCTTAGATGTGGTCTTACAGCAGACTGCACAGATCTTCAAATTGGTGATTATACTGATAAGAAGACTGGTGAGAACTTTACCAATATTCTTCATCAGATTCGCCCTGCGTTTGGTGGTAATATAATCGCAACTATTGTAAACCCGCGCAACTGGCCGCAGATGGCAACTGTTCGCGAGGGTGTGATGAAGGCTCTTGAAAGAACTGAGCGTAGCGGAGAGGTTATAAATCATGCCGCTGAGCTTGATGATTTTCAAATTCCAGTCGAGATAGTTAGTATCCTTCGCAAGCATTCGTCTGTTAATCTTAAAGGTGCTCGCGTTATCGTGTGCGGTGGTGCGGGTGTTGGGTCAAAAGAGAACTTCCAGCTTCTTCATGACCTAGCAGATGCTTTAGGCGGTGCTGTTGGTGGTAGCCGAGCTGCGGTTGACCTTGGTTATTGCGAACATGAGCGTCAGATTGGTCAAACTGGTGTTACTGTTAGACCAGCACTTATGATAAGTTGTGGCATTTCTGGTGCAGTACAGCACTTAGCTGGCATGCAAGACTCGCAGAAAATAATAGCGATTAATACTGATAAGGATGCTCCTATTTTCAAGGTTGCTCACTATGGTATAGTTGGTGATTTGAAGGTAGTCATTCCAATGCTTATTAAAACACTTAAGGCGAAATAAAGATGAGCAATTTCTATAGAGATAATCCCGAAATCAAGAAAACGATAGAGGCTCTTGATCTTACAGAGGTTGCCTCGCTTCTTGAAGATGGTTTCACATCAGAGTCTGATATAGCACCTCGTAGCGCAGAAGAAGCTCTTGATAACTACTTTAGAGCTCTTGATATTGCTGGTGATATTACCGGCAATAGAATCGCGCCTACTGCTGAGGAGACAGACCGCGTCGGAAACATACTTAATGAAGATGGCACTGTAACATATACCCCTGGCATTGCTTTAGCGATGAAGTTGTTTGCGCAAGCAGGGTTACTGGGTATTCAAATACCACATCGTTTCGGCGGTTTAAATATGCCATGCACAGTGATGTCAGCTGTAAATGACATGGTTTCTCGCGCTGATGCTTCGCTAATGAATATGGTTGGATTGCAAGGCATCGCTGATACAATCAATATGTTCGCTGATGAAGACATCAAAAAAGAATACGTTCCTAAACTTGTTTCAGGAGAGTACTCTGGCGCAATGGTATTAACAGAGCCTGATGCAGGGTCTGATCTTCAGAGCGTTAAAACAATCGGGTACCAAGATGAAAATGGCAATTGGTATGTTAATGGCGTAAAACGCTTTATTACTAATGGCTGTGGAGAGGTGTTGCTTGTTTTAGCTCGTACTGAGCCAGATTCAAGTGACGGCAGAGGCCTTTCTTGTCTTCTTGTTCAAAATGGACCGCAGGTGAAGGTGCGTCGTCTTGAGCATAAGCTTGGTATTAATGGTTCACCAACTTGCGAGCTTGTTTTTGACAATGCACCAGCTAAGCTTATTGGTCAGCGTAAGCGTGGCCTTATTACGTATGTAATGGCACTTATGAATGGCGCTCGTGTTGGTATTGCAGCACAGGGCACTGGTATTGGTGAGGCAGCGTATAGAGCGGCGCGTGAGTACGCAGCGTCTCGTAAGCAGTTCGGCGTTACGATTGATAACTTCCCAGCTATACGCGAATTGTTAGTTGATATGGCTGTTGATGTTCAGGCGTCACGAGCACTAGCATATTATTGCTCAAAGTGTGTTGATATGGAAAATGGCCTAACTCAAAAATTTGAGAAGGTTAAGGGAACGCCGGAAGCTCCATCAGTACGCGAGCGCATGAAAAAGTATGCTGCCTTTAATAAGATGATTACTCCGATGGCGAAGTACTTCGGTTCAGAGATGTCAATGCGAGTTTCATCTGCGGCAGTATCTGTTCTTGGCGGATCAGGATATATGAAGGATTATCCTGTCGAGCGTTATTATCGTGATGCACGCATTACGACAATCTACGAAGGAACGTCGCAGTTACAAGTTGTCGCGGCAATTGCTGGTGTTATGGGGCAGATGACTGCAGATGTTATCGAGGATATCCTCGGTGCAGGTTGGAGTGATCATCATCCTCGTATGAAAGCATTGCTTGCTGATCTGGACGAAACGATTCAGTTTGTTAAGACGAAAGATAAGCAGTATCACGATCTTTCTGCTCGTCGTTTAGTTGACGCAGCTGTAACGCTGATAATAACGGCGCTACTAGTTAAGATTGATGTAAAGCCAAAACTTGAACATTGGCTTCATACGCGCTTCCCTCAGGCTCACGCAGGGTTATTGATTGTCCGTGGCGGTCATGACGATGCGGTGGCGAAATTTGAAGAAATTGCGCCGATGCCAGTCGAGGAATAAACTATTGCGACTGTAGCTCAATTGGATAGAGCGTTGGCCTCCGAAGCCGAAGGTTGCTGGTTCGATCCCAGTCAGTCGCACCAGTGAAGCAATAAACTAGAGTTTTCTCTCTCATATACAGAATCAATTCTGTATATGAGAAGCATAGAAGTAAGAGATGCAATTATGATAAACTTTTAAAGTAGGATTTAATTAATAAGTTTTGATTTTCAAGAATGCGGAGAATATATGAAGATTGGTTTAATTGATTTGATTGTTGTAGCGGCATTTTGTGCTCTGATGGTTGGTGTAGGAGCTTTTTATTCTCGCCGTACAAAGTCTTCTGATCGTTATTTTGGCAATGACCGCACAACCTCTTGGTGGATGTCGGGCATAGGCTTTTATATGAATAGTTTCTCTGCATTAGGCTTTGTGATGTATTCTGCTCTTGCATACAAGTTTGGTTGGGTTGCCGTTTCTGTTTGCTGGATGTTCTCCCCAGCCGTTGCACTTGGGGCGAGGTTTTTAGCTGTTAAATGGCGAAGAGCAGCTCTAAAAAGTCCTATTGATTATATTTCAATTCGCTATACTCCGCGCATGTGTTCAATACTAGCTTTATTAGGTCTTCCTATGCAGATGGCAGACAATGCGTTTAAGCTTCTTGCAGTAGGGGCTATTGTAGGAGTAGGAACAGGACTTTCTCCTGCAGCTGCAATTGGTCTTTGTGGTGCTGTTGTTGCAATTTATGCTGCATGCGGTGGTTTAAGAGCAATCTTGACATGTTCTGTTTTGCAGTTTGCGGTGATTCTAGTTTTGATGCTTGCACTTTTGCCGCTCTCACTTTATAAGCTTGCCTCAACAGCAGCAGAGCCTACCAGTTGGGCTCAAGGGTTATCTAATGGTTTCTCAACGCTTATAGATAAGGCGCCAGAAGGGTTCTTTAATTTTGTCAATGGGCAGTATACTTGGCTTTATTTAGTTATTTTCTTCTTAACTGTTACTTTGACGCAATCTACTAACTGGTCATTAGTTCAGCGCTACTGTTCTACGTGTAGTGAGAAGGATGCTCGCAAGGCAGGTTATTTGGTCGCGTTTCTTCAGTTTGCCGCTCCCCCGTTATTTTTCTTACCAGCAATGGCCGGTAGGTTGTTCTTGCCAGAGATTCCTGCTGCGGAGTTGAATTCAACGTTTGCTATCGTTTGTGCAAATGTTTTGCCGCGTGGCTTTCTTGTGTTGATGGTCATTGCTATGTTTGCTTCAACAATGGGTGCTGTTTCTGCCAATGTCAACGCCGCGGCATCGGTTATTGTAAATGAGATGTATGTCAAAGCTAGAGCTGCTTCGTCAGCAGAAACGAGACTAAGGGTGGCCAAAGTCACGACAATTATCGTCTCTGCAATTGCTGTTGCGTTAGCGTTGATTTTAAGTGCAATGCAAGGTTCTGATGATTTGTTTAATATGACTAACAAGGTCTTTGCTATTTTCCTTCCGCCAACAGCTATCCCGATGGTTATGGGTATTTTAAATAAGCGCCTTTCGCGCCGTTCTGGTTTGGCTGGTCTTGTCGGTGGCGCTTCAGTAGGCTTTGTTGCTTACGCACTTGGTTTTGCGTTCCCAGTCTTTAGGCAAATGGTTGTAATGTTCCCGATTACTTCAATAGCGACGTTTATCTTCTTGTTCCTAGGGACAAAGCTTTGGCCCGATACAGAAGATGGCTCTAAAACAGTGGCGGAATTTTTCCGCAGGATGGCTGGAAATAAAGTGTAAATCCTTGTTTCCTGCGTGATAATATGATATAATTCACGGAAATGAATCTTGGAAGGCAATAAAATGGCAATAATTATCGGTTTACCTAAGGGGAGTTTGCAAGAATCAACTTTCGCGCTCTTTAAGCGCGCAGGTTTTGATATCTCATGCTCTTCGCGCAGTTATATTCCGTCAATCAATGACGAAGAAATAAAGTGCCGTCTCTTGCGTCCGCAAGAGATGAGTCGCTATGTAGAGCTTGGTCTTCTTGATGCCGGTATTTGCGGTTACGATTGGGTCTACGAAAACGGTAGCGATGTAGAAGAGATTTGTGAGTTGAATTATTCTAAAGCAACTTCAAATCCAGTGCGTTGGGTTCTAGCAGTTCCTAACGATTCTAAAATCAAATCTGTTAAAGATCTTAACGGCAAGCGTATTTCAACTGAGGCAGTTGGTTTGGTTAAGCGTTATCTCAAGAAGCACAAAGTAAAGGCTGAGGTTGAGTTCAGTTGGGGCGCTACTGAGGTTAAGGCTCCAGAGCTTGTTGATGCTATTGTCGACCTTACAGAGACGGGTTCTTCGCTTCGTGCTAATAACCTTCGTATTGTTGATACAATTTTGACATCAACGACGCGCTTTATCGCTAATAAGAAGTCGTGGAAGAATAAGCAAAAGCGTGAGAAACTTGAGCAGATTAAAATGCTTTTGACGGGTGCTCTTGAGGCCCGCCGTCGCGTTTTACTTAAGTGCAATGCCCCTGCGAAGACTCTTGATAAGGTAGTTGGGTGTTTGCCTGCGCTTCACGCGCCGACTGTCAACAAGCTTAATGACGAGAACTGGTATGCCGTAGAGTCTGTAGTTGATGAAAAGATTGTTAGAGATCTCATCCCACAGCTTAAGGCAGCTGGTGCTACAGGTATCATTGAGCTTGCACTTAACAAGATTATCTACTAACTTTTGTAATAACCAAGGAGAAAGAAATGGGAAGTATCAAAAAGAAAAGGCGCAAAAAAATGTCGAAGCATAAATACGACAAGCGCATGAAAGCACAGCGTCATAAGAACAAATAATAAATCATAGGAGGAATCGTAATGGCTCATGTAATTAGTGCAGATAAGTGCTGCGGTTGCGGCGTGTGCAAGGAATCTTGCCCTGCTGAAGCTATCACCGAAGGTTCGCCTTACACAATCGACGCAGCTAAGTGCGTTGACTGCGGTATGTGCGCGCCACAGTGCCCCGCTGAAGCTATCGCCCAGGCGTGATACACTTTATTGAAGAAACGCTAACTCTTTTACCGTTACTTTTCGTCACATATCTTGTGATGGAGGCGGTTGAAGCGAAAGCAGGCGGCGCGCTCGAAGGTTTCTTCGGGCGTGCTCGCTCTTTAGGTCCGCTCGTAGGTGCGTGCGCTGGAGCGGTGCCGCAATGTGGTATTTCCGCAGCAGTTTCATCTCTTTATGCTGGTGGTGTAGTTTCTTTAGGCACCTTATTAGCAGTTTTCCTCTCCACTTCAGATGAACTGTTGCCTATCTTGATTTCGAAACAGTTGCCACCAGAATTTCTTATAAAAGTAGTTTCCATCAAATGCATCGGTGCTTTTTTTGCTGGCTTTATAGTCGATGCATTTTTAAGATTCAACGCTCAAAAGGTAGAACAAAACTCAGTTCACGAGTTATGCAGTCATAGTAGATGCAATTGTCATAAACACAAGGGCATTTTTTTACCGGCTCTTATTCACACATTAGAAATTTTCTTATTTATAGTTGTAGTTTCTGGAGTTGTTGAGTTGTGTATGCATATATGGGGTGAGGAATGTCTATCGAAGTTAAATTTGACGAAACCCTTTATTGGTGAGCTAGTTGGAGGTTTTCTCGGGTTAATTCCAAACTGCGCAATATCAGTAGCTTCAGCTGAATTATATTGCAAGGGTGCTATTAGTGCTGGGGCTATGATGGCTAGTTCCTTTACAGGTGCAGGTATTGGGTTAGCTGTTTTATTTAGGCTTAATCGAAGCATGAAAGAAAATCTTATTATAACGTTAATTTTGCTTTTCGTAGGCGTTATTTTAGGCTTTCTTGCTGGTAAATTTGTAATATGAGCATGCTTCAATTTGAAAGGGCGCTATCGTGTGCTGCGATTGGTGTGGATGAAGCAGGGCGTGGGCCATTAGCAGGTTCCGTTTATGCCGCCGCTGTTTATGCTCCAATTGAGAAATTAGAAATTCTAGCTTTAGATAAATGGGCAAAGGTCAATGATTCAAAAAAACTTTCGCCGCGGACTCGTGAAAATTTGTCTTTAGTAATCAAAGATAATTCGCTTTGGGCGATAGGTAGCGCAACGCCAGCAGAGATTGATGAGATAAATATTTTAAATGCGACCCATCTAGCAATGAGAAGGGCAGTGGAAGGTATTCTGAGTAATCTTCCTGAAAGTCAAACTCCTCACGTGTTAGTAGATGGGTTACCTGTAAAGGGGTTGCCCTGTCAATCAACAAACATTATAAAAGGCGATTCGAAATCGCTACTTATTGCGGCAGCTTCGATATTAGCTAAAACAGCGCGCGATGAGGAATGCGTAAAGTTAGATTCTCTTTTTCCTGATTATGGCTTTGCAAAGCACAAGGGTTACCCCGTAAAGGCACATATCGCAGCTATTAAGAAGTATGGCTTGTGCCCAGAACACCGTCGTTCTTTTGGTCCTTGTAAACAAGAACTAGAATTAGGTATTTAATCGTGGCGCCATCTTTTGTGTGCCCAAAGATACTGCTCAGGATATTTTCTTATAGCCTCTTCTAGTCTATCGTTTAATAATTGAGTATTGGCATCACGGTCAGAGTTTTTGTCAAATCTTAACGGGGAGCCTCCGACTAGTGCGTATTTATATGGGCCAATCCTAACAAAAGAGCCAACTACAATAGGGTATCCTGTGCGCATTGCAAGGCGCACTGCGCTAGTGAAAGTTTTAGCTGGTCTACCCATGAATTTAAGCATTGCACCTCTTGAGGTGTGTTGATCCATAAGGATTGTCATCGCTGATTTTTCTTCTTTCCATTTGCGAAGAATGTCAGGGGTAAAGCCGCGGTTCTTGTCAATTACAGTAACACGACCTCTAAAATGACTTTTCATCCATTTCGCTACGAGTTTATTGTTCATTACTCTAGCTATTGCAATCATTGGCCTAGCAAAAGAGATTATATTAGTCGCTGCTTCCCAAACTCCATGATGTGAACTTACAAGAAGTATAGGGGTTTCAGGAGACTCTAAAAGAAGCTTAACAGTTTCTGGGTGTGCTTGAGAAGTGTCTAAATGTTCGCGCCACGAAGTGTCTTTTATTAGCTTTGGTGTTCTTATTGCCTCTAATATGTGACCTGCTAGGTGACACCAGGCTTGTTTGGCAATTCTAGAGGCCTCTTTGGGGTCAGAAGTAATGTGGGCTTTAAGTATGTTGTCTATGCTTAGCTGCCGGCGCTTTTTAAAAAAAGGCCAAATTAAAGCGGCAAAAGCAGAGCCGATGTCGTATGCACACGGAGTTTTCAAGGCAATTACTTTTTAGGTGTAAATCTTATAGAAGCAGCTCTTCCGTGAGCATCAAGTCCTTCAACTTGAGCAAAAGCTTCAATCGAGGCAGCTTCTCGTTCAAGATCCTTGCGCGTATAGGCTACGAAGCTATGCCTACGACGGAAGTCATCTGGTGTAAGGCCATTGAACATGTCGGCAGCTCCGCCAGTAGGTAGAACATGGGAGGGACCGGCAACGAAATCTCCAGCGGACTCGGGTGTCCAGTTGCCGACAAAAACTGCGCCAGCGCTACGAACGTCTTTTAAAAGACTCATTGACTTAGCGGTCATTATTTCAAAGTGTTCTGGGGCAAAACGATTTACTATTTCTAGGCCTTCTTTTACGTCAGCTGCGACAACGATAAGAATGCCATCACGATCAATAACACGCTTAATAATGTCTTTTCTTGAAAGTGTTTCTGTTTGAGCAAGAACTTCGCTTCTGACGGCTTCAGCAAAACGCACGCTAGTGCATACGCAAAGTGATTTCTCAAGTCCGCTACCGTGTTCAGCTTGGCTTAATAGGTCAGCGGCTACCCATTTAGGGTTGGCTGTGTCATCTGCCAAAACGGCAATTTCGCTGGGACCTGCGACTTGGTCAATAGCTACATAACCATATACTTGGCGCTTGGCTGCGGTGACAAATGCGTTGCCAGGGCCAGCAATTTTTTGGACTTTTTTGCAATTTTTTGTACCAAAAGCCATCATGCCAATAGCTTGAATGCCACCTACGCGGTAGATTTCTGTAGCACCTGCAAGTTTTAGAGCGTAAAGAAGGACTTTGTTGACATTGCCATCTTTACCAGCAGGTGTACAAGCTACAATTTCCTTAACACCGGCTATTTTTGCAAGAGTGACGGTCATTATTGAGGTAGACGCTAAAGGGGCGGTACCACCTGGAACATAGACACCTACGCGATCCATTGGAGAAAAGAATTCACCTAGTGTACCGCCGGATATCGTCTTAATTGACCAGTCTTTTCTAAGGGAAGCTTTTGAAAATTTTGCGACATTTTGGTGGGCACTTTTTACAGCTTTTGCAATGTCTTTGGGGATAGCTTTTTCTATCTCTTTGAGGTCTGCATTTACTTTTAGTGAAGAGCCAGGATAACCTTCAAAACGTTTGACATATTTTTTTACGGCAATTTCACCATTTTTTTTAATATCAGCTAGAACCTCAGAGGCAATTTTTTCTGCCTCTTCAGGGAATGCTGGCCTAGCGTTAAAATTGGCGATGCGCTTATCTTTGGCTCTGACTATATTAATCATAAGAAATAGCCCCGTTTTAGTTTTTAGTGGTTCACTCTTGGTTTAGTAATTCACTTCTTGTTAAGTGGTCAATCTTTATTTAGTGGCCACTTTTTGATTACTTGATCACATTTCTATTCGTAGCTCACTCCTCGATTTGCGGCTCTATCGGATTGTGGTTTATTCTTCTATTCGTAGCTCACTATTCGACTTGCGGCTTACTATTCGATTTGTGATTTACTTTTCTTTTTGTGGTTTATTTTTCTTTTTGTGGTTTATTTTTAAACATCTCTTCAATGACGAGTAGTATATCAAATTTCCACACAATTTGGGATTAATTAATTATCGCAACTCTCTCAATTATAATCGTATAAAATATGATTAAATCTTCCCTCTAGATTTTTCCGCACATAATTCTCATTTTATGATATAATACGTCTTGAGATGGCAAGAAAGAAGTATACTCATTCTCCTTATTGGAGGGCGAAGAAGTCCACTATTAAGCGTTCGTATGTTACGGATGCTTTAAAGTATTTTGGGCTTTATGAGCTTTTTACTTCAGATTTCGGCGAGGAGGATGCTAACGAGAGAGGCTCTTGCTCTTGCCGCGGTAGTGGCTCTTTAGG
>JAGBZX010000042.1 GCA_017628025.1 Kiritimatiellia bacterium | reverse complement strand
GTGTTTCTTTCAAATACGTGTACATACACGAACGATGCTGTCTTCGTTCAGCGGATGACTGGTTCACGTGAAGGAATACAACCGGCTTTTAAATCAATTGACAAAGAAAAGGGTCAGCAACTGTAAATCTGGACTTAGCCATTTTGTTCTTGAGGAGAATGAAGGGTTAGAGCTAATTGATACAGTAAGGTGACTTGTAAAGAGGGTGGGTCAGCAAAAACTCCTTAAGCCGTCTTGGCCAAACGTGAATCATACGCATATGCAGTTTCTCCGTTAAGTGATTCTCTGTGGGTGGTGTTAATCCAGTCTTCGAGTTGCCTAATCTCGCGTCTTGTAAGGCTATTGAAGTCAGTCCCTTCAGGGAACCATCTTCTGACAAGTCTGTTGCAGTTTTCGATTGCGCCTTTCTCGTATGACGCTAAAGCTGCTACGACTTAGAACGACGTTTATGTGCGCCAGATATGCGCTCGGCATTACGCCGATGCCCGGACATGTCGTGCAAGCGCTTTCGGTATCGTCGTAACCGTCGATCTGAACCGCATATCCGACGCACAAGTGGATATCTGGAGGAAAAGTGCGAAGCGTAAACTCTTTCCAGCCGGAGTGGGGGGATGTCGCACAAGAAAGTTTTATGGGCCCGACGAGATTTTGCCTTGTCGAGGGAAGGGCGCTGAGCGTCAGCGCTACGACGATAATCTCATTGATTACATCGATCGCGTTCGTGACCCGGTCCGCTTTGAGATAGACATTCCAAACGATTGGAAAGATCTTCAATGTCGGGACTTCGATAACTCCATCCCATTTCTCTCGCCCAGGAATCTCATACTATTCATTTCAATACTTGTTTTTGCCGCTTTGGGATTTATCTGTATTCGTCTTATCAAGGCGACAAGTTAAATTTAGAGTCAATCGTGGAAAGCCGACTTATCATAGAGGGTTCAATTTTTGAGTCTCTACTTTTTGTACGTCGTGTCCAAAACTAAACGCAAGTTATGAAAGTAACTGCAAGTCCAATCAATAATTTTCGGCAATGACTAACCGATTACACTCCAAATTATCTTGAATATTGTAAAATTTATCAAAATTTGATAGAATACGTGTTTCCGTGCCTAAATCTGGGGCGGACGCGGCAGAAATCCGCGAATATTAACAAACGAAAGAATAATAAAATGGCAATTAGAAAGCCTACAGCCGCGACGGAAAAGTCGTCGGTGATGAGCGAACTTCTCGCAGCTTCTGCGCAGGAAGTTAAATTCAAAAACGGCAGCCTCATTGATGGCGTCGTTAGTTCTATCAAGGGCGACGAAGTTTTCGTCGACATCGGTTACAAGAGCGAAGGTGCTATCCCGCTTGAAGAATTCGGCGAAGATGCTGAAGTTAAGATTGGCGACAAGGTCACCGTTATGCTCCGCGAAATGGAGAACGAGAAGACTGGTAATGTCGTTCTTTCAAAGAAAGCTGCAGACGACAAGATTCGTTGGGAGAAGATCCTTGAGCGTTATGTCGAAGGTAGCGTTGTTACTGGTACAGTCATTAAGGCTACGCGCGGCGGTCTTCTCGTAAAGATTGATGATGTTGAAGCGTTCCTTCCTGGCTCACAGGTTGAAATCACTCCCGTTAAAGAGCTTGAAGGCTACGTCGGGCAGACATTTGATTTTAAAGTTATCAAGATTTCTAACGAGAGACGCAACCTTATCGTTTCTCGTCGTGAACTTATTGAAGGCACTCTCGCTGAGAAGCGTGCAGAGCTTATGGGCTCGCTTCAGAAGGGCGAAGTTCGCAAGGGTCGCGTAAAGAACATCACTGATTTCGGTGCATTTATCGATCTCGATGGTCTTGATGGTCTTCTCCATATCACTGATATGAGCTGGGGCCGCATTAAGCATCCTGCTGAAGTTCTTAAGGTTGGTCAGGAAATTGACGTTATGGTTCTCGATGTTGATCGTGACCGCGAGCGCGTATCGCTCGGTCTCAAGCAGACCACCGTCAATCCTTGGGAGACAATCCAAGAGCAGTTCCCTGTCGGCAGCCGTGTTTCTGGTAAGGTCGTTAACCTCGCAGCTTACGGTGCGTTCATCGAAATCGCTCCTGGCATTGAAGGTCTCGTCCATATCAGCGAGTTCAGCTGGACAAAGCGTGTTGCTCGTGCAAGCGATATGCTCGCTATGGGTGACGAAGTTCAGGTCGTCGTTCTTTCTGTCGATATCGAAAACCAGAAGATTGCGCTCGGCATCCGTCAGACGCAGGCCAATCCATGGGATACCGTTCAGGATCGCTTCCCGGTTGGTTCGCGTATCAGCGGCAAGGTCCGTAACTTCACTGCATACGGTGCGTTCGTTGAACTCGAGGAAGGCATTGATGGCATGATTCACGTCAGCGATATGAGCTGGATGCGTAAGATTAATCATCCTTCCGAGTGTCTCCAGAAGGGTCAAGAAGTTGAAGCAGTTGTTCTTGATGTCAATCCAAAAGAACAGCGTATCTCTCTCGGCCTTAAGCAGGCTCAGGAAGACCCATGGGAAAAGATTGCCCAGAAGTTCCCTGTTGGTGGTGTTGTTAAGGGTAAGGTTTCTAAGACAGCTTCTTTCGGTGCGTTCATTGAGCTCGAAGATGGCGTTGACGGTCTCGTCCACATCTCTCAGATCAGCGATCAGCGCGTAGAGAAGGTTAAGGATGCTCTTGAAGTCGGTCAGGAAGTTGAAGCTCGCATCGTTAAGGTAGATCGCGCGGAGCGTCGCATCGGTCTTTCTATTCGTGCGATGAGCATGACTGAAGAAGAGATCAAGGCTATGACAACTGAAACGACTGAAAGCACCAATGCTGAAAAGTCTTCTTCAGCCGTTCCTGGTGATAATCTCGGTGGTCTTTCAGCAGCGTTCGACAATGCATTCGCAAATGTTGAATGGCAGCCCGGCAACTAACAAACTTCAAGCGAAAGGAATAAAAAAATGTCCAGAGTTTGTGCTATATGTGGCAAGGGCCCCTCGGTCGGCAACGTTGTTGTGCGTAAGGGTTCACCCAAGTATAAAGGCGGCATTGGTCTTCACACGACCGGTATCACGAAGCGTCGCTTCCTGCCAAACCTTCAGACCGTTCGTGCGGCTGATGCCAAAGGCAACGTCAAGCGCATTTGCGTTTGCACACGTTGCATAAAGAATGGCAAGGTTACCAAGGCCTAATTCATAAAGCCTTAAACATCGAGCCAGCCGTAGCGGACTTTTCCGCAGCGGCTGGTCTCGTGTTTGATATGAGACGTTATTATGAGAGAGATGTTAAATCCTAAAATAAAAGATTTGGCTGAAAAGTTAGTTAAACTTTTAACCGCAAAATCGGTAAAATGTGCGACGGCAGAAAGTTGTACTGGCGGAGCTATCGGCGCGGCAATTACTCATGTTTCTGGGGCTAGCGCAGTTTATTTAGGGGGTGTAATTTCCTATGATAATAGCGTTAAAATAAACACTTTAAAAGTTTCTGAAAACGTTATCCTCACTAATGGTGCAGTATCAAAGGAATGTGCGTTGCAGATGGCAGAAGGTGTGAAAAAACTTTTAAATGCCGATATTGCTATTTCTGTAACTGGAATAGCTGGTCCAGCAGGAGGTACGCCTGAAAAACCTGTTGGCACAGTTTTCTTTGGCGTTGCAACAAATTTGCGGGCGATGGTTTTTCCAGCATTTTTCTCCGGTACGCGAGATGATGTCCGCTTGCAATCCGTAGAATTTGCGCTTAATGCGCTTCTTCATGAAGTAGCAGAAGAGGGGGCAGTATGAGTGAAGCAATTACTGTAAGAAACGCTAAGCTATTAGACGCACAGTCAATTTTTGATTTGATTGCAGATAATGATGATCAGCTTATCCCTCGCTCAATGGGAGATATCGTTGGTAATATCGATAGGTTTGTTATTGCTGAAAAAGATGGAATGCTATGTGGATGTGCTGCATATGTAATTCACCCAGAAATTGGACAAATAGAAAAAGCTACCGTTGAAGTCCAGTCGTTAGCCGTAAAGGAAGGTTTTAGAAAACTAGGAACTGGTAGCATAATCGTTAATACACTTTTAGATCGTGCTCGCCATTCTGGGATAAAAGAGGCAATCGTTTTAACATTTGCGCCAAAGTTCTTTAGTAAACTTGGATTTATCGAGATACCTAAGACTAAAGTAATGCATAAGCTTTATACTGGGTGTATTAATTGTACAAAGCATGCTAATCCCTTTACTTGTCCTGAAATAGCGATGACTCGTTCGCTATAATTAATAATTACTCAATGCGTGTATTATTTGAAGATTCGGAGATACTAATCATCTCAAAGGATGCCGGTGAACTGGTTCATGCCGCTCCAGGGTGTGAGGCTAGGGTTATTGCAGACGAATTAGCACGCATTTATCCAGAGATTTCTTGCGTGGGTAGTGTTGAACGCCCGGGAGTAGTTCATCGCCTCGATTTAGATACTAGTGGAGTAATGGTTTTTGCTCGCACCAAGCGTGCGTATGTTCATTTGCGTAATCAGTTTGAGAGTCATAAGGAAGTTGAGAAAACATACTTAGCAGTTTGTCACGGAGCACCAGAAAAACCCACCGGCATTTTAAATGGTCCAGTGGGTAGAGAACAAAAGATAGCTATAACTAGATGGGAGGTTCTCTCTAAAAAATCAGGTGTTTCGCTTATAGAATTTAAAATCGAAACAGGACGCATGCATCAAATACGTATTCATGCTGCCGAATTAGGCTGCCCAATAGTAGGCGACTCAAAATACGGCAAGTCTGCTTTAGATAAGGCGATGAGGAGACGTCCTAAACGGACACTGCTTCATGCAGTGATGCTTAGTTTTATTCATCCAGCAACTAACAAGAGGGTGGAATTTAGTGTTCAACCCCCTGAAGATATCATTTATGCAATTTAATTGCTTTTTTTTCTTGTTTATTTGATATAATTCGTATATGAAAAACTTTTTAGCTGTAGATATTGGTGCAAGTTCCGGGCGACATATGCTCGGCAGGGTTGAAAACGGCAAGCTTACGCTTGAAGAAGTTTACCGTTTTGAAAATTCGCAAATCCGCAAAGACGGACATGATTGTTGGGATGTCGAAAAACTTATTTCCAGTGTAAAATCTGGTATAGACGCGGCTATAGAAAAAGCCCAGATAGAGTCTATCGGCATTGATACATGGGGCGTTGATTTTGTTCTTCTTGATGAGAATGACGAGATGGTAGGAGACGCGGTAGCATATCGTGATACGCGCACGGCAGGAGCTGCTGAAGAGATAGAGTCTCAAGTGCTGAGCTTTAAAGAACTTTACTCTAGAGCTGGTATTCAAAAAACGAGCTTTAATACGATTTATCAACTTTGGGCGCTTAAGAAAGAGCATCCTGAGCAACTTGAGAAGGCGGCTAAGTTTTTAATGATGCCAGAGTATATTAATTATAGGCTAACTGGCAACATTGTTCACGAATATACCGATAGCTCCACTACCTCGCTTCTTGATGCGGCTAAGATGGATTGGGATTATGAACTTATCGAGAAGCTTGGCTTGCCAAAGCGTATTTTTGGTAAACTTGAAATGCCAGGAGCACAGGTAGGCTTTTATAAAGGCGTAAAAGTTGTGTTGCCGGCTCTTCATGATACTGGTAGCGCATATCTGGCAGTTCCAGCACGCGATGATAGAGCAGTTTATCTTTCCAGTGGTACATGGTCGCTTTTGGGCATTGAAAACGACAAGCCTCTTACGACTGACGAATCAAGAAAGGCCAATTTTACGAATGAAGGTGGTGCTTGGGGTCGTTTTAGGTTCTTGAAAAACATAATGGGGCTTTGGATGATTCAATCCATCAGGCGCGAGCTTAATGGTGATAAATATGTTCAGGGCAAAGATTCAGATGAGACGATACAAGCCTTAAAGGGTATTGTTGACTGGGAAAAAGGACGGCGTTATTCGTTTGCTGATTTGGAGATGGCCGCTCGTGGCGCAGATCGTTATCAGGTAACCATTGATGTTAATGATCAGCGTTTTATGAATCCAGAGTCGATGATTTCTGAAGTTGTAGAGGCAGCTTCCAAAAACGGGCCAAAGCCTATAAAAATCGGCGAACTTATGCAATGTGTTTATAGGTCATTGGCAGAATGCTATGCTTCTAATATTGCGAACCTCTCAGAGATTACCGGGCGCAATTTTACTTCGATTAATATCGTTGGTGGCGGCTGTCAGGATAAATATCTTAATGCGTTAACTGCAGAAGCTACGGGGCTTGATGTTTTTGCTGGTCCCGTTGAAGGTACAGCAATTGGTAACCTTATCGTTCAAATGATAGGCGCAGGAGTATTTAAAGATTTAGAGGAGGCGAGAAAAGCGATATGAAAAAATTAGATCCTACAAAACTTAAAGATTGGGAAATTGCAGAAGCGGCAGAAGAAACTTTAAGGCCAGCAGCAGATATAGTAGCTGAACTTGGTCTTAAGGAAGACGAGTGGATGCCTTATGGCAAGGTCCTTGCAAAAATTGATGTAAATAAGGTTCTTTCTCGTCTTGGTGGAGTAAAAAAAGCGAAATATATTGATGTTACCGCTATTACTCCTACACCATTAGGTGAAGGTAAAACAACAACTACCTTAGGTCTCGTGCAGGGGTTAGGCAAGCTCGGCAAAAAGGTTATCGGCTGCGTAAGACAACCTTCGGGCGGCCCTACGTTTAATATTAAAGGTTCCGCTGCAGGTGGAGGGTTGGCGCAGGTTGTGCCGCTGACGTCTCTTTCGCTTGGCCTTACTGGTGATATTGATGCGGTGACTAATGCTAATAACTTGGCTATGGTAGCGCTAAATTCTCGTATGCAGCACGAGCAAAATCATGATGATCAGTGGCTTGCAGAGCGTGGTCTAAAGAGACTTGATATTGACGAGTCACGAATTCAATTCCGTTGGGCTGTCGATTTCTGCGCACAAGGTCTTAGAGATATCGAAATTGGACGCGGCGGAAAGCTTGATGGGTATAATTGCAAGAGTGGCTTTTATATTACAGTAGCCTCAGAAGTTATGGCAATCCTTGCAATGAGCGCTGATTTGAAAGATCTCCGCCAAAGACTTTCTAAAATAGTTGTTGCTTACTCTAAGTCAGGCGCTCCTGTTACAACAGCAGATTTAGAAGTTGATGGTGCAATGTGTGCGCTTCTAGTTAATGCTATTAAGCCCACGCTTATGCAGTCTATAGAAGGTCAGCCTGTTTTTGTTCATGCTGGTCCCTTTGCGAATATCGCTATTGGTCAGAACTCTGTTGTGGCAGACCGCTTGGCATGTGCGTTAGGTGATTATGTCGTTACTGAATCTGGCTTTGCTAGCGACATGGGTTATGAGAAGTTTTGGAATATCAAATGCCGTTGCTCTGGTTTAAAACCTGACGCCGTAGTTTTGGTTGCGACTGTAAGAGCATTGAAATCACACGGCGGCGCACCTAAGGTAAAAGCAGGGCTTCCTCTTGATCCTGTTTACACTACAGAAAATTTAGAGCTCCTTGAAAAGGGTTGCGAGAACCTATTAGCTCACATTGATATAATTCGCCGCTCAGGTATTCAGCCTGTAGTTTGTTTAAATGCGTTTTATACCGACACGCAGGCAGAGAGAGATCTCGTTCGCCGCGTTGCAGAAGGTGCAGGAGCTAAGTTTGCTGTTTCTGATCATTGGCTTAAAGGTGGCGAAGGCGCGCTTGAATTAGCAGATGCAGTTGTCGCTGCGTGTGAGGAACCTAATTCGTTTGAGTTCCTTTGCAATTTAGATGAGCCTCTTAAAGATCGTATTGAGCGTCAGGTTAAAGAAGTTTATGGCGGTGATGGAGTTGATTATTCTCCAGAAGCGTTGGAAAAGCTTGAAGCTTATCAGAAAGATCCGACTATTTCGCGCTTCCCGATTTGTATTGCTAAAACTCAATACTCGCTTTCGCACGATCCGCTTCTAGGAGGCAATCCTCGCAATTGGCGTCTTCCTGTTAAGGATGTGCTGGTTTATTGCGGAGCAGGCCTCTTAGTGCCAGTAGCAGGTGAAATTAAGCTTATGCCTGGCACGAGCGCATCTCCTGCTTATAGGCGTATAGATGTAGATGTAGAAACTGGCAAGGTTAAGGGACTATTCTAATGAACAAGAAGATCATTTTAGTCATTTCAATTGCTTGCGGGCTTCTTGCGTTATTACTTACGCGGTTATATATTTCTGCGGTAGAAAAAACTGTTGCAGAAAAAAAAGCCGCTATTGATAGGCGTTATGGAACGATAGATGTTCTAGCCTTTGCCCATGACACGCCTGCAGGAACTGTTCTTGAAAGAAGCGATTTTGGGTATTGTACTGTGCCCAAACTTGGTTTAAGAGGGCAAGCACTTACAAAGGATCGCATAGACGAGGTGATTGGCCGCAAAACTCTTGTGTCACACTCTAAGATGGATATTCTATTCTGGTCTGATATTGAAGGCGGTGACCCTTCGCTGAAAGGTTTATCGCATGATATAAAGCGCCAGATGAGAGCAATATCGATTAATGTTGGTCCAGCTCAAAGTGTCTCTGGGATGGTTAGGCCCAATGACCATGTTGACGTGATTGGTACATTTGCTTTTTCAAATGATCCAAAGGATGTTACAACTTTAACTATATTGCAGAATGTTTTGGTGTTGTCAACTGGTCGCGAAACAGCAAAAACTCAAGATGCTTCTGGGATGAGGAGAGATCAATACTCATTGGTGACACTTGAGGTTTCGCCGCGTGAAGCAGAAATGATTGCCTTTACAGAGCAGATGAAAGGCAGATTAGTTCTAACGCTTAGAAACAAAAATGATACATCGTTTGAAAGAGAATTGCCACAGGTTGACTTCCAGAAAATACGCTCAACAATTGAAGAGTTGAATCTTAAGCGTCAACATAAGACAGGAGGAGTGTTTAAATGATACTGACGACATTAGTCGACGGTGTCCGCTCTACAGTTGAGCTTGAGCGCGGCAATTATTTAATCGGCCGCGGTGAGAGCTGCAAGGTAAGGCTTAATTTTCCTGATGTTAGCGAAAGACACGCTATTCTTTCGGTAACTGATGAAAAAGTCGTGATAGAAGATCTTCGCTCTGCCAATGGCACTTATGTAAACTCTGAAGAGATTGATTCTCCTACTGTGCTTGATGGCACAATGGTCGTGCAAATAGGGCAGAGTCTATTAAGAGTTTCTAAGCCAGAGGATTCAACTTTATACAAGTCGCATGATGATGAAGAGCCTCAAGAACTTGATTCTATAGAAGAAGAAATCGAAGAAGACGCTCCTACGGAAGAAGATCCTCTAGTTGAACTTCGTGCTGATGTTCAAGCTCAAATTCAAAAAGAACTTCTAAAGCGTGTTGATATGAAGCGTCTGACGTTAGCTGGTGTAGATGCAGAAGGCTTAGAAGAGACAGCGCGCCAAAAGATACATCAAATTATTGAAGAGGTAGTTGCCAATAATCGTCTTCCTGATGGTATTGATCCTTATAGACTTGAAGAAGACGTATTTAATGAAGCGCTTCGTCTTGGGCCGCTTGAAGAATTACTAGCAGATGACACAGTTTCTGAAATTATGGTCAACGGTCCAGATCGTGTCTTTATCGAGCGTAATGGTAAACTTGTCCTTTCAGATTGTCGTTTTACCGATGAGCAGAGTGTGCTTTCTGTTATTGAGCGAATCGTTTCGCCTCTTGGGCGAAGAATTGACGAGTCGCAGCCGTATGTTGACGCTCGTTTAAAGGATGGTAGTCGAGTAAATGCTATTATCGCGCCATTGGCTCTTTCTGGGCCTACTATCACGATTCGTAAGTTTTCAAAAAAGGCACTTGGTGTAGCAGATTTTATTCGCTTTGGCACTTGGACTGCTAATGCAGCAGAATTTATGCGCTTATGTGTTCTTCTTCGTAAGAACATTATTGTTGCCGGTGGTACTGGTTCTGGTAAGACTACGCTGTTAAATTTGCTCTCTGGCTTTATTCCACGCAATGAGCGAATTGTTACGGTAGAAGATGCAGCAGAATTAAGGCTTCAGCAGCCCCATGTGGTTCGTCTTGAGGCTCGCCCGCCAAATATTGAAGGTAAAGGCGCTGTCACTATTCGCGATTTAGTAAAGAACTGTCTTAGAATGCGTCCAGATCGCATTATCGTCGGCGAATGCCGTGGCGGTGAAGCCTTAGATATGCTTCAGGCGATGAATACTGGTCACGATGGTTCGCTAACTACAATACATGCTAATTCGCCGCGCGATGTAATTTCGCGACTGGAAACTATGGTGTTAATGAGTGGTATGGAACTGCCCTCAAGAGCTATTCGCGAACAGATTGCAAGTGCCGTTGATATTATTATTCACGAGTCGCGATTAGCTGATGGTTCGCGTAAAGTCGTTGCTATTACAGAAGTTACAGGTTTAGAAGGCAATCAAATCGTAACTCAAGATATCTTCACGTTTGAGCAAAAGGGAGTTGCTGCTGACGGTAAGATTATCGGCCAATTCCGCCCGACAGGCGCTATACCAACGTGGTTTGATCAGCTTAAGGGTCGTGGGCTTGATTGTGATGTTAGAATGTTTGATCCTGATAGCGATGTAGATGTTAAAGTTACCGATAGGAGGGGCGGCTAATGATTAGTTGGCTGATAGCAATACTTTTTGCTCTCTCCGCAGGTGGGGCGGCTTGGTATGTGTCTAGCGATGTCAGGATTAAGCCTGGCTGGCAAAACGGCACATCCCCGCTTGCTCGTTGGCTAGATAAGCGTCGACGCGAGAAATTTAACGCTCAATTGCCTGATACATTAGCAACAATGTCAAACGCTCTTAGAGCTGGCTTTTCAATTGTTCAAGCGTTTGGTAGCGTCGTAGAAATGGGTGAGAAGCCAATTTCTGAAGAGTTTGAGATTCTACAGCGTCAGTTGAGTATCGGTATGTCGTTTGAAGATGCGTTAGATTCGCTTTCGCAAAGAGTTGGGTCTGACGATTTGACATTGGTAACAACTGCTATTGTGATAAGTCGCAAAACTGGTGGCAATGTTACAGAAATTTTTGATAAGATTTCTGAAACAATACGCGGCAGAATGAAGGTTCAGCGTAAAATAATGACACTTACTGCTCAAGGTCGTTTACAAGGTATAATTGTTTCAATTTTGCCTTTGTTTTTAGGTATTGTAATGGCTATTTTAAAGCCTTCTATGATGATGCCTTTTTTGTTTTCCTTGCCTGGTCTCATCTCGTGTATAGCCGTACTTGTGCTTATAGTGGTGGGGTGGCTTTTTATTCAAAAGATTATTAATATCGATGTTTGACATATCTAGATTACCTTCGCAGATTAGCGGGACATTTCCTAAGCGGCCGTTTAATGTACATAAGCGCCAAGTTGGGACAGTTAGTGTCGTAGGTGGTTCTTCTCACTATATACACGCCCCTGTTATCGCTGGTTTGGGCTCTAGGGCTGCTGGAGCGGGGTTAGTTCATCTTGTCGTGCCAGATGCCTCTCGTATATCTTCTGGTGCGCTACTTCCTGAAGCTACATTTACGAAGTTGACTCAAAGCTGTGTTCCGCCGCGAGCAGATGTTTGTGCTGCAGGCATGGGGCTAGGGATGTCAGTCTCCTCTGAGGTTACGATTTCAAGGCTTCTATCAGGCTCTTCGGGTCGTTTTGTGCTAGATGCTGATGCATTAAGTGTTCTTGCAGGTTGGTATGCTAAAAATGAAGGCTACGATCCTGTTGCCGGTCAGGAAATTATTCTTACTCCTCACGAAGGTGAGGCTGCTCGCCTATTGGGTTGTGCTTGTGCGGAAGTGACGAGTGACCGCATTGGTGCTGCGCGAGCAATTGCTGATAGATACGGCGCAACAGTCGTATTAAAAAGTGAAAAAACACTCGTTGTTTCTATGGATGGACAGCGCGTGTTTGAAAATACAGCTGGAAATCCCTTTATGGCTATGGGGGGTATGGGCGATTTGCTAGCAGGAGTGATAGCGGCTAGGTGGTCGTACTTAAAAGGCGACCCATTCTTAGCTGCTTCTAGCGCAGTATGGCTTCATTCGCAAGCCTCTGACAATGTTGTCGAAATGCTACGTGACCCATCAATAGCAAACATAGCGGCAGAGATTGGTTCTCTGCGCGTTCAATTGGAGGTTCAAGGCGCATGAAGGCGAAGATGTTTGTAGATAGCGTTGAAGTAATTGTACGCTCTGGAAAGGGCGGAGACGGCTCGATGTCCTTTAGAAGAGAGGCGCTGGTTGAGTTTGGGGGTCCCGATGGTGGTGACGGCGGACGCGGCGGAGATGTCGTTTTTAAAGCATCTGAGCATGTAAATTCACTTCTTTCTCTTTATTACGATCCAAAATGTTTTGCCCAGGATGGTGGGCCTGGCCAAGGACGCAAGATGTTTGGTAAGCGTGGTAAGGATCTAGTGATTCCAGTGCCGCTTGGAACGGAAATTTATGATGCGGAAACTGATATGCCAGTAGCTGATATTACAGAGCCTGGTCAATCTGTCATCGTCGCAAAAGGTGGTGCTGGCGGCTATGGAAATGTACATTTTAAATCATCCGTTAACCAAGCTCCGACAGAACATACGCCAGGAGGGGCGGCAGAGGAGCGTAGGTTTAGATTGGAGCTTAAAACCATAGCAGACGTCGGACTACTTGGTTTTCCAAATGCAGGAAAGTCTAGCCTTTTATCTAAGCTTTCTTCAGCTACGCCTAAAATCGCTAGTTATCCATTTACAACATTAAATCCTGTTGTTGGGACGATCTCATACGATGATTATGCTAGTATTCGTATGGCAGATGTTCCTGGTATAATTGAGGGAGCTGCAAAAGGCGTTGGATTGGGCTTAGCATTTCTAAAGCATCTTGAGCGCAGCAGAGTTCTGTTGTATGTGATAGATATTGCTGGTACTGATAATCGTAATCCGTGGGATGACTACAAGGTTTTATTAGCTGAAATAAAAGAGTTTTCACAAGAGCTTGCTGATCGTCCTAGTCTAGTAGTGGCAAATAAAATCGATACTCCTGAAGCTGCTAAGAATCTTAAGCGTTTTGTTAAAGAAACAGGTATAAAGCCAATTAAGATATCATGTTCTACTGGTGATGGGTTAGAAGAGCTTCGCGATGCTCTTCGCAAAATTGTAAATCCTCAGAGAAAGTTTCATCATACCCACGCAGATACTCCAGATCTTAAAGATATTCCAGATACTTCCGGTGATGAGATTCCGGCTGAGGCAATTAAATTTGCAACATTCTTGAAATTAGATAAGCCCAAGGCCAAGAGTCATCCTTCGCGCGGTAATATACACTAATGCTATGGCAAGAGGTGTTTTTATAACTTTTGAAGGCGGCGAAGGCGCAGGTAAGTCTACTCAGATAAGTAGGCTATGTGCCGAATTTGACAAATACAAAGTTAAGTACATTTCAGTTAGAGAACCTGGTGGAACTGCGCTTGGCGAAGAGGCGCGTAGGCTATTAAAAGATTTTAGCCTTGATCCGCCAGTTGATCAAGCCGAGCTAATGCTGTTTTTAGCCGCGCGCGCGCAGTTAGTTGAAAAAATAATAAAGCCAGCACTTGAAAAAGGTATTCATGTTATCTCAGATCGTTTTTCAGATTCAACTATAGCTTACCAAGGCTATGGCAGAGGCATAGATGTAAATCTTATCGCAACGATGAATAATCTTGCTTGCGGTAATCTTAAGCCAGATTATACGATTCTACTTAATATACCTCAAGAGGTATCTCTTTTAAGGATGCGTAAGCGAGAGGCGGCTACTAATACTAATGCTGATAGAATAGAGTTAGCAGGTAGCGATTTTCATCAGCGTGTTAGAGATGGGTTTAATAAATTAGCTCAAGCAGAACCAGATAGGTTTATTGTTGTTGATGCTGCGCAAAGTGTTGATAATGTTTGGAGTGATGTATGGACACATCTGAAGCATTTAGTTTGATGTGTAGAGCTATTGACGCAGGTAGAGCCAATAGGGGGTTTCTAGTATGCGGAGATTTGCCTGGGAGCGCAGAAGATTTCGCGCGTCTAGTTGCAGGTAAACTTTTTGACGGTTCTGTAGACCATCCTGATATAAGCACCGTTGAGCCTACAGGAGTTACTCGCACGATAAAAGTTAAGACTATTAAAGAAGGCTTTTTAGATGCGATGTCGGTAACATCTTTTTCTGGAGGTTGGAAACTCGGCATTATTAAAGGCGCAGATCGTTTTACCGTTGAAGCAGCTAATGCTTTTCTAAAAAGTCTAGAAGAGCCTACTTCGATGACGATGTATCTTCTTTTGACCGACAATCCTGATGATTGCCTACCAACGATAGTTTCCAGATGTCAGCGCATAGATTTGCCGCGACGAGATAGAGCTCTTCATAATGAAGAACGCGAGGCTGTTTGCTCGCTATTTACTGCGCCATATCCTGTTGGTTCTGCAGCAAGAGAAACGTTAGCACAGAAACTTTCTGATTATCTAGAGTCATTAAAAGATGGTGTTGAAAATCAAGCAGATACAGCTATAATTAAACGCCGCTTTTATGCTACTGTAATGGGTGTGATGAGGCAGTGGCTGGTTGATGGTTTGCTAGATGTTGCAAAGGGTTCTCGTAATATAGAGGTTGTTGAAGAGGCGTTTCAAAGAAGTACTCGTTCACTTGGCGATGAGATGGTTATATCGTTAATGGTTGACAAAATTTCTTTCCCATCGACATGAAGCTCTCTTTGTCTACAAATTGGTGTAATCGTAGAATTGATAACGGCCAAGAAATAGCCGATAAGGCTATTGAGTTAGGTTTTAATGCTCTAGAACTAGGCTTTCACACAACACCAAAGCAAGTAGAGGGGATATTAACGAGAGCTAATCAAATACCTGTTGAGAGTGTTCATGCGTTTTGTCCCGTGCCAATTTCAGCGCCATGTGGATATCCTGAACTTTATTCGTTAGCATCATTTGCAAAATCCGATAGGGCGTTAGCAAAGGCATTCGTGGTTAAGAATATAGAATTTACCTCGTCAATAGGTGCTAAAACATTAGTTCTTCACGCAGGTCGAGTTGGTTTTTCTAGTTTGTTTCGCCAAAGATCATCTACTACGCTTTCAGAACTGTTTTCAGTAGAAAAGAGCGTTACTAGTATTAAGTACAACAACGAACTAAAGAAGGCTCTTTCGATTCGTCGTAAAAATGGTAGGAAGATGCTTGAGATATTTAAGCGTGAACTAGAAACAATGCTTGCGATTCTAGAAAAAAACGACGTAACATTGGCGTTTGAAAATCTACCGTATTTAGAGGGCTTTCCTAATGAAGAAGAGACTATAGATTTAGTAGAGTATTTTAAGTCTAAATTTATTCGCGGGTGGTTTGATACTGGGCATGACAAGGTAAGATGCTCATATGGTTGGAATGATGGAAAATTGCCTAAGTCAGAGCATTTTGCTGGTATGCATGTTAATGACGTTAAAGATTTTTTTGATGATCATTTGCCCCCAGGTCAAGGTAATATTGATTTCAAGGCTTTAAAGCAATTTGCTACAGAAGTTAACCATGTTGTTTTTGAGCCTTCTTCAAGTATAACAGAAAATGATTTAAAGAAAGGAATTGTTTATTATGAGCGAGAATTGCAATCATGATTGTGCAAATTGTAAGTCTAAATCAGAAGGTTGTTCATTTAATGCACCACTGAATAAGGCTTCAAAAATAGGCCGCGTTATAGCAGTTGCCAGTGGAAAAGGCGGTGTTGGCAAAAGTTTCGTGACAACGATGCTTGCTGTTTCAGCGATGAAAAAGAATCTCAAAGTAGGTATTCTTGATGCTGATGTCACAGGGCCTTCAATTCCTACGGCTTTTGGCATTGGCTCAGGGGCATATAAAAGCGAGGATGGTATAGAGCCAGCAATTACTAATGGCGGTATAAGAGTGATGAGTTTGGATATGCTTCTAGAAAATCCAGCCGATCCCGTCGTTTGGCGCGGGCCGGTTATTGCAGGCTGTGTTAAGCAGTTTTGGACTGATGTTCACTGGGGAGAGCTAGATATTCTCTTTGTTGATATGCCTCCAGGTACGGGCGATGTGCCTCTTACAGTTTTTCAGTCTTTACCAGTAGATGGCGTAGTAGTTGTTACGACTCCACAAAAGCTTGTTGAAAAAATCGTTGGTAAAGCAGTAAAGATGTGCTCATTGATGAACAAGAAAATTATTGGGCTTGTTGAAAATATGAGCGGTGTTATATGTAAGGATTGTGGTAAGAAGATTGATGTATTCGGGCCTTCTCGAGTAGAGGAACTGGCAAAGTTTTATGGCATTGATACAGCAGTTGCGATACCTATTAATCCTGAATATACTCAACTAGTTGATGCGGGAAGGGCTGAAACTTTCGATATAGAACAACTTTCTGAGATACTTAAATAATGAAAAGCTTTTTACTTTCTGTCGCGTTTCTGGTAACGGCGGTCTTATCTGTGGAGGCGTCTAAAACGCCTCGCACGCAAGTACCGCCAGAGTTTCTTCAAAATGCTGATGTTGTCGTTCTAGATGATATTGAAAGAGTAAAGTATAACATAGATGGCACTTATACTTCCGTTGCCCAAATGCGTATACTTATTCTTACAGAGCGCGGCAGAAAGTTACAAAGCACACAAACGATAAGTTATAATCGCCGTTATGGTGAAGCAAAGTTTGAGGAAATTGCACTAGAGCGTCTTGATGGTTCTGTAGATAAAATTGACATCTCAAAATTAGTAAAGGACACTACTGATAATTCGTCGATGCAATCCAATATTGTCGATCCCCATGATAGGAAGGTCGTCTGCAATGTTCCAGGAGTTAAGGTAGGAGATATTGTATCTTTAAAAGTTACACGAAAGACTTATAATAGTCGTGTTGAGAATGAATTTGCCGATTGTTTTGTTATTGAAGGCACTAGCCCATCAATTACGGCATATTATGAGGTTACTGCACCTAAAGCTTTGCCTATTAAGAAAGCTAAAGTTCGTAATCCAATAGGCAATGTTGTTGAGAGTACGAAAACACTTGACGATGGGTCGATTGTTCATATATTTGCTGCAACAAACACCCCGCGCATGTTTCCAGAAGATAGTATGCCTGATGTATGGACTAAATGTCAGCATATACTTCTGTCAACTGTTGGAGATTGGAAGGATTTCTCCCGCTGGTATTGGAATTTGAGTCTGCCTCACATTGAGAAGGCGACGCCTGCGGTTACGAATATGGCGTTAAAACTAAAAACGCCTATTAATATTTTTAGATTTGTTTCGCAGGAGATTCGTTATATGGGGTTGACGATGGAGGACAAGTCTCCTGGGTATGCTCCACATGATGTTAATATTACATTTGAGAATCGCTATGGTGTTTGCCGCGACAAGGCGGCGCTTTTGGTAGCAATGCTAAGAATTGCAGGCCATAAAGCATTTCCTGTTTTAATTAATGTTGGAGCAAAATTAGACGAAAGTGTACCTTTGCCGTTTTTCAATCATGCGATTGTTGCTTTAGAAAATAAAGATGGCTCCTTGCAGCTAATGGATCCAACTAATGAAAATACGAAAGATCCAATGCCTTCATATTTATGTAATTTAAGTTACTTAGTCGCTCGCCCCGAGGGAGATGAGCTTAGAGTTTCAGGAGTTCCTAATCCACTTGAGAATTCGGTTTTTGCAAAAACACGCGCTAGTCTTAATAAAGACGCGGGGATGGTTGTCGTTTCAGAGATTTCGTTCCTAGGAATTAATGATACTGCCTATAGAGGGGCATTTGCTCGTTTTTCGAAAGATGAGAGAGCTTTGTTTTTCGAAAAACGATTAAAGAAGCTCTCTCCATCTGCAGAATTGATAGATTATGAGATACAACCATCAGAGGTTCGAGATACATCAAAGCCTCTTAAAGTGAAACTTACCGCTAAAGTGCCTGGTATGGCTGTCAAGGGCGAGAAATTTGTTGAGATTAAGTTGCCTTTAATAACTCAAGGTATCGGAATATTAAGAGTTTTGATTGATGGTTGTACATCGCTTGAAAAACGTAAATACCCGCTTGTAATAGATACTACAGCGCATGTTGAAGAAGATCTAGAAATAGATTTAGGAGAATATGCTGGCGAAGTTGTATCGCTGCCAACCTCTGGCAAGGCTGGCGAAGGCTTTGTGTATGAGCGTAACTTCAATGTAAAAAATGGTAAGCTGTCATTAAGAAGAGCACTAACTCTTAACAAAATGGAGTTTTCCGTAAGCGAGTATCACATGCTAAAGAATTCGCTCAAAGAGTTTGATAAAACAGAAAAAGACAGCTGCATATTTAAGCGAAATATTAATGAAAATGCAGACACCAAACTAATTAGTAAAGTATATGAGGTTTACACGCAAAGTGATTATGACTGGGTTGAAACAAACGAATTTGTTAGAGAAGTTCTAACTTATAACGGTTTAAAAAGTTCATCTGAGGTAGAAATAGATTTCCATCCGTCAATTGCTGAAATAGAAGTTTTAAATGCTGTCGTATCAAATAAAACAGGCAAGGTGTTTAAACTTTCGCCTAAGGAAATTAATCTAATGGATGCTTCCTGGGCGGCAGCATCTCCAAGGTATGAAGCAGGTAAGAAATTGATTGTTAATTTGCCAGGTGTAGAGAAGGGTAGTATCATTACACTTAAGATTGCAAGGAAAATAAGAAATTCTCCGGTGCCGTTTCTTAAGACATGGTATTTTGATTCGTTTGAGCCAGCCCAGAGCATAAAACTAATAATTAATTCTGATATATATGATATTAAAAATCCAAAAAGGCTTAGGGAAGAACAATATTTGCCAGCCGGTAAGCTCTGGAGAAATTCATATACTTTATCTGCTGCTAACTGGCAGAGGCATATGCAGAAAATGCGTAAGGCATCAATAGTAGAGCCTTGTAAAAAAGTTGAGGGAACTATTGAAGAAATTCGCAAGTTTATGGCACGTAATGTGCGCGTAATAGGTCCTGGCCTATATGCAATGCCTCTAGAAAAGCATATTACGGCACCAGAAAGAGTGCTACAAGAAAGATATGCTTCGCGCCTTGATTATATTAGGACACTAGTTTCGCTTTTAAACGGTTCGGGCTATGATGCAAAAGTTGTTTTCGCAGAGAATAGCGATGATACTTGCGTAGAAGAAAGAAAACTTAATAAAGAAAGCTATCCCAATCCAAGTTATTATGCAAAGCCTTTTTGCTTAGTAAAGACGCCTAGAGGTAACGCTTTTATCGGAGTAGAAAATGAGTATACTCCAATAGGTGCGACATCTATGGATGGGGCTGAGTATTATGATCCAATGGATGGAAAGTTTGGTTTTATAAAGTCGTTAGAAGGGCTTGAAGAATTAAATAAAATTCAACTAGAGTATGATTTAGATGAAAAAGGTGATGCTGACTTAAAATATAACGAAACTATTTATGGCTCAATGCTTGGGCTATTTCGTAAGCGTTATAAAGAGATGCTTCCTGAAGATCGCTTTAGGCATTATATGAATGTTCTTGATGAAGTTTCTACATCGGCTAAAGCCATTAGTCCATTAAAGACAGATGTTGATTCATATCCAGGAATTAGGTCTTATGAATGCAAAGTATCTGCAGCAGCCTCACAAAATGCTGGGATTATGAGCTTTAATCTCGAGCGCTGGGATGTGTCATTGCCACAAATTTCTGCTGAATCTCGTGACAATCCAATCAGTATTAATGGTACCAATGATGAGGAAGAGACTATTTTGATTAAATTCCCATATGGATATTCAAGCATAGAGCATATGCCAAGGGATGTTAAGATTGATTTTCCAACAGGAGGGGAATGGATAAGCGTGAGTTATACGAATTTCTTTAAGCAGGGAAGATTAAATGTTCTAGTTAAAAGAACTGTAAAAAAACGTCCTTCGATTATATTGGGGCATCATTACGCAAAGCTTATAACATCATGGCGAGAAGAACTGCTTTCGGCGCCGCAAAATATTATTTCTGCTGTTAGTGCTGAGCCTGTTAAGTATGGCATTGATGGGCGAAGAAACGAATGGAAAAGAACAAGTTTAAGCGCTTTAATAAAGAGATGGAATCTTGATGAGACTAAGGTGCCAAAATATACGTTGTCTGATCCCTTGGAATCAATTGATGGTAGAAATGTTGATTCCCAAAAATGGAGAGAAAGTCGCCGATTAGAAATACTTGAAAAACTTGCTATAGGAGAGTATGGCTATCAATTGCCAAGTCCTACTGATGTAACGTATGAGGTTTTGAATGAGAAAAAAGATGCGTTAGAAGGCTTGGCTACAAGGCGTGAGATTTTGATGCGTTTTAAAGGTACTACGGGCAAGACATTAGAAGCTACGATGCTATTATATATCCCAAATAAAACAAAGGCGCCAGCGCCTATCTTTCTCGGATTGAATTTTAGAGGCAACCACGCTACAACATTAGAAAATGATGTTATAAAATTCAAGGTTGATTTTGAAGCATCACCAAAATCAATGAAGGGGCCTAACTTTACAATATTAAAAAATGGTTATGATGTTGGTTCAGCAGCTAGGCGATGGCCATATAAAGAAATTATAGAGCGCGGTTATGCAGTTGCGACAGTTTGCTATCACGATTTTTATCCTGATTTTATCGGGGTTGGCCGCAGTTCGGTTTTTGCTCTTTTTATGGATGAGTCATTAGTTGACGGGCCACAGATAAAGTACACTCCTATTGGAGCGTGGGCTTGGGGATTGTCACGAATGCTAGATTACGTTACATTGGAGCCTAGAATTGATGCCTCTCGAGCAGCTGTTATTGGTCACTCGCGCCTTGGTAAGACTGCGCTTTGGGCAGGTGCTATTGATGAAAGATTTGGATTGGTCTGTCCAAATAATTCCGGGTGCGGAGGTGTAGCGTTACATAAAAGAGAATTTGGTGAAAACATAGAGTCGCATTTGTCACATCGCGATAATTGTCAGGATGCATTTTGGTTTACAGAGGCATTTGCAGAATCTTGGGCGACGGAAAAGACTTTAAAGTTTGATCAACATGAAGCTGTTTCTCTTATTGCACCTAGAGCCATTGCTGTTGGAGTAGCGACGAAGGATATCCACGCAGATCCCAAAGGCGAATATGAAAGTTTAAGAGCCGCTAAAGATGTGTGGTCTATTTTTAACAAAAAAGTTTCATTACCGGAGAAGATGCCTCAGGCGGGAACGCAAATTTTAGGACCTATCTCTTTTCATGTTAGAGAAGGTAAGCACGATCTATTGCTTGAAGACTGGAATAATTATATGAATGCGGCAGATTTGTTGTGGGGCGAAAATAAAAAATAATGCGAAGAATTGCGATATTTTCCAATGTAACAACGAGTGTATTAAGCTCGTTTATTGGTGATTATTGCCGCGTTTGGACTCCGCCAGGGCATGGTGCCTGGGTACAGTATGCTTTAGATGTGCCTAAGGAATTAATTGATTTTTCTCCTGATGTTATTTATGTTTTGTTGGATACTCGTTTTTCGCCAAGGGAGTCATTTGAAGAAAGAGCCTTAGATTCTCTTAGGCGCCAGTTCGGTGAGGAAAAATTAGTCGTTCCACAAATTGAAAAAATTGCAATGGACTTAGGTGATCGCTTTTATGACGAGCGCATGTGGAAACTAGCCTTAATGCCATGGTCGTTAGAAGGTCTTAAAGAGATTGCCCGCGTGATAATGGAGATTAAAGTAATCGCTTTGGATTTAGATGAAACGCTTTGGGCTGGTGTAGTTAGCGAAGATGGAGTAGAATCTATCAAACCTAAAATAGATTTTATAAATGAACTTAAATCTCTTAAACAGAGAGGTGTAGTTTTAACAATTATCTCAAGGAATGAAAAAAGCATAGTAGAGCAGGCCTTTTTAAGAGATGATGTTGCTTTAAAATTAACGGATTTTGCGAAGGTTAAAATTGGCTGGGGCGATAAGACGCTAGCGATTAAAGAGCTTTCTCAAGAGCTTAATATGACACTTAAGGATTTTCTTTTTATAGATGATAATCCAGTAGAGCGTATGATGATGCGTTCAGCCTGCCCAGATGTTATTGTTTCAGAGTTTCCTCCTGAACTTTCTGTGCGCTTCCCGCCTAAAGCGACAACAAAAGAGGATGCTATTCGTATTGAGTCTTATAAGGCTGATATTAAGCGTAAGGAACTAGCAGAGAAGCTTCCTATATCAGATTACTATAAGTCATTAAATATGAGCGCTGAAGTGCGCGAAGCTACTATAGAAGATTTATCTCGTCTTTCTCAGCTTTCTCAGCGTTCTAACCAATTTAATGTTTGCTCAAATAGATATAGCGTAGATGATTTGTCGAAATTTTATAGCTTGCCAAATTTTATTCTCTTGTGCGCTAGTGTAAAAGATAGATTTTCTTCTTTAGGCAATGTTGCCTTTGCTGTTATAGAATGTTCTAATGACAACGCTAGACTAATTGATTTTGCAATAAGTTGCCGTTCGATGAATAGGACGTTTGAATACGCTTTTATTGAGAAAATTTGCGAATTTTTAAAAGAGAGAAAAATAGAGCAACTTGATGCTATCTGGAAGAAGAGTGGTCGTAACGAGCCGTCTAGATTCTTCTTTGACGAAGCAGGATTTGAGTTAATTAGTTTTACAGAAGAAGAGCGAAAGTATACAACATTAATTAAAAATAGAAGATCAATAAAAACTCATTATTTTACATTTACAAGTATGGAGGAAGTATGAAAAAATGCTTAGTTCTTTTTGTTGTTTTAACATCATTAGTTGCTAATGCAACTGAAGGTTTTTTTGATGATTTTGAAGGTAATCTATTAAATACAAATGTTTGGACAGATTGGGTAGCGTCTTTTCAAGGTCGCTCAAGTGGTTTCCTGTTTTCTAGAGACAATGTTGCTGTTTCTAATGGTTGCTTGAATCTTACTGGTAGGCTTTTAAGAGAAGATGAAAAAACCGTTGAGAATACCCGGCGCGGTTTTACCACATATGCTATGGCTTATGTAAGAACTAAACAGAAGTTTTTCTACGGTTATTATGAGTGTAAAGCAAAGGCTATGAAAGCAAAGGTGTGTAATGCATTTTGGCTTTATGATCCGTTGTCAGACAAGCCAGAAAAGAAATTTCGTGTAGGTGATTTCTCGGAAGAAATCGATATGTTTGAAATATTTGGTTCAATGCGTGATTGGCATGGGACTGTTCACTGTTTAAAAACGCCCTATTTAGAGGGTGTCGTTTATGGCGGCGTTGAAAAGCTACCAGATAGAACTTGTAATGTAAAATTAGACTTTGATCCTTCTAAAGAATTTCATGTTTATGGTTTCAGTTGGACCAAGGAAGAGTTAAAATGGTATATTGATGGCAAGGAAGTCTTTTCGAGAAAGAATGACCGATTCCATCGCCCACTGCATGTAACATTTGATTGCGAAGTTATGTATGCGTGGGTAGGCGAGCCTAATAAAGAAGATTTGCCCCAAGTTTTTAGCATAGACTATTTTAGGTATTCGCCAATATCTAAATAAAGGAGTATATATTATGAGTTTTGTGATTTCGTTTTTAGAAAAAGCTTTCGTTCAATTTGGTTTTTCTTCAACAGTTGCGCATTTTACTGCGGCAACAATAAGCGGTGTTTTGATAATACTTTCAGCACTGCTTCTTTCAGTTGTTATTTTAAAGGTAGCCAGTCTCATTATTCTTAAAAGGTTCTCTGTTGATCGTCATAAAAACAATTATAATTCATTATTTAAGTATCTCGCATATTTTTTATGTTCACTGATGCTTTCGCAGTCATTGCCTGTAGTAGTTGCGCTGTCAGAAACACTTTCGTCGATTATAAGGCTTGTGCTTGATGTTGTTACGATGTCTTTGGCGGCGGCTACATTGGTTAGACTAGTCGCTTGTATTCAGGCAACGGCAAACGAGCGAATGAATGATAAAATCTTTACATCTAAAACATTCGCACAAGTAGCGACAATTCTTATATGGGCAGTAGCCTCAATAATCATTGCATCGAAACTTATGGGTAAAAGCCCAACAGTTGTGCTAAGTGGATTAGGTGCAATAACTGCAGTGCTAATGCTTATTTTTAGAGACTCTCTTCTCGGTCTTGTCGCAGGAGTAGAGGTAGCGCAAAATGATATGGTAAGAGTTGGAGATTGGATAACGATGCCTCGCTTCAATGCGGACGGAACAGTTATTGATATAGCTCTAACGACAGTTAAAGTTCAGAATTTCGACAACACAGTTACCATGATACCTTCGTCGGCACTTATTAGTGACGCGTTTGTCAACTGGAGGTACATGTCGCTTTCAAAAGGACGTAGAATTAAACGTTCAGTCTGGATTAGTGTCCTTAGTATTCGTGAGCTTACAGATGAGGATTTGACTTCGCTTGTAAGCCAGGGCCTTCTTAAAGAGACAGATAAGCCTGTTTCAAATCTAGCCGCATTAGAGCTTTGGATTAAGCGTCTGCTCGAGAGCAATGATGATATTACCAAAGAGTTAACTTGTATGGTTCGCCAACTTTCATCTTCTGATACAGGGGTTCCTGTGGAGGTTTATTGCTTTACAAAAACGACAAACTGGGTTGAATATGAAACAGTCCAAATGCGCTTATTTGACTTGATATATGTGACAGTTCCAAAATTTGGTCTTGTTATATATCAGCGCACAAGCGACGTGCGAAATCGCTAAGATTTACTTAAAGTGAATACTTAGCATCTTGAAGATATCAATTGCCGACACTGGCCAAAGCCGTGTTGGCAATTCTGCTTCAAGTGGTGTTTGGATAAAACTAGGTAGTTCTGGAAGAAAATCTAACCCAGTGCGAGCTTCAAGCTCATCAATAGTTGTTATGTGCCTAGCTGGCCACGAACGCCAAGAGATGTTTTGTGGTAGGTCTATGGCTAACGCTCGTACGTTCATCCCGTCTTGAGCTAATAAAATTTGATAAAATCTATCTGCGATTTTTATATTTGAACCAGATAGAACCTCTGAGTCGTCTTCTAGACTATAGCAGCCCGTGATTACCCAAATCTCCCCCCATCGTTTAGACCAAAGGTCGGCGATTCGATGCTCAAGTTCTCGCCATGGGCCTCGATTAAGACTTGGAGTTTGAGCGGCTATATTGCCCATTAAAAAAGTCTTGCGCTGGCTTTCTGGACCGTAACGAGTTGCAATGGCATAGTTCGGTACCATATGCCCACGGTCATAGCCTGTTTTGCTGAAATCTCCTGGTTTAGGAGAGTTTGGCGCTTCTTTATCACGTTGGAATTTTGGCCGCTCTCCAGCTAAGTATGGCGCTTGTGGTTTTACATGATAAGCGCACCATACAGGGCGACGCTCTGAAGGGGACCAACCAATTATAAAATGTCCGCGGTCTATTGTAAGTATGTCATTAGGCGCTGGATTTCCTATTCGTTTAGGAGCTCCTGCAAATAATGTTTTACCATTAGGCGCTTCTATATCATACTCATAGACCGCGTCATGCCCAGTAATCGAAAGGGCGTCAGTTATGTCGCCAGCGACATTGCCAACGGCAAAAAGTGGCTCGATAATAAAGGAAGGTAGCGAAGTTTGTTTTTCGTCTAACCAAGCGCGTGGATGATGAACAAACCACACAGCAATTACTGTATAGAACGAAACTAACAATGATAGCGCAACGCCGAGTTTTAACGACGTGCGCCTTGCTTTTTTCTTTCTTTTTTTACGAGCCATTTTTATTACTTAAGACCGAGCTTTGTGGCGCTGCGCCATGCGTAATAATCTTTAAGTTTAAGTTTAGAGGCTGCTTCTTCGTCGCAGAAGATCCATGCGTCATTATGTGCCTGAAGGGCAGAAGCGGTGCAGAATTGAGACATTCCGCCTTCAACGCAGCCCTTAAGCGCATCAGCCTTGCCCTTGCCGAACGCAAGAAGAATGATTTTCTTTGCTTCGCAGATGGTTCCTACTCCCATAGAAAGAGCTCTAGTGGGGACTTTTTTCATATCCCCGCCAAAGAAAAGCCTAGCATTATCTTTGATTGTAGAAGGGGTAAGGTAAACTACTGATGTGCGGCTAGCTAAAGATGTTCCAGGTTCATTGAACGCGATGTGACCATCTGAGCCAATACCTAAGACTTGGATATCAATGCCGCCAGCTTTCTTAATTTGAGCTTCATACTTAAGGCATTCCTTTTCTGGGTCTTTGGCAAGACCATCAAGGACATGAGTATTAGAAAGTTTGATGTCAATTTTCTTGAAGAGGTTTTCGTTCATGAAGTAACGATAGCTCTGGTCATGAGTAGGAGCTAAGCCATAGTATTCATCAAGATTCCAGCTTTTAACCTGTTTGTAGCTGACTTTTTTGGCCTTTACAGCCTTAGCCATTTCATTATACATAAGAACAGGCGTTGAACCAGTTGCTAGACCAAGAACAGTCTTTGGGTTTTTCTTAACTGCTGCATTAATAATGCCAGCGGCAAGTTTTGATGCCTCTTCTTTAGTTTTGCATATTACGACTTCCATCGTTTTCTCCTTTTTGTTGTTGTTTCAATCAATATAAAAATCTGGTAATTTTTCTACCTTTCGCTCTATTTGAGCCTGAGGTAGAGTATTAGGGTTGTTGCTAGCGGGGACTTCTATCTGTTCTTCATGCGGAGCTTTCGTGCATGTCGCTTTGTATAGAGCCTTAATTGATATTGTAGCAAGATAGATAACCGCAATAGCTACGCCAAGTACTATAATAAGGCGCCAAATATAAGTTGGAATAGCTATTTTTTTTGTTGGAAAATGCTTTGTTATAGGTGCCACATACCTCGATGAAAAAGGTGTGCACTTTGGAGGATTAGGCGATAATGTTGATACGGAATCAATTTGATTTGGCGTGTGAGAAGTGCTTAGCGATGGCAACTCTTGTGGAAACGCAGTTATTATAGGCTGCTCCTCATTTTGCATAGGTTTAGCTTCTATGCCGTCTGGAGGAGCGTCTACTTTAGCAGGTTTGCGATTATAGGCTTGCATAAATGCTTCTATGCATTGCTTAGGATCGAGCCCAACTGCTTCAGCATATAGCTTTACGAAGCCTCTACCATAAATTGGTGCTACAATACCAGAAAAGTCTTCGTCTTCAAGCCCTTTTATTATTTGCACGAGTATATGAGTAGAATCGGCAATTTGGCTTTGAGTGTAGCCGCGCTCTTCACGCGCTTGTCTCAACATGGTTCCTATGCTATTCACTATAGCACCTCCTCTGTGTCGTGTAATTGAGTATCTTCTTGTTCAATATTTTCATCTAATGACGATTCAGTCGTGTCATCACTTGTGTCGTTAAATAGACGCATTAGTTCATCGTCGGATAGTAGGATTTCGCGAGAACCGCCTGCTTTCTGAGGGCCAATAACTCCATTTTTTTCTAGATTATAAATTATACTAGAGGCGTTAGGATAACCAATGCCCAGGCGCGTTTGCAGGTATGATATTGAAATACGATGGTCGTTAATTATGATTTCTAATGCTTTTTTGTAATTTGAAGCTTTTTCAGCGGCTCTTACAGCTTGTCTAGCAGTAGCAGGGGTTTCTCTAGGTGAGTCGTCTTCTTCGTCTTTAAATTGGTCTTCTAGGTTTTCTTCCTTTACGCGAGCTAGGCGGCTAGTAAAAACTTCATCTAGCTGCATCGTTGAATGCTCTTGAATGTAGCCAATGATATTTTCAATTTCTTCATCTTCAATAAGAGCGCCTTGAGCACGTACTAAGGTTTGACCTTGCCTAAATAGCATGTCGCCTCTTCCGATAAGATTCTCTGCACCAGTGTGATCAAGAATTGTACGCGAGTCAATGGAGCTGGAGGTCTTAAAAGCGACGCGGCCTTCAATATTAGATTTTATTGTGCCGTTAATTACTTTTGTATCAGGGCGCTGCGTGGCAAGGATAAGATGAATGCCAGCGGCACGAGCTTTAGCGGCTAACTTAGCAATTAATGGAGTTACTGCTTTTGCAGACGAAGCCATGAGATCAGCAAGTTCATCAATAATAATTACGATGTAGGGGAGTTTTTTAGGTATATCAGAATTTAATTCCTGATCTTTTCCGAAAAGGTCTGTCTGAGTAATGCTCTTTCTGTTATTAAATTGTTTTATGTTTCTAACATTGATGCGAGAGAAAAGTTTAAGACGCTTGTCCATCTCAATAACAGCCATTTGAAGCGCACGCTCAGTTTTTTTGTTATCCGTAATAACAGGAGCTAGAAGGTGAGGTAAGCGTTCGTAGTTTTTAAATTCAACAAATTTAGGGTCAACCATTATGAACTTCAACTCCTCGGGAGTTTTAGACATTAGTAGTCCGCAAATAACCGAATTAAGACAGACGGATTTACCAGTACCAGTACTGCCTGCTACAATAAGGTGAGGCATCTTTGTTAAATCTGCAACGAGATTATTGCCAACAACATCTTTGCCAAAAAGCAGAGGTAATTCGTATTGGCCTTCTTTCCATGTGTCAGATTCAATAATTTCTCTAAACGAGATACTAGCTGGTTTGCAGTTTGGAACTTCAAAACCGATCCAGTCTTTCCCTGGTATTGGAGCTTCAATACGTAGCGATATGGCCTGCATTGCGCCTTTTAAGTTGTTGTGGAGGCTTGTTATCGCTTCATAACGAGTACCAGGTTCTGGGAAGATTGCGTATTTAGTAACTACGGGACCTGCTTTTATATCTGTAATTTTAGCGCTCACGCCAAATAAACTTAAAGTGTTTATCAAGCGTTTAGCAGTTTCTTCTATATCTCCGTGGTCTGCCTTTATGCTTTTAAGTGGATTTAGTAGTGATAGCGGTGGAAGTTTATAAGGCTCTTGGGGCTTAGTTGAGTTATTTTCTGCTGTGGGCGATGGCTTAGAAACAACTGGAGAAACTTTAGTAGGAGCTGGCGAGGGCTTAGGCGGCGCTTTGTAAATAGGAGTAGGAGGGGTAAAAACTTGTTTTGGCGTCTCTTTTATAGGTGTGTGAATAGGGCTCTTAACTTTAGTTTCGTCTTCATGAGCCTTTTTCGCAGCTGCCTTTATCGCCATTATCTTATCTATTAACGAAGGATTAGGAGAAGCTTCCTTCTCGGTGCTATTGCTATTCGGAGCAATTGGCTTGGCTTCTGGTGTAAACCAAATTGAGTCGTCGTCTTTGGATTGCTCTTTATGAACATCACTATCTTGGGCTTGGTTAGTTTCTGTTTGATTTGTATTCATTACCCAATTTGTTAATTTCTTAAGCGTACTTATTATTTGACTCAAACCAACAAGACTAATGAATGAAATAATTAGTAGAAGTATCATTATAATGCCAGCTCCAAATTCACCTAGAATAGGAGATAGCGCTTTTGTCATAATAAGATACCCAATCGCACCGCCTGCGTCTGAGATATTTATGCGTTCAAGGGGTACAGAAATGCCATGTAGGTGATTTTGAGAAAGTTGAAAAATGGAAGCTACTGAAATTATAAAAAGAGAAACGAAAATAATGTTCCTAATTCTTGGTATGCGCTTTCTAGCAAAAGGCATTTGGAAAATAGAGATGAAACTAGTTATAGGGATTAACCATACAGCAAACCCAAGTAAAAGATATCCGTAATACGCAAAATAATCCCCAGTAGCACCTATCCAATTAGTACTAGGCGCAGCAGGCGACTGCAATGACTCCATCGCGTGCCAATCATAAGTAAGCAGCGCTATTGCAGGAAAGAACGAAAGAAAAATAGCTGCGCACCAATCTAATAGGCGAGTGCATTTTGATTCGTCAATATCTAAAGTATTTGAGGAAGGTTCTGTCATTGTCTCTAGTGTTTGGTGAGCTGTTTTTTAGAGAATGGTAAATTATTATCGCTAGAACAAGAGCGAAAAGTTTGAGCCAAATATTGTTCATCAAATGCTTTATCATATTAGCTGCCCTTGTCTTTTGAGAGTGAAAGCCACTTCTTGTAAGCGGCATCTAAGAAGTGCGCTAATGGCCCGTTGAAATTGTTCTTATTGCCAATTATTTTTGATATCCATCTTGAGATACTTGTTTGAGCCTCTGCACCAGTGTAGCGGAAAAGTTTACCATTGTGAGCGATAGAAACATCGCCCGTCTCTTCACTAACAACAATTACTAAAGAATCAGTCTCTTCTGATAGACCTACAGCGGCACGATGACGCATGCCGCTAGATATGAGATTAGGATTGTTTGAAACTGGGAAAATCGCGTGAGCCGCGGCAATTCGCGCATTCCGCACAATTACACCTCCGTCATGAAGCGGCATAGGAGGGGTAAATATCGAAAGAAGTAATTCCTTAGAGAAAATAGCGTCCAAAGGAACTCCGGATTGTTCGTAGCCTTTAAGAGAAATGCCGCGTTCAAAAGCAATTAACGCGCCAATTTTTTTCTTTGAAAGATCTATGATAATTTCTGTGGCAAAGTCGCTAGTAATAGCTCCGTCAGGAGAGTATTTTGGCTTTTCAAAAAAGCCTAGCGCGCCCACAGTTGAAAGCATACGACGGATTTCTGGCTGAAATATAACGACAGAAGAAAACGCTAGGTATGCCAAAAGGAATTGGATTATACGTGTTAATACATCAAAGTTGAAAATAAGCGTAAAGGCTGTCAATAAGACAGAGATAACTCCAACACCTAGCAATACCTGACCGAAACGCGAGCCTTTAGCGGCTTTTAAAATCGCATAGATAGCCAAATAGAGAAGTGCTATCTGGAGTATTGCCGATATTGAAATCGTCATTGCAGGTTATCCTGTGTAGTTACGCCAGTGTCATTGAACATAGGGGTTGGGTCTTCTTCGCCCTTAATAATCTTTTCGACTTCTGAAGCGTCAATCGTCTCCTTTTCTAGAAGAATATTGGCGAGCTTTTCAACCTTGTCTTTATTCTCTTCGATAGTGCGTTTTGCATCAGCATAAGCTTCGTCAACTAGTTTTTTAACTTCAGCGTCAATTTGGCGAGAAGTCTCTTCGCTAAATTGTGGCGGAAGTGGCTCTGGAGAAAATGGGCTTTTTTCTTGGAACGACTGGAAGCCGAATTTATCGCTCATGCCATAACGACAAATCATTTCTCTGGCAATATGCGTAGCATAAGCGATGTCTTGAGAGGCACCAGTAGAGATGTCGCCAGTAAAAAGCTCTTCAGCGATGCGTCCAGCGCAACAAACACGCAAAGTCGCATTGAAATATGTGCGAGTATGATTAAGTACGTCCTTTTCAGGTAATGACATCGTAGCTCCGAGGGCACGGCCACGAGGAATAATTGTTACTTTATGTAAAGGATCTGTTCCAGGCGTTAAGACTTGTACTAAGGCGTGACCGGCTTCATGCCAAGCAGTAGTTGCTCTGTCCGTTTGAGAGTAACCAGTTGATTTGCGCTCTCTACCCCAAAGAACCTTATCTCTCGCTTCTTCTAGAGTTTGCATATCTACAGCTTCAAGTTTTTTTCTTGCTGACATTAAGGCAGCTTCGTTAAGAAGGTTAGCTAAGTCAGCGCCAGAAAAGCCTGGCGTGCCGCGAGCTATTTGCTCAAGGTTTGTATTTGGGGCAAATTTGATTTTACGCCCATGAAGGTTTAATATTTCTAGTCTGCCTTTGAGCGTAGGCAAATCAATATAAACTTGCCTATCAAAGCGACCAGGTCTTAAAAGGGCAGAGTCGAGAGTGTCTGGACGGTTTGTGGCGGCAATTACAATGACGCCTTCGTTAGGATCAAAGCCGTCCATCTCAACTAACATAGTATTAAGCGTTTGTTCATAAGCATGGTTGCCACCCATGGCGCTGGTACCAGTGCGCTTCATGCCAATGGAGTCAATTTCGTCGATAAAAATAATGCACGGTGCGCGTTTTTTAGCTTCGGCGAACATATCGCGCATGCGGCTAGCGCCTACTCCAACAAACATTTCTTCAAAATCACTACCAGAGATGGCAAAGAAAGGTACTTTTGCTTCGCCGGCGATGGCCTTTGCAAGGAGCGTTTTACCAGTGCCAGGAGGCCCGACTAATAAAATGCCCTTAGGTATGCGGCCGCCAAGTTTCTGGAATGATTCTGGCTCTTTAAGAAACTCTACTATTTCTTGAACTTCTTCTTTCGCTTCGTCAATGCCTGCGACATCGTCAAACGAGTTGCCTGCTTTTTCTTCTTTACCATTAAGCATTTTGGCGCGCGATTTACCAAAGCTAAACATTCCGCCGCCAGAACCTATTTTGCGATAGAATATCCAATAGAACAAGAGTAGGAAGCCGAAGAAGAACAATAATTGAATAACAAAAGGAGAGAAGGTGCTGCTAACTTCTGTTAATTTAACGGGAGTTTTTGACTCAAGAAGATACTCCATTAAGTTTTCGCTCTCGCCAGCTACTAGCGGCAACTTAAATTTTACGCGTAGGGGGTTGCCGTCTTTATCAGTTTTGACGACACCTTTTTCATCTGTTTGGCCAGTGATAAGTTCGCCCTCAAGATGAGAGGAAAGTTCGTCTTTGTTGAGAACACGGATAACAGGCTTAATTATGGAGCCTTTTGCAACAGCTTCTCTAAATTCAAGTTCGTTTATTTCGCGAACAGGAGAGTTAGGTTTGTTCATTTTTAACATTGAACAAAACGCGAAGAAGATTAGGCCTATAAGAAGCCAACTACGAAAGCCAAATTTATTGTTTTTTGTCATACTGCGTATTATATCATAAATTGTCGCAAAAGGGCTTGCGCTTATTTAAGAAACTTTCTTTTATTTCTTGAATTTTTATGATATAATTCGCCGCAAATTCAAGCCGATGGTCTCTTTAGGGTGAAGATATTATCGGGGCGACAACAAGAAAGGAAAAATAAAAATGAAAAAGTTGTTGTTGACTGCTCTTTCAGTATCAATTGCTGGGGGCCTTTTTGCAAGCCAAGATGCAGTTAAAACTACACCAGAGGTTGAAGTTGCGGCAGAAGAAGAAGAATCTTCATTGCCTTTTGAAGCTGGTTTTGATGTTGATATTTACACGGCATATATCTATCGTAATCAAGCTTACAATGATCGTCCAGTAGTACAACCTTGTATTTGGGCTGATTTTACTGCGCTTGATCCAATTTATTTTGGCTTTTATGTTTGGCAGAACTATGATTTAACAAACCGCCGCCGCAGTGATATGCGCGGTGAATGGAATGAAACAGATTATAATGTTCACATTGGCGCGACTGTTTGGTCTAATGAGGATGAGTCGATGTCACTTACGCTTGAGGCAGGCCATGAATGGTTTGTTTCGAATGTAAAGAGCGAATACTCTAAAGACTACGCTTCTGCTTGTGAAATATATCTCAACGCAGAGTTTGAAACTCCTTACATAACGCCATATGGTAGAATTAGCCGTATGTATCGCTATTCTGATGGTACGCATTACGAGGCAGGTCTTAAGCACGAAATGGTTCTTTGCGAAGAGATGCCTTTCGGAGAGTCTCTTAGCTTAGGCATTGATTGGAATGTAAACTTCGGTAGCGGCAAATATCTCGACTACTTGTATGGTGAATTTGAGCGCGGCAGTAAGGGTGGCATTGGTGGCACAACTCTCAAGTTTTCTTTAACTTGGCAGATTTGTGAGAACTTCTCGCTTGGTGGTGTTTTAGCTTATACGTCGCTTCTTAACGAGACGATACGCGGCAGTTATCGTGACGGCGGTAGCGACTACTATTGGGGTTCCCACTACGATTCTGATATCGTTTGGGGAGGCGTCCAAGCTAAGCTTAGCTTCTAAGATAGTTAATTTGGCATAAGCCAAGTTTCTAGCTTTTCATAAAACTCTCTACGGCAGGAATGAGTCATGTCAATGCCGTAGAGAATTTTTTTGTCTTTAGATGGGATTTCGTTATATGAAGCGTACACTGCGTTTGGTGGGCAGGTAACATCTGATAGACCTACGACGACGCGCACCTTGCAAGTGATTCTAGAGGCAAAGTTTGCACCATCAAAGTAAGGGGCATTTTTCTCCGCTATTACCTTAGCCTCTTTTGTGTGGGAGTTTTTCTCAATAATCTTTGGCCAGCCACTTTGGCGATTTTTAAGATAGCCCATTGTATCTGTTATAGCGGGAACAATGAACGCACCGTGAGTGAAGTTTTTATTTAGAGCGCAAAGATAGTATCCAAAACCGCCGCCTTGAGATGTGCCTTGGTATAAGAAGCGGTTTTTGTCAACGGGGAAGACCTTAGCAAGCCAATCTATAGCACGGTCAATGCCTAGTATAACAGGATAGAAGAAGTAGTCTTCTTTAGATATACTAATGCCGTGTGCAGCATATGTGAGAGAAGGGCCGTCTTTTTTGCATCTCGCATTAAGATCGTTATATCTTTTCATATAGCCTAAGCTTTCCCATTTTTTATCCATATGCCAATCGAAAACGGAAAATTGGACCATGATTGCGTTTTTTCTACCAGTTAAGTTATTAGACCAGCGATGCATTCCTGCGGAGTTAACGCTTATCATAATGGGAAATTTAGAAGGTGTTTTAGCTTTGGGGACGGTTAGGTAACCGTAAACGCGTCTGCCGAATGTTGCAAATGAAATTTTGTAAAAGTTGAAATCTTCAGTAGATTGGTCCTTGTAGGGGGTGATAACTGGGTCTAGGGGAACAGTTTGGGCAAGTTTAGCTTTAGCATTAGCCCAGAATTCATCAAAATCGGCAGGTGAGGGGCTGGCTTTTGTTATCAGCTCAGGTTCATAGCCGACAGAAAAATCTTTACGTTTTGAGTTTTCTTCTAATAGAGTCAGGCGTAGAAAGCCTGGCTCATTAAGAGTACCGGAAATTGTGAATGGATTTGATTTTGAAATATCAAAGTTTTTTTCTGATTGCAACAGAGGACCAAAATTGTCAATAGTAGCTTTAACAGTGCCGTTAGAGGCTGTTGTGCCATCAGCGTTAAGGACGGTGACGGTAAATGTTGTTTTTTCGCCGATTTTACGCATACAGTCGGCGTCATCAGCTGAAATACTATACTTGAAGTTTTGAGCAGCTAATGAAAGAGGTAATGCTAAAATAAGAAGGGCAAAGAGCTTATTACAGTTCATATGAGTTTCTCCAATAGTGAGAGAGAACAATATAAGGAAGAGTTGGTGGCGAAGGAGGGGATCGAACCCTCGACCCAAGGCTTATGAGTCCTTTGCTCTACCTACTGAGCTACCTCGCCTAAAAAAAATGGCTCGGGCGGCTGGATTCGAACCAGCGACCAATTGATTAACAGTCAACTGCGCTACCGCTGCGCCACGCCCGAACAAACTGGTGCGTATTATATCATAAATTCTAAATCTAATGCAATAGTCTTTTTTAAATTTTTTTATTGGTCGCCTGAAGTTGAAGTTTCAGTGGGTTTTTGATAAAATACTTCAATATGAAAAGGTTATTTTTTGCTTTTACACTCGTAACTGGCGCCTTGTGCGCCGCACCTGTCTCTGAAGTCAAGATAAGGGCTCTTGATGGTTTTGGTGGAGACGTATCTTCAGTTGCTACTTTCTGCAAAACGAAAGCAGGCGCTCAATACAACGCTCAGACGGTATCTGCTGACGTCTTGGCTCTTTCTGAGTCTGGTAATTATGAGCAAGTTAATGCCGACGTAAACGAGACTTCCAAAGGAGTTGAAGTTGTCTTTTATGTAAAAAGAAAACTTACTTATAAGGCGCCAATCGTCGTTGAAGGAGCAGAGGCGATAAGTGCGTCAAAGGTTGCTGCAGAAGCTGGGCTTAAAGATGGCTATCGATATGGACAGTCAGATATTGCCGAGGTTGCGGCACGTGTGCGCAAAATGTACATCAAAAAGCATTTCCGCGATGCTAAGATTGCGCCGATTGTTAAAGCAGATGAAGAGGGTGTGTTTACTCTGGAACTTCTCGTTGATGAAGGCAAAAAGAAAAAAATTAAAAATTATGTTTTCGTAGGCGTAAATAGTGTAGAAGAGTCTGAACTTAGGAACGCTATTGGAGATTTCCCTTGGTGGAATGTAAAAGGTTGGTTAGCTGATAAACCTGTAACAGATGATGAGCTTGCTGAATCTTCAAGTAAGATTGCCAAGGTTTACAAGGATGCTGGCTATCTTGATGTTATAGTTGAGAAGCCTAAATTCATGACGATAAAAGAGGGTGCTGAAGATGTAATATTTAAAGTTATAGAAGGTCCTCTCTATAAGGTCGGTAAGGTTTCTATCACTGGCTTAACTCGTTATCCAGAAGCAGCCGTTCGTGGCAAGAGTAATGTGCCTGTTGCTGGTAGTGCGGCTAGTGAGAAAGAGTTAGAAGAGGCCGCTCGTCGTATTGAGGTCGTCGTCGGCTCTGGAGACTTAGGATTAGCTGATTCTCATGTTAGAATTAAGCGTATTCCTCAAAAGAGTGATCCAACTGTAGTAGATTTGGTTTTTGATGTTACAGAGGGTGTTGCCGTAGTTATATCATCTGTAAAGATTCGTGGTAACGACTATACGAAAGATATGGTTATTCGCCGCGAAATCTCGCTCTCGCCTGGTGACAGGATGCTTGTAGATCGCGCTGACACATCTCGCAAGCGCCTAGAGAACTTAGGTTATTTTAGTCGTGTTTCTTATAAGCTTGAGCCTACTGGAGCGGGCAAAGACGCTAATGGTTGCGAATATCGCGATTTGGTCTATGAAGTAGAGGAGAAGAATACTGGCTCATTTATGGTTGGTGTAGGAGCTTCCAGCGTCGATTCCGTCTATGTTTCTGCAGAAGTTTCTCAATCTAACTTTGATATTTTTGCGCCCAGCAAATTCTTCCGTGGTGGTGGTCAGAAAGCTAGAGTCTACGCGCAGGCTGGTCCCCGTATTCAGAGCTATGAGTTTAGTATAACAGAGCCTCATCTTTTCGGTCGCTTCCTTGAGCTTTCAGTTGATGCGTATCGTCGCAATCGTTGGTATGATGAATACGATATTATTCGTACTGGAGCTTCAGCGTCGCTTTCTTATCCAGTAAAGTTCTGGAGTACATGGGATCCATTTGGTAGATTAGGCTTTAGGCTTTCTGGTGAACTTATTGAATTTGATGATGTTGAAGATGGAGAATGGATGTTTAATAAAAAGAAAGTCTCGCTTACAGACGAGCGTAAACTTTATAGCGACGCTCTTGAGCCTGTTTTGCGTCTTTTCTGGAGTCATGATTCCCGTAATAATTTCAGAATCCCGACACAGGGCTCTCGCACGCAGATATTTGCTGATCTTGCCCCAGCTGGCGACAATGAGTACTGGCGCATTGGTGGTATTCACCGTCACTATTTTGATGTATGGCAGCGTTATCACCATGTTTTAATGGCAGGTGTTAGATTTGAAACGATTGATGGTATTTCTGATGAAGTACCGATTTACAATCGTATGTTCTTAGGCGGTCCTAAATCAATCCGCGGCATTGAATACCGCAATGTTGCGCCATTTGCCACAAGAGAAAATGGTGATAGTATTCCTTGGGGCGGTCAGACGCTATTCGTGGCTAATTTGGAATATACGATACCTGTCTTTAAGATGCTTCGTATAGCAGGCTTTACTGATTTTGGTTGCGTTGGTGTTGATGATTTTGACTTTGACTTCTCCGATAATTTTGCGTGGACTGTTGGTATCGGCATAAGGCTTGATATTCCAATGTTCCCCATCCGGCTTGATTTCGGCGTTCCTATCGAAAAGCCAGACGAAGCGGAAGAAGAACTCTTCTCGTTTACAATTGGGTATGATTTCTAATAAAAGAAAGGTTTATGATGAAAGCTATTATTCTTGCTCTTGTTGCTGCTGTAGCACTTAATGTAGAAGCAAAAACTGGTGTTGTTGATTTACTTGTCTTAGTGCGTAATCACCCAGATTATGAGTCCAACAAGGATATCCTTCTTTCTACTGAAAAGAATTGCAACAAGCGTATTGATGTTATAAAAAGCGAAGCAGAGGAACTTCAGAAGGAAGGCAAAAAGCTTGCCGACGAGTATAGAAATCCTATGCTCTCAGCTTCGGCTAAGGCGAAGATTGAAGCTGATTTAAATCAACTTCAACAAAAACTCTATGCAGTTCAACAGCGCTTCCAAACCGAGACGATGAATGCAAGGCGTGAACTACAAGACCTTGAGGCGATAATGCTTAAAAAGCAAACGGAGAGTATTCGTAAAAAAATTAAAAAATTTGCAGAGCGTGAGGGATATGAGTTTATCTTAGATAAAAGCGCAACTTGTTATTTTAAGCCAGCAGTTGACGTAACAGATCTTATGCTTAAAGAACTTGGCGTTGACCCTGCTAAGGCTAAGAAATCTGGAGATGAAAAGGATGAAAGCAAGTGAAATAGCTAGGTTCCTTGAGGGGACGCTTGAGGGAGATGATGTTGAAATTACCGCTTGTGCTGGGCTCGAAGAGTCCCGCGCGGGCGATTTAAGTTTTTGTAAGGATACTAAGCATCGCTCAAGTGTGGGCTCAACTAAGGCGTCAGCGATTCTTCTGCCAGAAGATTGGCAGGACGGTGCGCCATGTTCGATTATTCGCGTGAAAGAGCCCAATCAAGCGTGCATTAAGGCTGCTAGTCTTCTTGCGCCACCTAGCCCCAAGCGTGAGGCTGGTATTCATCCAACGGCTATCATTTCTCCAGGGGCAACTATTGGCAAGGATGTTCATATTGGTGCCTATACTATCGTAGAGAGCGGTAGTGTTATTGAAGATGGTGCTATAATTGAGGCTCAAGTTTTTATCGGTGAATTTTGCCGCGTTGGTTCGTTAACTCATATTTATCCTCAGGTTACTTTGCGTGAAGGAACTAAAGTTGGCGCTTCATGTATACTGCATTCGGGCGTAAGACTTGGCGGTGATGGTTATGGCTTTAATACTAAGATGACAGAATCGGGTCAACTTACAATTGAGAAAATACCGCAGCTTGGCATTGTTGAGGTCGCTGATGGCGTTGAGATAGGTTCCAATACGACGATTGATAGAGCACGTATTGGTCGCACATATATTGGACCTATGACAAAAATTGATAATTTAGTTCAGGTTGGTCATAACGTTAAAATAAAGGGCTATTCTGGGCTTATCGCACAAAGCGGCATAGCTGGTTCAACAGAGATTGGTGCTGGGTGTTTGATTTGGGCGCAGGCAGGCATCTCCGGTCATATCAAAATAGCCGATGGCGTGCAAGTTGGCCCTCAGGCTGGTGTTTCGCAGACGCTTGATGGGTCTACCAAGTATGTTATTGGAACTCCCGCTGAGCCAATGAAGGATTTTGGTGGCAGAGTGCTTTTACCAAAGTTTTTCTCTAAGCTTAAGGCAGAAGTTAAGGAACTTAAACAGAAGTTAGCAAAATAAAATGACTAAAGAATTTTTCGACGACGCAGCTGCATATTTGCCAGATGTCTGCTTTAAGGAGCCTCCTAAGCTGGGGCTTGTTTTAGGTAGCGGCTGGGATTTATCTATAAAAAGTTCAGATATCGTCGTAAAAATCGATTACTCAGACATTCCTGGCCTTGGAAAAACGGGAGTAAAAGGACATACCGGGGAGTTGGTCGTTTTTAGGTATAAAAATTCTAATATAGTTGTTTGGCGGGGGCGTCGCCATTATTACGAAGGTGAGGGATGGGGACCAGTTGTTTTGCCTGTTGAGATTTTGCGAAGAATGAATTGCCCGAGGCTTTTGTTGACTAATGCTTCTGGAGGTATTAATCCTGCGCTTAGACCTGGCGATTTTGTTATTGTGCGAGATCATATTAACACCGTTTCACAAAATCCTCTTATAGGCCCTCATATTGAAGAGTGGGGTGAGAGATTCCCGGATATGACGAATGTCTATTCTAAGCATATGAAAGATTTGCTTCACTCATCTGCTAAAGAAATCGGTCAGCGCATAATGGAAGGGGTGTATGTTTTTACTACTGGCCCCGTTTATGAGACTCCCGCAGAGATTAATTCCTATAAAGCGCAAGGCGGCGATGTTGTCGGTATGTCAACAGTGCCGGAGGCTATTTTTGCTCATGCCTGTGGGATTGAAGTAGCGAGCATTTCCTTTGTTAGCAATTTTGCTGCAGGTATCGCAGGTAAGAGCCTCTGTCATGAAGAGGTGCTTAAGTCAGGTGCCGCGGCCAAACCGTTAATGGCGAATTTACTAGATGGTTTTCTTTCAAGGTTAATAGACAGATGAACGATATAGATATGAGCGTCAAATTTGGCGCGCTTGAACTTTCTTCGCCTATCGTAACTGCGAGTGGTGCGTTTGGTTATGGTACTGAGTATATTGGTGCAGTTGATTATTCGAAAATCGGTGCAGTCACTGCCAAAGGTATTCGTAAAGACCCATGGCCTGGTAATCAGATGCCGCGCCATGCTGAAGTTCCAGGAGGATTAGTCAACGCCATTGGTCTTCAAGGTGTGGGAGTAGAAACATTTGTAAAAATGATTGTCCCATGGTATAGGCAAAATGTAAAGTCACCACTCATTGCGAACATTTGGGGCGGATCAATTGAAGAGTATGCTGAAGTAGCAAAGGCGATGACAGGTCACGTCGATGCTATTGAGATGAATGTAAGTTGCCCGAATGTTAAGCAAGGTGGTCATACATTCGGTCAAGATATATCTGTTTTAAGCCAAGTAGTCTCAGCAGTAAGAGCAGCTACAACACTTCCGCTTTTTGTTAAGCTAGCACCTAATGTTCCCGATATAGCTCCTTATGCTAAGGCTTGTAAAGATGCAGGAGCAGATGCACTTTCATTAATAAATACAATTCCAGCGATGGTGATTGATGTTGAGAATATGCGTCCAGTATTAGCAAATGGTTCTGGCGGGCTTTCAGGTAGAGCTGTTCATCCAGTGGCGGTGAAGCTCGTGTATGAAGCTTCACGTGCAGTTGATTTGCCAATTTTAGCGATGGGTGGCGTTTACGATTGGAAGGGTGCTGTGGAGCTTATGCTAGCAGGCGCTACGGCTGTTGCAGTTGGTACATCGCTATTTTCTAATCCTGGTGTAGTCTCTGAGGTCTATGACGGCATAAAAGACTTCTGTAGCAGAAAATCCTTTACTAAAGTTTCACAATTGACTGGTGCTTTAAATGCAAAGTGAAAATCTTTCAAAAGTAATACTAAGCTCATCAGGAATCTTCTCAGATGAGGCAATTGCGCGCATTTTGCAAGGGCGTATAAGTAATCCTAGCATGAGCCTCAAAGAGGCGGCTGTTAAATTTGGCGGAGAAAAGGAGTCTAAAGTATTAGAAGCTCTAGCTTCTGCTTTGGGTTTGGAATATATTCCCCTTGAGACATACCAGCCTATGCCAGAGGCACTTACATTGCTTTCTGCTAGCGTAGTTTATCAGTATGGTATATTGCCTATAAGATGTGATGCTTCGACAGTTACTATTGTAAGCGACAACCCTTTTGAGACAGCCTCTCAAGCAGGTGTTAGGATGGCTTGCGCTAAGCGTGTTATTAAGGCAATAGCTCCTAAAGAAGATATTGAAAAAGCTATAAAGCGCTACTATGGTGTTGGTGCAGATGCTATCGAAAAAATGATCGAAGACGGTCGTTATTCGATAGATGAAGATTTTGGTTCGTTAACTAAGATTGATGTAAATGAGGCTGGTGAAGAGGCTTCGATTGTAAAGTTTGTAAACCAAATTATTGTTGAAGCAGATAGACAAGGGGCGACAGATATCCATATCGAGCCACAGGAAACCGAGCTTCGTATTCGCTATCGTATTGACGGGATGCTTCATAAGGTAGATGTCCCTCCACAGCTCAATCGTCTTAAATCCGCTATTATTTCTCGTATAAAGGTTATGGCAGATTTGGATATTGCAGAGAAGCGACTGCCAATGGACGGGCGTATAAGTATTCGCATTGCGGGCCAGGATATAGATATTCGTGTTTCAACAATGCCTGCGGCATATGGTGAATCTATTTCTCTTCGACTTCTTGCCAAGGCTGGAAGTTTCGTTAAGATGGACGATTTAGGGTTTAATGCTCGCGACTTTGAAGTTGTTGATAAAATTATTCATCGTCCTAACGGTATATTTCTTGTAACAGGTCCCACAGGTTCAGGTAAGTCAACGTCTTTGTATTCGTTCTTGAGCGAGGTTAATAAAATTGATGTTCGCATAATGACGGCAGAAGACCCCATTGAATATCATATGCCTGGCATAAACCAAGTCCAGATGCAGCCTGAAATTGGTATGGATTTTGCCCGAGCATTAAGGGCATTTCTTCGTCAAGATCCTGATATTATCATGGTTGGTGAAATTCGTGATAAAGAGACGGCAGAAATCGCAATTAATGCTTCGTTAACCGGTCACATGGTGTTCTCTACTTTGCACACTAATGACGCAGCCGGCGCGTTCCCACGACTTATTGATATGGGCGTGGAGCCGTTTTTAATTGCGTCGGCAGTTGCCGGTGTTATGGGGCAACGTCTTTGTCGCCGTCTTTGCCCAAAATGCCGCGTAGAGGTGCCGCTTGATATGAAGTATTACACGCTGTCAACTCCACCTAAGTCAGATAAAATATTTGAACCTCACGGATGTGATAGTTGTTCGCGCACAGGCTATCGCGGCAGAAGGGCACTTTTTGAAGTTCTTGAAGTTGATGAAGAAATTGAACGCGCTATTGTTGCTCGCGAAAATGCTACGCAATTGCGCAATATCTCGCTTTCAAAAGGTATGAAAACCCTTCGTGAAGACGGTTGGGATAAGATTTTTGCTGGGGTCACGAGTATTAGTGAGGTTCTTAGAGTTACAGAAGACCAATGAATATAGGTATTTTTGGCGGCAGTTTTAATCCAATTCACTACGGCCATGTTTCAATGGCTCGTAATGCTATTGATGACTTGAGACTTGATAAACTGATAGTAGTACCCGCAGCAGAAAGTCCTTTTAAGCCCGGCTCTTCGCTTCATAAACTTCCTTGGGATAGGCTAGAAATGGTTCGTGATGCTTTTTCTAGTATCGAAAAAGCGGTAGTAGATGCTCGCGAAATAAACCGTGGTGGCGTTTCTTATGCGATAGATACAGTGCGAGAAATCGCTTTGGAGTATCCCGGAGCGAAGCTTTACTTTATTGTAGGAGAGGATTGCCGAGCCGATTTGGAGAAATGGAAGGATTTTTCGGAGCTTGTAAAAATTTGCGAATTTAAGGTTTTTCCGAGGACTAAAGAAAATTCTACCTTGATTCGTGAGGCATTTATTTCAAATGGTGTAATTGAAAATCCAGACGAGAAAACTAGGTCGATAGTGCGAGCTGGATTAAGACGCAAAGAAGGTTTTTGTCCTTGCAGGTTAGCTAAAACGCCAGAAAACTTCTGTCCTTGCGAGGAATTTTGTAATCAACTTGCGGATAGTCAATATCATGGCTTTTGCCATTGTAGGCTTTATTTAAAGCCTTGAAAATGATATAATACTTGAAAATATTTCAATAGGGGCTTATAAATGAACCGATTTATTCTACTAGCGCTTTCGATATTGATGATGTCAGTAGTTACTGCGACAGCATCAAATACTCCTGCGTTTATTGAAGGGCGGCCAAATATTGTTTTTATAGGTGCTCATCCAGATGACAGCGAAGGTTTTGCCGGGTTAGCGTTCTTGTTGGCTAAGACGGGCAAATACAACCTTCATATTGTAGATTACACGCGTGGTGAATTTGGTTTAGGCAAGCCTGGCTTTATTGACGGCTCAACAGCTCGCATTCGCGTACAAGAAGAACGTGAGGCGTGTGCGTATTTAGGTGCAACCGCTCATTTTATTGACGAGATAGATTCAAAGGCTTATGCTCCGAGTTCTTCAGTAGAACAGGTGATTCGTATTCTTGATAAATACAAACCAGTGGCTATTTTCACTCATTGGCCCGTGGATAGCCACCCCGATCACGTTATGACGGCGGCTGCCACTTATATTGCAATGAAGCGTATAAAGTGCCGCGCTGAACTTTATTATTACGAGGTTCTACTTTCTCAGACGCGTGCGTGGACGCCTCTTTACTCTGTTGACATAACATCGGTTATGGATAATAAAGTAGAGATGCTTCGTAAATACAAGTGTCAAAATGAGGATGATGAACTTGTAAAACTAAAGGTCTCTCAAGCTAAAATGCGCGGGCTCCAGCGTTCACCACAAGTGAAATACGCTGAGACTTATACAACTTTTAATGGTAAGCCTAGACCTAACGGGATATTGGCTAATCTGCCGGAGGCGATGCTTGTAGAGCGCCCTCAAGAATCTCCAGCTACATTTAAGACGAGGTGATAGTTTAATATGGCAAGAATTAAACTAACCAAAACAGAACTTAAGGCGCAGATGGATGCGCTAAAGCGTTTTGAGCGCTTCTTGCCTATGCTTCAACTTAAAAAACTTCAACTTCAATCTGAAATAGCGTCGATTTCACAAAAGGCAGAAGATGTAGCGTCTCGTGAAGAGAAATTTCGCGAAGAAATTTCTACATGGGCTGGACTATTAATGACTGCAGAGAGTTATTTAGAAGGTTTAGTCGATGTTGAAAAAATTAAAACATCGACCGCCAATATTGCTGGCGTTACAATTCCAACATTTGAGGGTATTGATGCTAAAGTTAAGAGGGTTGATACATGGAGCACGCCAGCGTGGCTTGATGACGCGTCAGATGCGATTTTAAAAATGCTTAATCTAAAGGCTGAGAGAATCGTATTTGAAGAACAGCTTAGATTGGTTTCTGTTGAGTTACAGCTTACTTCTCAGAGAGTTAATCTTTTTGAAAAAGTTAAAATACCAGGTTGCAAAGAAGCTATACGAGTTATCAAAATTGCGCTTGGTGATGAGCAAACCGCAGCAGTTACTCGCGGCAAAATAGCAAAATCGAGGGTTCCAGCGACATGATCGTGCCAATGAAACATCTTGATCTTATTTGCATCGCCTCTTCTAAAGAAGCGACGCTTCTAGGTCTTCGCGAGCTTGGTGCAGTGCATATTGATTTGTCTGAGGCTTCTGGTGTGTCGTTTGCGGATGCTCGTAGAGAGGCTGCTGACGCTGCAACAGCAGTTCGTTTAGTGCGTAAGGCGCGCGAAAATTCAGAAGACAAGGATGCTGATCTTAGGCCTCTTTCAGTAGGCGGCGTTCTGGCTTTAGCTGCAGATAAAGCAAAGTTAGAAGAAGAGCGCGACCGACTTAATGCAGAAATTCGCAAATATTCTTGCTATGGTGATTTCGATCCTGTCCTAGCAGAGAAATTACTTAAAGATGTAGCAGGTCTTAGAGATTATGTTGAGCTTCCAGAAAAGCTTCCATCAATGAGGCTTTCGAAATTTATTGAGAAACTAGATCGCGTTGAAAACAGAATTCGCATAGTTGACTCAAAACTCGCCTTGGTAGATGAGAAATTAATTCTTGCCGAGTTTCCAAGTCTTGAGGATCGCATAAAATTTGAAGCTGCCGCAGAGATTATGTCTTCCAAAGGTGAATTGGCTGTTATTTCTGGCTGGGTTGCGGAAACTTCGCTTGAGAAATTGCGCAAGGTAGCTTCAGAGAATGGTTGGGGTGTTCTTTTAAGAGACCCAACGACAGAAGAAAATCCACCAACGCTAGTCACACCACCGAAATTCTTTAAGCCTGTTAAGGCGCTTTTTGATGGCTTAGGCATTGCTCCTGCCTATACAGAGGCTGATGTTTCAGTGCCATTTATGTGTTATTTCTCCTTGTTTTTTGCGATGCTAGTGGGTGATGGCGCATACGGTGCTATATTTTTAGCTGCTACGCTTTTTGGGTGGAAGAAATATCGTCAAAACCCAGGTAATTTAGTTATTAGATCTTGGCTAATTATGATGACAGTTTTCTCTGCGTCAACTGTCCTTTGGGGGTTACTTTCTAATACTTGGTTCGGCGCTCAAATACCATGGTTTAAAGATTGGCCAACTGTGCAATGGTTAGCAGATCCAAGTTACCAAAATATGATGTTACTTTGCTTTACAATTGGTGTCAGCCATTTGATTTTGGCGCGTTTATGGAATGGTATCTGTAAGATAAACGATTCGACAGCAATTGCAGAATTCGGTTGGGCGGGTATACTGCTATTTATGTATTTCGTAACTAATTCAATTGTAGGTATTTTCGCTTCGATTCCTAAAGTAATGTTTTATGTTTTTGGCGTTTCGCTTATCGCAGTTTTTGGATTTACTGTTAAGCCAGCAGAGCTTAAATCGCGAGGTGCGGAGTTGGGTATGTTGCCTCTTAATATTATGAGTGCCTTAGGTGATATTATCTCTTATGTGCGACTTTTTGCGGTGGGGCTAGCGTCAGTTAAGGTTGCAGAAAACTTCAATTCTATGGCGACAGGACTTCTTTTAGGCGCAGATGATTGGTATATTAAAGCAATAATGTCAGTTTTGATGGTGGCGATACTTATTGTTGGCCACGGGCTAAATCTTGCTATGGCTGGTCTATCGATACTTGTTCATGCAGTAAGACTTAATACGCTAGAATTTTCTAATCACAAGGGCATATCCTGGGCGGGGTACGCTTTTAAACCGTTTAAGAAAACAAAGGAGTAATAAAATGGATGCATATATGATTGTTGCAGGCGCGATTGCCTGTTTGGGTTTGAGTGCGGCAGGTTCCGCATTTGGTACTGGTTACGCCGCAGCAGCCGCAGTAGGCGCATGGAAGAAGTGTTATGCAGCTAATAAGCCAGCACCGTTTCTTCTTCTCTCGTTTGTTGGTGCACCTATTACGCAGACTCTATACGGTATGATTCTTATGTTTATTATGCTTGGTAAGGTCGGCAATGTTTCTGCTGGTGCAGGGCTTCCTGTTCTTGTCGCAGGTATTTTTTCTGGTCTTGGTATCGGTCTTTCAGCTCTCTTCCAGGGGCGTGCTGGGGCAGGTGCTTGTGACGCACAGGCTGAAACAAATCAAGGCTTTACAAACTATCTTGCCGCGCTTGGTATCGTTGAGACGGTTGCTATCTTTACGATGGTTTTCGCGCTTATTGCGCTTGGCAAAATTGCGTAATGCGGCTTAGGCCAAAGTACGCTTGGTTCCTCGCCTTCACTGCGATATACGCAGTGGGGGCGGCTTTCGTTTTCTGGGGCACGTGGTCGCTTGATTTTGCCCCTGTGATGCCAGATAGTCCAATTGTATACTCGCCTTATTGGTTTTCTGAATGGTTGAGGCAATGGGCAGATAATGGCAAGTTTCTACCTAGTGACGTATATAAGTTAGTAGGTTCTCCTTTTTTTTGGCAAGAGTTTAATTATGCCATTGGCCCTTATTTTGCCGCGCTAGCAACGGCGTATTTTTTGCGGGGCCGAAAACTTAGCAGGTTAGCTTCTTATGGCGGTGCTTTACTACTGGCTTTTTCAGGTTATTGGTTTACGCTTTTTTCTGCAGGCCACGGTAGTTGGTTTATTTGGATGATTTATGGGTTATTCCCATTTGGCTTAATTGATAGAGCCTTAGAAAAGGGCAAACTTAAGAATTGGCTTCTTTTAGGCGCGTCGCTTGGATGGGCGTCTTATTGGCAAACCGATCTTTGGCTTTTATTTTCGGTGTTTGAAGCTTCGTATTTTATTTTTAGACTTATTGAGCATAAAAAAATTCCTTTTAAAGGTATGCTCATTGCGCTAGTTGCTCTTTTTATTGTTGGCTCATCAGGGTTTTATAATGCGATTTTTAAAGATCTTGCAGGGCGTGATGCTCAAATTTCACAAGGTCAAACTCTAACTAATGTAAATGATAAAACTAACGATGAAAAGCGTTGGATTTTTGTTACAAATTGGTCTCTTCCCCCAGAAGAAGCCATTGAGTTTTTTATCCCTCGCATTAATGGAGATACCAGCTGCCTAGTGACACTTTTGTCTGGTTCATATTATCAAACTGGAGTGAAGCCATACACGGGTAGTCTCGGTAGACCATATGGTGCAAAAGAAGGCAATTATCGCCAGCATTCGCTATATGTTGGCTTGGTGACTTGTGTACTTGCGCTTATAGGTATTATTTTTGGCCTTATTCGAAAAGATAAATTTGTTATGTTCTTTTTTGTTAGTGCCATAGTTTTTTGTTTGCTTTCTTTTGGTAGATATTTTGAACTACTTTATAGGTGCGTTTATCTTTTGCCGTTCGGCGATTATTTAAGAGCGCCTGTTAAATGGCATCATTTAACAGAGTTTTCAATATGCGTGTTGGCAGCTTTTGGTGTAGATTTTCTCGTTAATACTTTTAATACTAAAGCAAATTTCTTAAAGTTTATACCACATTTAGTTTTGATACTTTTAATTGTTGGAGTTGTTGATTTAGTTCGCCGAGATGCAGTTTATTGTGCTCCAATCTATGTTGGTCAGGCGCGACGCCAAGGGGCAATGATGGATATGACAATTATTAATCCATCAGAGCTTATGAATCCAAATGTAAGGGCAATGGTTCAATCTAAGCGCCTAGTGCTACTTTCTAACACTAGAAATGGGCAGCCAGTTTTAGTAGGAGTAATAAAAAAAGCACAAGAGAATAAATCTCCAATAACGTTATCACTTCCAGCGTATTTAAATATTTTATCATTCTTGTGCGGTATTTTTATTCTAGTTTATGCAATTTTTAATGGTAAAGGCAAGCGCGTATGATGTCGGGTAAGCTTAGCGTTGTTATACCTTGCTATAATGAGGCAGAAAACCTCGCAAAGATAGTTAACGAGGTGTTAGAGGCGTTTAGAGATGATATCTTAGTAGAAATTATAATTGTTGATGATTGCTCTAAAGATGGAAGCTATGAGCTGGCTATGAATCTATCAAAAGAGAATGATCAAATTAAAGTTTTTCAACATTCTGTAAATCAAGGTAAAGGCGCGGCTCTTAAAACTGGCTTTTCTGTTGCAACTGGCGATTATATTTGTATTCAGGATGCTGATTTAGAATATTCCCCAAGGGATTATCTTAAAATGCTTGTCCCATTAACAGAGGGTCGAGCTCAAGTCGTACTTGGTTCTCGTTATCTGCAGCAGTCAGAGCGTCGAATTCTTAGGTGGTGGCACACGATGATGAATAAGTTTCTTACGATGTTTTCCAATATGTTCTCTGATATGACATTAACGGATATGGAAACTTGTTATAAGCTATTTACTGCTGATGTGATTGGCAAAATCACGCCTATGCTAAGAGAGAAGCGTTTTGGCTTTGAGCCAGAGTGCATAGCTTATGTCGCAAAAGGTATGCGCATTTATGGTTGGAAGGTCGTAGAAATCGCCATTAGCTATCGCCCTAGAACATTTAATGAGGGCAAGAAGATTGGCTGGCGAGACGGTTTCAGGGCTCTTTGGTGCATAGTTAGATATAACCTCTTCGCTTAATGAAGAAGAATCTTTCATTTTATTTACTCCTCTTAACAGCTTTTTTAATTTTCTTCATGGCTGTTACTTGTGTTTTCCCTCCAGCAGAGAGAGTCGATTTTAATTTGCGAATAAATGAAATTGAATGTTTGTTAAAGGGCGTCAATCCTTTTGATATATGGAATGAAGAAGTGCGACTACATCCATATGTTTCAAACATTCCTAAGCAGCCAGTGCCAGAGGGCTTTACAAAGATGGTTAATGCCTATGCTCCTTGGGAGTATTCGTATATGATGGCATTTGCGTTGTTGCCGCGAGGTGTTGCTTGGTTTGTTTATTCTCTTTTAATGCTTTTGTCTTGTTTTTTTCTTATTAAGATAACAAGGTCATTTTTAGATGATACTTTTGATGAAGATGATAAAAAAATTATTTCATTAGTTCCATTTATAGTAGTTTCATATTTGCTTTGGTCAAATGTATCTGTGGGAAATTTTGTGGTTTTTGTTTTGTTGTTTTCAATTTTAACGGCACGTTTTTTATCTCAAGGCAATCAAGTTGTAGCTGGAGTTTGTTGGGCACTTGCTATGGTTAAGCCCCAATCTGCGATTCTTTTAGCGATACCTTTATTGATTCGTAAAAAGTTTTTCGCATGTTTTATAGCCGTTGCAGTTTGCTTAGGTGCATCTCTTTTGCCATCGTATCTATGTAAGACTTCACTCATAGAGCTTTTAATACAAGGGCCTGCGGCAAATGCAGAACTTTTTTATGGCTCTGGCACATGGCCGCTTATTTTTTGTGGATATTTCTCAAATTCAATAGATATTTTAATAGGGCTTTTTATTGGCATCTTACTTTGTGTTTTTATGACCTGGCGTTTAAGAGATGAGAATGATTATTTGATTTTTATCATGCCTTCGTTGGTTGTTGCTTCTTCATGGACATACACACAAGTTTATGGTCATGCAATATGTTATTTGTTAGTTTATGCGATACTAAAGGATTTACTTAAAAATCCTAGTTCAAAGATGTTGAGGATACTTTTTGTTAGCTCTTTATTTGTTCTTTCGCGAGGGTTTTTGGCTTGGCGCGGTCTTTGTGCGTATATGGGCGTTAATTTCCCTTTATCGGAATATGCGTTCAGGTCGATAGATTCTTTAAATACAACAGTTACATTAGTTATAGCATTAGTTTATGTTATTTTTAAAACAAAGAATCAAAAACAATTTAAGTTGATTTAGAAAGGTATTTTATGAAATTTACATTCGATTCACGTAAGGTAGAGCCAGGTATGGGCTTTGTGGCGTTAAAGGGCGAGAAGGTAGATGGTAGAGATTTTATAGATGCAGCAAAAGCAGCAGGAGCAGTTAGGATAATTAATGGATTAGGCGAACTTCATGCAGCAGCCCTAGAGAAACGTCGTTCGTTAAAAGCTAAAGTTATTGGGGTGACAGGCTCGTCTGGTAAAACAACGACGAAAGAGTTTTTGAGAGTGTTTTTAAATTGTCCTGCGACAGAGGGTAACTTTAATAATCATATTGGTCTGCCTATGACTATATTGAACTGTCCGGATGATGCAGAGTTTCTTGTAGTAGAAATGGGCACAAATCATCCTGGTGAAATAGCAACGCTTTGTGATATAGCCGAGCCTGATATTGGAGTTCTTGTTTCTCTAGGCAGTGCTCATATGGAACATTTTGGTTCAAAGGAAGCAATTGCTAATGAGAAAACAACGCTTTTAAAAAGGGCAAAGGATTTGTCGTTTAGGTGGGATGAGGTTGAAAGCGCGCCTTTTGAGTGTCCACTGCCAGGGGTGCATAATAAGACAAATATGTCGCTAGCTTATGCAGTGGCAAGGGCGTTAGGTGTTTCTCAGCAAGAGTGTGAGGAAAGGTTAAATAATTTCTCTCTTCCAGGAGAGCGTTGGCGTGAAGTTGAGAAGTGGGGTGTTAAATTTATTGATGACTCGTATAATGCAAACCCTGAGTCAATGAAAGCGGCGATAGACGCCTTTGCAGAGATGAAGTGTAGTGGGCATAAAACCTTGGTTCTTGGAGATATGTTTGAATTAGGTGAAAACGCTTTAGAAAAGCATCGTGAGGTTTTTGAATATGCGATGAAATTTCACTTTAAGCTTGTTATTGGCGTAGGGGAGATGAGTTCAAGGTGTTTGTGCAATCTTGTATACAAGAATGTCGCCACATTAAAAAAGAAGTTTCGGTTGGATGTTTCTGCAGGTGACTTAGTGCTTTTAAAAGCTTCGCACTCAATGCATCTTTCAGATTTGATAAAGGACTAAGCGCTGATTTAAGGAGTTCAAATGAGACTATTTTTTATTGCCAGTGTTTTTGTCGCGTCATGTTATGCAAATGCGACGGAGCTTTCTAGGTGGCTTAATGTTGTCGGCATCCAGGAGGGCCATGAAGAAGAGATAGCTGCCGATCAGCGTTGGCTTTTCGAAAATACCATAATAGACAGCTCTGCGTTTTCTGTTACGCTAACGCCAGAAGGTGATCCGGTTTTCGACAAGGCGAAGGCTTATTTGCCGCGCTTGATGAAAATGAAAGGGCTAATGGGCGAAGGCAGATTTGGTCTGATGTTTCAGGCTACCATGGGACATGGGTGGGTGCCAAACAGTAAGACGCCATGGCAGAAAGTAATTGCTTCTGACGGCAGCGAGAAGTATATTTTTTGTCCATTAGGAGAAGAGTTCAGGAACTACATAAAAAATCAGGTGGAAACGCTTTCTCAAGTTCGTCCTGACTATTTTATGGTTGACGACGATACTCGTTTAATCACGGGTCGGGATGGATGTTTCTGTCCGCTGCATCTCAAAGAGATGGAGCGGCAAACAGGTAAAAAATGGAGCAGGGCAGATTTGGTCGCAAGTCTTAAAACGGATCTAAAACTTGCGCGCATATACGATAGGGTGTTGGAAGATTCGATAATGGGGCTGGTAAATATAATTCGTGATGGCATGGGCAATCCGGAGATGCCTGGTATGTTTTGCTGCACGGTCAGTGATGCCCGCCATGCTAGCCAGATAGCACGAGCGGTTGCTGCGAAGGGACAACGGCCCGTAGTCAGATTAAATAACGGCAGATATTGTCAGGAGACGGCGAGGAATATTCCGGATTGGCTTCATAAAACGGCGATCCAATTAGCCAGCATAGATGAAGACATAATAGTTTTGGCTGAGCCGGACACGTGTCCGCAGAATAGATATTCCATGAGTGCGCGCGATTTGAATTGTCACATTGTCATGTCGCTTCTGGAAGGGTGCAAGGGTGCCAAGATCTGGATAACGCGTAATGTCCAGTGGGAGGTGGAAAGCGGACTGGCATATCGTAAGATTCTATCTCGCTACAAGGGGTTTTATCAGGCGATAGAGAAATTGTCCGTTACCTGGTCAGGAGTTAAGGTTCCGCTGCCCAAAGAACCGTATTTTTCGCTGAAAACTCAAAAGTCATTTTCAAATTGGGGCGGCGCGATTTTAGGACGTATGGGCATAGCGTATGCCAACACCAAGGCCGAGAGTAATATCGCTGCGTTGTCGGGAGGTGATATCAAACTTTTGTCAGATGACGACATAAAGGGATTGCTTTCAAAAAAGCTTATTGTTGATGGTGCGGGAGCAATGGCGCTGGTAAAGCGCGGCTTTGCGAAAGAAATCGGCTGTAAGATTGAGAAATGGGACGGCAAGATAGCCTCGTATGAAGTTATATTAGAAAATAAACGTCCTATAATGACGAAGCCCAATCCTGTAAAGATAACTAACATTAGTCCAAAGGCGGAAATATTATCAATGTATTACCATCGTGTTTCCGGGCTTACGAAAGAGGCACTGCCGCTGACTCCTGGTGCGATAAGGTTTTGCAATGAATTAGGAGGGGAGATTCTGGTGTTGGCGAATTGTCTGCCTGCCGGTGTGGGGCTTGGCGCGCCGTTTAGCTTTTATAACCAGACGTTCAAGGCTCAGTTTATCGAGTATCTTTGCAAGCTAGGTTATGATGCGCCATATTACCCGATGGATGCTGAAATTTTGTTGAAGTGGGGAGTTTGCAAGGCAGGAGACCGTATTTTGGCAGTTCTTGATACGGGGCATGATTCGTTAGACGAATTGCCGCTTATATTGCCTAATGGTTCTAAGCCTAGTAAAATTGAAAGACTGGGGGATAATGGTAATTGGGAAGATGTTAAATTCAAGAATGTAGAAAATAAGATTATACTAGATACAAAAATACATTTTATTGAGCCAGCTATCTTTAGATTTAGGTTGTAAAGTAGTGCTTTTTAAAAGTCAATTTATAAAGAAGCCTCGTTTAATGCGGAGTGATATCTTTTTAAACGAAAGAAAATATCCATTGTTCAGCTTCGCCTAAATTCTTCACCTAAATCAAAACGCTAAACCAACAAGGAGTGAGAGGATGAGTGGGGGAAACCTAACTTGCGCAGCGTACGCAATATTGTGTTTAAATCTTGATATAATATGAAACATAAAGAGAGTTGTTACTCGTGAATGGTGGAACGGATATGCCATGAAACAGGGTATGTATGTCCTTGCATATGCACTCCGCAAATGTTGCAGGAAGGAGGTCGGGAATGATTGCGGAAGAAAAACGTTATGATGAAGGGCTCGAGGAAATCTGGCGCATCAAACGCGAGATAGCTTCGTCATTTTCTTCATTGGAGGATTATTTTAAAAGCGTGCTTTCATCTCAAGATGAACGAAAGCGGAATGGAATTGAATCTGTTAGGTTGCCGTCGAGGATGATTGACGGGAATCGGATGGCCGCGAGCTGATTGAATTTAAGCCGATGGAGGGTAAGGACTGTTGGCTATATCGTGATGAGCGATGAATGATCTTTGAGAGAGGTGGGGGCAAGCTTGCAGAAAACCTGCCAAATGGCCTGAAGGTTAGTGGGTGAGTGAAGGAGTTAGGAGTGAGGGAGTTAGTGGCTAGTGATTAGTTGTTAGTCGTTAGTGAACTCTAAACTCTGAACTCTAAACTAATCGAGGGCAAAACCTTTAATTCGCTGTGGCACAATGCACGGTTGAAGGGAGGAGCCGCGGAATCCTAACAAGGGAGCGCAGCAATACTAATTAAAATTTCGCGTCTATCATTATCGACGCAAAAATGATATAATAAATATGTTTTTACAAGGATGAATTACTACTAGTATGTGCATGCTTGATGAGATATGTGCGAGATGCGCCTGTCGCGGAGCGATCAGGTCGCCCGAAGTTGCGAAGCAACGAGCCGCAACGCGGTCGCAAGAGGCCGCGCGTGATGAGATATACGCTGTCGCAAGGGCGCACAAAGCCGAAAAGCTTTGGGTGTTCGGTTCGTGTGCACGTAAAGAGGAAACGCCGGAGAGT
>JAGBZX010000041.1 GCA_017628025.1 Kiritimatiellia bacterium | reverse complement strand
TCTGTGGTCATTTTAGACATTGATTTGATTCTTATATTTTACCGACAGTGTCTTGTATTTGGCAAATGGGTGTCAAAATGGAAATAGGTTGTCTTTGTTGATAGTGTCCAGTATTTCTATATTTTGATAAAGCGTTATTAAATTTCATTAGCATGTGCTGAGAAATTGCTTTTTTGCTAAGTAGTGTGTGTTTATGCTAAACGCAGACCATGTACACTACTTTCCGGGACTATGCTGCAAATTCTTTTCCAATTAAGTCAGATTTTTTGATATAATAGCAGAAAACAAAAATTATAAGGTTTTTCATATGGCGACATTTAGATATATTGCGAAAGATTCCTCAGGTGCAGAGGTTCAAGGCCAAATTGAAGCTGCAGATAGAGCTTCAGCTATCGCCGCTGTTCGTGCGCAGCATCTTTTCCCTACTGCCCTTGGTGAAGTGAAGAGCCAAGCTAACGCTCCTCAACAGGAAAAATCTTCCTCTAATCCCGCTGGTCGTAAAGGCAATTCTTCTGTTGCTGATAGGTTTAAAAAGCCAGAGACGAAGAAAAAAGGAACTGGTCTTAATACTGAGATTAATCTCAACATTAAGCTTCCTTCCTGGATGCGCGGCAAAGTAAAAACGAAAGTCCTTACTCAATTTACCCGCCAGCTCGCTACTCTCGTTAATGCTGGTCTCCCGCTGATGAGAGGTTTGGATGTTCTCAAGCGTCAGATGAAAGATCCGCAGATGAAGGAGGCCTTAGAGGCTATTAGTGAGAACATCTCTTCTGGAGGAACGTTCTCCGAGGCTCTATCAGCTCACCCGAAGATTTTCGATAATCTTTATGTAAACATGGTTAAAGCGGGCGAAGCAGGCGGTGTTCTTGAAGTTGTTCTCGGTCGTCTAGCTGAATTTGCAGAAAAGGCAGAGAAGATTAAAAACAAAGTTAAGGGTGCGATGATTTATCCTGTCGTTGTTCTTTGTGCTGCTGTCGGCATTACGGCATTTTTGCTTTACACCGTCATTCCTAAGTTTGAGCAGGTATTCGCTGATATGATGGGTGGTGATAAGTTGCCTGGCATTACGCAGTGTGTTATTAACGCGTCAAAGTTTGTTCAAAATAATGGCTTTGTGGTGGCCTCGTTTATCGCTGCAATAGTTGTAATCAAAAAGATTGTCGGCAAAACTCCTCAAGGAGCACATTTTTACGATTGGCTTTCTCTTAAAATGCCAGTAACTGGTACATTGGTTCAGAGAACGGCCGTTTCTCGCGTTACGCGCACATTGGGTACGCTTCTTTCTTCTGGTGTGCCGATTCTTCAGTCTCTAGTTATCGTTCGCGATACTACCGGCAATAGAGTCGTTTCTACCGCGCTTCAAAATGTCCATGATGCTGTTAAAGAGGGTGAAGGTATGACACAGCCTCTTTCACAATGCTGGGTGTTCCCACCGATGGTTATTTCGATGGTAGAAGTCGGTGAAGAAACTGGTGCATTGGCCGACATGTTGACAAGAGTCGCAAATACTTACGATGACGAAGTTGATAATGCCGTAGCGGGTATGACTGCTGCTATTGAGCCCGCTCTTATTATTGTTCTCGCAGTTGTTGTTGGTACGATTGTTATCGCTATGTTCTTGCCTATGATTGGTATTATCTCCAAGGTTTCTGGCGGAGGAGCGATGTAATTATGAAAAAAGCCTTTACTCTCGTTGAGATGCTCATAGTTGTCGCGGTACTCGCGACATTGATGACATTGGTTTTTAATCTTGTTGCATCCAACGATGAGCAGGCTCGTCGCGTTAAGACAATAATTCGCTTACAACGTTTAGAGAATTGCCTTTCTGGGTATTATGCGGCTTTTGGCAGTTATCCGCCTGTAGCGCTACATGGCTCTAGAGATATTTTCCAATCAGTCAACGAAGATGGAGTTCAAAAAACAGACGGATCTCGTACAGAGGGTATTTGGAATTGGGAAAATATTGGCGAGGATAACGAACGAGAAGCTTGGGCACAAGTTAATGCCGCTTGTCGTTCACAGCCTGTTATTAGTAACTTCCCGTTTTCAGATAGGGCAGAATTTCAGGATATCGTAGATAATTGGTCTTTGACTTGTCAAGAAGCAGCAGAAACTGCTGATGGACTTAGTGAAAAAACCAGAGCGAAAATTGCCGCTGGCTTTACAGCGTTAAGAAGCGGCTCTTCTGCGGCAGGTGAACTTAATCGCTATCGCACGCAGTTAGATTGGCGAGAGTTACAACTTTTTAGGTTTGGCTTAATGAGTTATATTTTGCCTCGTTACGTTCTTATGACATCTGCAAATTCTGATTTTTATCAGTATTCCCAGTGGACACAAAATAATACCGAACCTCACGATCCATATACTGGGCAGCAAATGAGCTGGAATCAAATTGCGAATATAAGTAAAAATCTGTCCGACGAAGAGCTTGACGGCAATACAGATATGAATAATAATTCGCGTTATGGCAGGATACTTAATATTCCTTCTCAAAAGGTATGTCCGAGGTGGCTACCTAATCTAGAAGGTATTTGCGAGAGCGCGCAGACTCGTTCTATCTATGGTATTCAGATTACAGAGCCAGAGACATTCCCTCCAGCAGTAAAGGTGCTCGTAAGCTCAGCTGGAGAGACTTATATGCAAGGTTTTCCTGAGTGCTTTACGCCTGGTGATGCTGATGGGTATCGCGATCAGTATATTCTTGATTATATTACCGTTAAAGATGGCTGGGGTCAAGAGTATTATTATTATTCCCCATCTCCTCACCAAAGGTATCAGCTTTGGAGTGCTGGTCCAAATTTACGCACATTCCCGCCATGGGTAGCTCGTGAAGATTTAAGCCAAAAAGCTAATGACTGCGTCCGTACTTGGACACGCGACGATATTATGCAGTTAAGTAACTGAGAAAGGGATTTAAATGAAGAAAGCTTTTACATTAGTTGAGATGCTTGTGGTAATTGGAATTATTTCAATTCTTACTGCAGCTAGTTTAGTAGGCTACCAAAAAATGCTCGTATCGGCAGAAAAAACAAAAACTAGAGAATTAGTTTCAAATACCGCTACTGCCATAGCTGAGATATATCAGAATAATGGATCTTGGCCTAGAAGCCTTAGAAATGCGAAGCAAGAAAATGGCGTAAAAGTTTTAGACGGCAAGGCGGCGTATGCTTTAGTTAAAAATGGCGTTATGTCTTTAGAAGTTGATAAAACAAAAGAGCAGACGAAAGGTCTTGATAGGTTTGGCATACTTTCGCCTTATGCCGCTCGTGTAGTAAAGCGTCTAGGTAGCAAAGCAACAGAGTCGTCAAAGGTAGGTTCCGATACTACGGTAGCAGATCATAGACTCCGCTTTGAAATTGACCTTGACGGAGATGGTTTAATAGAGGATGTTAACGTTGGCGGCGAAACTCTTACAGTAAGAGCCAATGTTATGGTATGGTGCTGTGGGCGAGATGGAAAGATTCTACCGTTTGCCGAAGGCGTCAAAACAGATGACGTTCATAGCTGGCAGTATGGGCAGGTGGTTAAATGAAGAAGGCTTTTACAATCATAGAGCTTATGATGGTTATCGCGATTATCGCGGTCTTGGTGACTATTGTTGTGTTAGTTGCTAAAGGCGCCATTAATGATGCTCGTGAGGATAGGGCAGAAGCAATAAGAAGTATAGTACAGCAAGGTCTTGATGTTTATCATGCTCAAAAGGGCCAGTGGCCAATAACAGGTTTAGAAAATAAAGCCACTGCTTCAGAATCAAACTTTTATATGCTTAACGAAAGTGAAGTTCGCCAATGCATGGTAAAGATGCTTGAGGAATGCAAGAATGGCAATCCCATGTTTGATGTCTCTGGGCTTTTCGTTTCTCGTGATAGAAAGTATGGTTTAGATTTTATGTCGGCGGTTAGAGGTACGCGTAGAACATCACGAAAGATGAAAGTACCAGAAATGTATTTTGGTTATCCAAATAAAAGTAATGGACGCTTCGTGTCGCTTCAAATGAAGTATGTTTATGCGTCAGATCAGTTATTAGTTGTTACCCCATAAGATATGGTTCAATAACAAAAAATGAAACGAGCTTTTACACTTTTAGAACTACTTCTCGTGATGGCCATCATGGGTATGATGGGTTCTGTTACCGTTGGTGCGTATCGAAGCATGCAGCGCGGCATGGAAGAACGCGGTGTAATGCAAAATGTTAATCAGTTTCTCAAGAGTGCATATTCGCGTGCGCAAATTGATAGGCGTCCTGTTGTTGTTTATCTTTGGAATGAAACGATTGCAGAAGAGAAAGAAAATCAGGATTTAGTTGTTGTTGGTCACGCAGTAGCTGTCAGACCATTTGGTCGTATAACGGGCGTTCAGGGTAATTTCCTTTACGATGAATTTGGAGATTTACAGAGTAACGCTTATGTCAAAGACATTGATGATGGCTCAGAGTCGCAGTATTCTGGTCGCGATGAAGCAGGTAATCGCACATATATTTATAAGGTTGATACTTCTAGTGCGCCAATGCGCAGAACGCTTATAAGCCAAACGACGAAGAAAATTCTTCTTACAGAGCCAGTTTTAGGTGTTAAAGTACTTAAAGGCGGTAATAGCCAAAATTCATCATCTTCAACGGCGTCACAATCGTCATCAAATATGATAGAAATTCCAGTTTATTGCTATGTTAAATCTAGCGCTGACCAAAGTGGAGTTACATGGGAGACTGGCGATGCGTATGGTTTTGAGTTTCAAGAGTTAACTTTGCCGCACAACTATATTTTCGGTACTGATTATTCAAAAACTGAAGGTAGCCCAATAAAGAACCTTTCTATAGTGCCGCGATTCTTGCCTGGCGTTAATTCCGGGTCGGGCTCTTCAGGAGAAGCATCAGATTATTCTTTTGAAATTTCAGCAATAAGGCCTAATAAGCAAGGTGAGATGGCTACAGTCAATATTGGTAAAACGGTAGATCCAAGGGAGGCTCAGTGATGATTAAGAGGTTTTCACGCGCCTTTACATTGATGGAAATTAATTTAGCCATTTCGATTATGGCTTTAGGCGTTTTGAGTGTAATTTCATTATTTGCTTTTGGTTACCGCGAAAGCGCGCAGTCTAATGAAGATGTAGCAAGTGCCGCGTATGCTGATGCAGTTATAAGTCAACTTGTAATGGCTATTTCACAGACTAATCTCCAATGGAGCACATTTAAAAATCATAAGGGCCAGACATCTGAATCTGGATGGGAAGCTTATTTAGAGTCTGATGGTCGCATAAAACGCAATATTGATAGTATTGCCAAACAAGAGTTTGCTAGATGGACTAGTCAGCTCCAGCCTAGTTGGCCTAATTCATGGCCGGCTGGAGTGGCGGGAGATTTAAAAGCGGCATTAGTTGTGCAGCACGATGATGAAAGTGCGATAGTGCGTATTGGTTTTAGGGCTGCTAAGACAGAGCAGACATTATTAAGCCAACCTTTATACTACACAGAGGTCCGCTTTCAGGGAGATCCCGAAAAATGAAGCGCGGTTTTACTATAATTGAAGTATTAGTTGCTAGCCTCCTTTTAGGGATGCTCGTTACTATCCTTACTATGATTTTCAATCAAAGCTCTATTGCATGGAGAACAGGCACTGCGACGGTTGTTGATCTCGATGAGGTTAGAGAAAATATCGCTACCGTCCGTGAAGAGGCTGATAATCTTTATGTATGGAAAAGCGATATGTTTAAGATTCTTTCGCCATGGAAAGAAGATGGAACTCTTCGTAAAAGAGCATATAGCTGCGAAGATACCCAATCAAGTGATACACCAACATTTTTAAAAGGCAATTCTTCTGCAACTGAAGATACAAAACCTCATCAGTATAAAGATGTTGCCGTAGGTAATGGTGTTTCAAATGCAGGCTTTTTTACTTATACAGTTAATGTTAAGTGTGCCGGTCCTGACGGCGTACTTGATACATGGGACGATATATGGAGTTATCCCGATGATCCTTCGCAATGGTGGTAATAGAAGCGGTTTTACGCTAGTTGAGCTTATGGTAGTCGTAGCAATGATTGCTATGATTGTCGCGGCACTTCTTACATCAATTGCTGGTGCGAAAAATCGTGCCAAAATTCAAAAGGCAGTCAGTGAGGTTAAGGTTATCTCGCAGGCTATTCTTGCGTACGAAAACTTTAATCGTGGCGGAGAGAAGTTTGAGTTACCGTTAATGAACGACAAAGAGGCGGATCGTTCGGCTCTTAGTTTTCTTATCGGCGAAGGGGAAAGTACAGAATCTGGCAAAATTCCTTCGTTATTATTAGCTGCATTAAGCTCTGGTGGTAAGATGCTAGACCCGTGGGGTAAGCCTTATCTTATTAATATCCAGAAAAGTAATGCTAGAATTAAGATACAAAGCGCAAATACTACAATGAGAACAGGCTTCGTAGTTCCAAACCATTACCATTTAACCGAGGGGGAGCGTAAATGAATATGCGTGTCAGAAAAGGCAGTGCGCTTCTCGTAGTGCTAGGAGTATTAGCGGTGCTGATTGTTTCAGCAGTTTCTTTCTCTGTTTATATGAGGCAATCCCGTTTGCCGTCTAGCTTTTTAAGGAGAACTTCTTCGACGCGTCAGTTAGCGAAGGCTGCAATGGCTAGAGCAATAGACGCCGTTGAGGAGTCAGTTGCCTCTAATCCTCATCCAAATGTTCCTCAAACAGGTAAAAACATTTGGTATGGCAGAGTCCTTTTTGGGACAAATGCAATTTCTACAGTAGAATCAACAGTGCCTACATTAACGCTAGAGGGGCTTGCGTATCTTCCCCCGCCATTAGTTAATGCTGTTAGGTATTATTCGCGCATGACGCCAACGGCGAAATGGCATCACTTTGGTTTCGATACTGGTCGCTATGCGTTTACAGCAGTTGATGTTTCTGATTATTTCGATATTAATAGAATGTTTGCTGATATCGGTAGGTCGTCTGCTCCTGATAAAAGAGTTACCTTATCTTACATTTTTGAAAATGGACTCAATCATGATTCATCTCCTTCTGGGGCTCAGTCGTGGGATCAATTTATGGAGAAATTCCGCGACGTTGATGAAAATAAGGCTATAAGTTATTCAAGTAAATTCCCGCTTATTTCACTTTGCGACTATAATCTCGCTCTAGGACAATCGGGGGCGGCTAATTTTAAAAGTTATTTTTGCGATTATATAGGTGCAAGTGGACAGCGAGCTGGCTACTACAATACAGGAAGTCAAGACGATGAAGATAAAGTTGAGCGTCAAACTTTTGTTACGGATTCATTGATTTCTCATATTAAGTCAACATCTTTAGAGCAAACATCGTCTCAAACTCCTATAGCAGATTTAAATTTGAGCGAAAATCAGCCATTTAGAATGCCCGATTTGGAGCGTGCAAACGCTTCAGCATATAAGGTGATTCTTGGTGAACTTTGTCAGACTAAGGACACCGAACCAAAAGACAATGATGGTAATACAGTAAATGATCCAGATGGTGGGAAGTTTCTGTGGCAGAATTATTTAAGTGGTCTAGGTTTGGCGGCACTTTGGGATTATCTTGACTATGACCGTAATCCATTGTCCTTAGCTATACCTACTACAGAGCGTCATGCTATGATATGCGGTATAGAGCCGATGGTAAAAAATGACTCAAGATTTAAAATCGAGCGCGAAATAGAGCATAGTGAAGGCACTATTGGGGGAACGCCTGAAAATCCAATTACAACTTATAACACGACTGTCAAATACAAACTCCGCTTAAAAGAGATGTTTGATATGACTTCGCTCGTTAAGGCTTTAGCTGTTTATCCTTTTAGTAAGCCAGGAGAATTAACTTCTGACGATATGAAGTTTAGTGTAAGTGGAATATTTAAACTTTTCTTCTCTCAAAAGGATGCTAATTTAGGTCTTAGAACAGGCTCTCAAGATAAGCTTCATCCAGAGGCATCTGAGTTTGATGCACAAAGTGCTGTTAAAGCTGAGCTTGGACAAATTTCGATTAATCTTTCTCCTAATGGTGTTGATGTAAAGTTTGATCCCGAGAATATTCAAGAAGAAAAGGACGCTATTAAAGTAGTCTCAGGAGAAGGTAGCAATTCTCTTTTGTCGTTAGCAAATGCTCTTGCCTTGGACACGGCATTAGCAGAAAGTGGTAACCTACTTTTAGAATTAAAATATGTCTGGGAACTGCCTAAAAACAGTGATAGAGATCAGTATTTTATTGATTCAGTTATGAAAAATCCTGGCGGGCAAAACTCGCAAGGTCAAAAGTATCTCCAAGAAGCTCGTACATCATGGAGACCACTTGATGAGAAGGGTGTGCCGATTGAAGAGCCTTTTGCACAAGATTCTTTATTAGGTAAACTTCAGGGTGGTTATTCTAGTTCTTTGTGTTCATTAAGACTTAATGCGGCTATTTGGCTTAGAGTAAAATCCTCTGGCGATGATCCTAGAGTTGTAGATATGGTGCCAGCTTGTTTTGCTGATGATGCTTCATCTGGTGCGTCAGGTGGTGTTGGTGCACAGTTGATGAGTGAAATCGGCAAAGAGATTTGCGGTATAGAGTATCCACTTATGCGTTTTGATACTGCAGGTGGCAAGGGCCAATCAATAGAGTTCGATTTTAGTGTGGAAGGGCTAGATAAAATAGCCACAGAAGAGCCTAAGCAATTCAAACTTTATCCTAGTTCTATGATTGTGGCAGACCCAAGGTTTAATTTTGCTCCAGAGTATTGGTATTCAATTAATTCAACACTTACTGAGGAGAAATGGCTTGAAAGTTGCATGGTCGGTCAAGGTGACGAAAGAGATACTGATATTTTTATGTCAACTAGCGACCAAGGCTATTTACAGTCAATATATGAGTTAGCATTTTTGCCGCGCTTTAAGAATTTTACTTCATCAGGCGATGCAAAGGTCATAGGTTCAATGACATCTCTTAATAACATGCGCCGTACATCAATCGCAGATTCGTTTAATGAAATCGTAAATAAAGAGTATATGTGGCGCACGTTTGATCCAATTGACTATGATTATGAAGGCTTTGAAAAACTTCCTTTTACTTCTATAGGACGAGGCGTAAAGGTAAATCCTTATTCAGATTCTACGAATGTAATTATTGCCGCTTTTGCAAATACACCGCTAGATTGGAGAGTGGCTTCTACGAATAATGAAGAAGAGTTAGAAAAACTTTCTGCCGCAGACTTCAATAAAAAATACGCGTATTGCGCTTACGCTGATAAAGAGACTAATAAAATCAAGTGGGAAGATTTGCGTAAGATAGCAGGTAAATTTATGGATGCGATGCGTTCAGGCGATACTATTTATGATTGGGGTAAGACATGGAATGAGCAGCTAGATTGGTATGGTGGTCCAGATGAATTATTTAATATCGACTTGAGTAATTCAGGAGTGACGCTCTGGGGCGCCGACAAGAAGTTTTTGTATGGTTATTGGAGAGAGTGCTTTGCTGCACAGCAGCAGCTTTATCTAGTTTTCGTCAGAGCAGAGCCTCTTATGATGGGTGGTGGTGGAGAAAACCAAGTTCCCCCTCAGTTAGGTGTCAGAGCAGTTGCTTTGGTTTGGAGAGATCCTAAGAGACCTTCTACAGGCAATGGGCCACACCGTACTCGAGTTCTCTTTTATAGACAGTTTGAATAAAAAAGGAGTTTGATTTGAAAAGAAAAGCCTTTACGCTCGTTGAGCTACTTGTTGTTATTGGTATATTAGCGCTTTTGGTGGCTGTATTAGTTGGGCTATTTTCGGGCTCAACGGAGTCAGCAAGAGCCGTAAAGTGTATGGCAAATCTTAGGTCTTTAGCGGTAGCTGCATCGATTCTTACAGATGAAAAAAATCAGCCATTGAGAGCAGGCAGTCAGCCAAACACTAAAATAATGTCAAGAAAGGGATTTTCGTTTCAGCGTCGTATGGGGTGGCTAGGTTGGGACGATAGGGGTAGCTCAAGCTCCGATTCCCAGTCGGCAAATCAAAGTATGCTTATCTCAGCATACAACCAAGACCCCGAGACGCAGATGTATGCCTATACTAATGGAACGTTCTTTTCTATTCTTCAGGGTAATACTGACTGCTTCCTGTGTCCAACACACTTAGCGGTAATGAAGAAAAAGCGCATTAAACCAGCTTGGAGTTACGTTATGAACGCTAATTATGGCTGGGCATCTGCGATAGTTAAAAAGGCGCCGCCAGGAACTCGTTCCGGTACGGCTAGAGAGCGCCGCTTGTTATTTGCAGAATTACCGTTTCTAGGTACAGAAGGTGAAGTAGATACGTCAGAAGACCCAGGTTTTAAAAATGATTGCACGCTTCAGTTTGACGGGTGCGGCACAACGCCTGAATACATCGGCTTTAACCATCGTACTTCAAAGCGCACAGTATGTGCTCATTTAGTATTTGCTGATTCTCACGTCGAAAAGCTTGTTTGGCCTCAAGAAGGACTTTCTGAGTCGGAACTTGTAGAACTTACTAAATGGCTCTGCACAGGAGTTTCCGTTTCGTTCAACGGTAAAAACTACGAGGAAGTAAAGTGAGAAAGGGCATTATATTAGCAGGGGGGGCAGGGACGCGTCTGCATCCTATTACAAAGGCTGTGTCGAAGCAGCTTTTGCCGGTGTTTGATAAGCCTATGATTTATTATCCCCTCTCAACGCTGATGTTAGCAGGAATAAGAGAGATTCTTATAATTTCTACTCCAGTAGATTTGCCTAATTTCAAGCGTCTTTTGGGAGATGGTTCCAATTTAGGGATGTCGTTTACCTATAAAGAGCAATTAGTTCCCAATGGGTTAGCGCAGGCATTTGTTATTGGAAAAGATTTTATTGGTGATGATGATGTATGCTTAGTTCTCGGCGATAATATTTTTTATGGTGCGGATCTGCCGCGAATGCTTAAAGAGGTAAACGCGTCTAAAGAGCCAACTATTTTTGGGTATAGAGTAGCGGATCCTGAGCGATATGGTGTGGTTGAATTCGATGATAAGGGCTCTGCTGTTTCTCTTGAAGAAAAGCCTAAGTGCCCAAAATCTCATTATGCTATTCCTGGTCTTTATTTTTATCCTAATGATGTTGTTAAAATCGCATTACAGCTTAAGCCATCTCCCAGAGGAGAATATGAGATAACTGATATTAACAAAGAATATCTTTCTCGTGGGCAACTTCAAGTTAAGACAATGGGTAGAGGTTATGCCTGGCTTGATACAGGTACTCATCAGTCATTAGCGGATGCGACAAATTTTGTTCGTGCAATTATTGAACGACAAGGACTTCAGATTAGTTGCATTGAAGAAATAGCACTTTCACGTGGCTGGATTACTGAAGAAATGTTTGCAAAGGTCTTAGAAGACTATGGTAATTCTACCTACGGTCAGTATTTGAAGAAAATTTTAGAAACTCGTTCAGAAGATTAAATGTCTGAGCTTTTAATAGTAGATGATGAACGCATTGTGCGTGAACAATTGAAACTTCTTTTTGAGAGTGAAGGATATTCTGTTCGCATCGCTTCAAATGGTGAAATTGCATTGATTAAATTTGCTCAAGCCAAGCCTGATTTAGTGGTGATGGATGTTATGATGCCAAAGATGAATGGCTATGCCGCAGCAAAAAAGATCTATGAAATTGATAGTAAAGTGCCGATAATTTTTCTAACGGCTAAAGATTCTGACGCGGATGAAATGCACGCTTTTAGTGTCGGTGCTCATGATTTTATATCGAAGAGCGTTGAAGGATGTCTTTTAGTAGCGCGTGTTAGAAGGGCACTAGAGAGAACGATTGAAATAGCAGGTGATGAGGTTCAAGATTTAGCGCAGATTGGAGAGTTGAAAATAGATTTTTCTTTAGGTGCGATATACTCAAAAGAGAAGGTAATAGATCACCTTACAAAGACAGAATCTGATTTACTTAAACTTCTTTATAATGCAAATGGTGCCTTCTTAAGTGTGAATTCAATCATATCCTCCTTGCGTGGCTTGGGGTTTGCTTGTGTAGATACTATGCTATACGTGCATGTATGCAATCTTCGTAAAAAATTAGGTGCGTGCGGTTCAAAAGTTGTTTGTGAGAGAGCGCGAGGCTATAAGCTTGAGCGTAATTAGTCATCAAAATATTTAAGGAACAAATAAAATGGTATTAGCAGCTATAGAACATTGTGAGTTTTGGGATCTTTTTGTAAATAAATGGTTTTGGTGCGGTATAGGAGGCTGGGTTGTAGCTAGTTTTATTAAAATAATTATCGCCGCATGCAAGACAAAGGAGTTTGATTTTGCGTATTTAGTTTCGACAGGTGGCATGCCATCGAGTCACTCTGCAGCTGTTTCTGCGTTAGCATTTAGTATCGGTTATACAGAAGGCTTTAATACGCCAATAGCGACAATTGCAGTAGGCTTTGCAGTAGTAACGATGTTTGACGCAGCCACTTTAAGACATGCAGCAGGAGAGCATGCAAAAATTTTAAATGCAATAGTGCGTGATATTAGAGAGTTAAAGTTTAAACCCAAAGAGCGTCTCCGTGAACTTTTAGGTCATACACGGCTTGAAGTTTTTTGCGGGATGATTACAGGCATTGTATGGGCAACAATCCTTTGCTATTACTGGAAGTAATGTGATTACTCGCACTTTTAGAGAATTATAACCACTGATACTCCCTACAAGGGAAAGTGTTCCCAAGCTCTTGTCTTTTTCGTGTTAATCCGATTACTTTGCCGGTTGTTTTTTTTTATTTTTTTTCTTGACAGGGGGGGGGGGGTAATTTCTAAAATACTAGCATAATAGGAAAGGGCGTGTTATGTCTTTAAAATTATTTGCAACTACTTTTTTTACTGTTGTAGTTTCCTTTGCTTCTTCTCTTTTTGCTGATACGCTTTGGGTGAAGTCGTATATTCAAGAAGGGCTTGTTGGACATTTTGATGCAATCGCAAATAATGGTGTTAATGCTGAAACAAAAGAGGAGATTCATGGCACTCCTGCATTATGGAAGGAACTTACTGCTGATATTGGAACAGTAAAAACTAAAAATCAATTTTGTTATACATATGACGGTACTGATTATGTAACATTAGGTTCAAATGGTAGTTTGGGCGGCATTAGGTTTGGCAATTCAAATTTTCGAACGGCTTTAAAAAATAAAAACTGTACATTTCAAATTCTTGTAAAACAAACATCTTTCTATGCAGATTCGTCCTATATCTCGCTAAGCAGTGGTTTAGCGTTAGGAGATGCCTCTAGCCTGATTCCTGCACACCCATTTCGTAAGTTTACGTATGCTGGTAAAACGGAAATATTGCCATTCTCAACAGCGAAGTACTTAAATGACTTTGTTCTTGTTACTATAGTTGTTGATGCTAATGGGGCAAGTTTATCATTTGATGATGGCCCTGTCGCATTTGTAAATACTGGTGTTGCAAACCACTCTCTAGGGAATGTTGACACGATACTATTCTCTTATGCTAAAGCACAAGTTCGTTCTGTTCGTATGTATAATAAAGTTCTTTCACCATCTGAGAGAATTCAAAACGCAATAGTTGATGAAGTGCGTTATTTTGGTGCGGATGAGGCTAATGCTTTTACCAGAATACGAGAAGGAGAAAATGGAACGGAAGTTAAGCTAGTTGTTACTAGTGCCGACAATAAAATAGAGTACTCAATTGATGATGGCTTGACATGGGCTTCATCGATAGACACATGGCGTCCGGCAGGAGAAGTTGTAAAGCTTAAAGTGCGTTCGTCTGAACCTAATGTGAGTTTTGTATGGAAAGGGCTAGGTAAGAACTGTGTTTTGCCTAATGACTCAATAAATGATACAGTGACTATTTCTCTCATGAGGCCTCTTTTTGAAGATATTAGCGCAACAACCATTCCAAATAATGCTGTTTTGTATTGGGCAGGAGGAAGTGGTGCATTTGAAGATTCCTCAAAGTGGCTTCTAGCTGGTGGAACGCCTGCTAATTTTGCTCCATCTATTAATAATTCTGTTATTATCTCTAATGCGGTTAATGCGGGGACAACGGATACGATAACAGTTATAGAGCCAATAAAAGTAGCCTCGCTTGAGCTAGGTGGTGGAGAGGGTTCGTGTAAATTAATAATGAATCACACATACACAAATACTATTACAGGGGATGTTTATCTAAAGAGTCGCGCAACGCTTTCGCATAAATCTAGACCTCCAGTATCTCAAACATTGGCTTATAAGATGTGGCTTGATGTAGGCGGTAATATGACGATTGAATCTGACGCCTTAATTAATGTTGCAGCTTGTGGATATTATCGAGGCTCGCCGACAGGCACTATTGGATCGGGTGGTTCAGCTGCTTGTCATGGAGGGTGTACTGCTAGTTCTAATTACGCGTATGATTCAGCGTTAGAGCCTTCAATGGCAGGAGCTGGTGGTTATTATGGCGCTGGTGGTGGAGTTGTTCGATTGTTTGTAGATGGGGATTTAGTTTTAAATGGCACTATAAATGCAAATGGAGACAATGCTAGCACCCAATCACAAAGTGGAGCAGGGGGCGCGATTTGGATAAAATGCGCAAAATTATATGGAACAGGGAAGATTTATGCTAATGGCGGATGCACGATGAAAGGTAAAAGTGGCAGTGGTGGGCGTATCGCTCTTTATCAAACAGATTCTTCGGCTGTGGATTTTAGTACTTTCTTCACAGGAACGATTACTGCGTACGGTGGATATGTTTCTAATAAGCAAGGGGTATCATCTGCTGCTGCTGGAACAATATATCTTCAAGCATACAATCAAACGCCAACAAATGCTACGTTGATTGTTGATAACCTAAATGTCATTCAGAATAATTCTTCAGCTATAGATCGTTATGTAGCGTATACACCGCTTGATGAAAAATTTGGCCTTGGTAAGATTGGTACTCTAATAATGCGTAATGCCGCTCATGTTGGGATAGCAGATAAGAATATAGAAATTTACGGCGATTTTAACGCAGGACTTAATGCTCCTAAATTACAGGCATATACTGGTGAGCTTCGTTTTTGTGGTCCAGATGACTCGCTTATTACAGGAACGTGTGTTTTTAATAATTTAGTTTGCACAACACCTGGCAAAAAACTACTTTTTGGTACTGGTAGTACAAATTGCGTAAATATAGCAGAAGGCGGTTCTCTTGTATTTAATGGAAACAAAGAAGGCAATGTGATATTATCGCCTGCCGTTGAAGACGAGTTATGGTCCTTGAATGTAGCGCCAGGAGCTAACGTATTAGTTAAACATGTAACAGTAGATCATTCTGATGCTTCGCTTGGCCAAACAATCAAAGCGCGAGCTTCTTCAAATAAAGGAGATAATATAAATTGGATTTGGCCAGGTTTTTCGTTAAGTATTAGATAAAATCCATATTATTGAACGCGTTCAATAAAGTCTCTTTATGAAAATAAAGCGATTTTCGTAAGATTTCAAAAATACTTACACATTAGCAAGAATTATTGCTAGTTTTTAGGCAATTTGATATAATTCAACACATGGAAATAGAAGATACTAAACTTTCAATTGGGGCGTTTGACTTTACACCAGATTGGGCGAAGAAAGACGCTGGCGTTAATATTGGTAAAACGCGTCCACTTAGCGAGGAGCGTACTGGCGAAAAACCTCGTCAAACCGAAGGCCGCTTCAATGCGAAAAAGAAATCTTTTTCGCGTTCACAAGCTCCTAGGCCGAAGTTTGAACAATTGCCGCCTTTTACGGCTGATATTAAAGTTTTGCCTGACACAAAAGCGCTTGGTACAATAATTAAAAAGCTTCAGCATGATACTCACGCTTTTAAGCTTAAAGATTTAGCGTATTTTTTCCTAGACAATCCTTCTTCTGTTTTGCTTAAGGTTGTTCCTAAAGATAAAGTATCGTTCCATCAGTGCAAGGTTTGCGGTTTTGCTTCACCTTCAGCAGATGAAGTTTCTCAGCATATACTTTCTGCGCATCTTGAAGACTACTTTGAATTTTCTGAAGTAGAAATTGAGCCGCCAAAAGGCAATTTTTCTTGTGTAGCTAAGTGCGGTTTATCTGGTATTTATATTGGGCCGCCTAATATTCATGATTATAATTCCAATATTCGTGAAATTATTCGCACGCGTTATCCTAATATGAGCGAACAGGAATATCGTTCTCATATTGAAATTGTTCGTGATGCTGAGGCTATTGAGGCTTGGCGCAATAGTTCATGCAAGAAAACCTTGTATAGATTAAAAGGCGCAGGCGAAGACGAGGTATATAATCTGACGCGTGAACAAGCAGAAGGGCGCTTTAAGATTAATTATCTTCCTTCCTTAATTAGTGCCCCTAAAAATCTTATGATCACGGCAGAGAAGGCGATGTCGTCGCCGTTTAAGCCGCTTGCTATTGCGGCACGCAAGGCGCTTCATGATGAGAGGCTTTCGCCAAGAGCGATGTGTTTTGCGCTACATGGAGCGTTTCATTATCGCAAGATGCACTTCTTTAGAGTTAATGATTCTCATGGTCAAGAGTTTGTTTCTTCAATTGAATACAAACCCTTAGATGTTGAACACGCGATACCTGAACTTAGAAAGATAGCAGTATTTATCGCAGAAAATCCTTGCAGATTTAAAAACGAGATTGTAAATGAGCCAGATGACGAGAAGCATCTTCAGTGGCTTGTGACAACTGGTCATGTAATTAATTTTACAAATGGTGCTTATGCTGCTGTCGAGAAATTTCCTAAGTATGGGCCGTCATGGCGTAAAGACAAGAAAGAATCATCAAAAGCTACAGATCTAGAAGTAGCGGCAGAATCAATTATAGAAGAGCCTTCGGAGAAGAAGGTTGAGGAGGTTAAAGATGAGAGTGCCCCTGAGTTGGCTTAATGAATTTGTAAAGATTGATGATATAAAGCCAGAAGAATTAGCAGAAAAACTTACTCGCGCAGGACTTCAAGTTGAGACGATTGAAACTATCGGACAAGAACTTCTTTCAGAGCTTTTCGTTGTTGTAGATGTGCTTGAATGCGAAGATCACCCAAATAGTGATCATCTTCACGTTTGCAAAGTTTCTGACGGCACTGAAGAATATCAAGTCGTGTGCGGTGCGCCAAATATGCGCAAGGGTATTAAAACGGCTTTTGCAAAAATTGGTGCAGTTGTTCCAGAAGGTGGTTTTAAAATCAAAAAGGGCAAGCTTCGCGGCGTTGAGTCGTTTGGTATGTGCTGCTCTTCTAAAGAACTTAAGCTTGGAGACGACCACTCCGGGATTATGGAGTTTTCGAGCGATATAAAAGCAGGAACGCTCGTTCGCGATGTTGTTTCTCTAGAAAAGCCAGAGGTTGTTCTTGATATTGAGGTTACGTGGAATCGCCCAGATGCTCTTTCTGTTATCGGTATTGCTCGCGATTTTGCCGCGATTTTAGGTCGTCCATGGAAATGGCCTGAAGTTGACTTCGTTGAAAGTGATGAAGATGTTACTAATGAAGTAAAGGTTCAAGTAGAAGATACTCTAAAATGTCCGCGTTACACAGCTCGTGTTATTACATCTGTCAATGATGGGCCTTCACCTGAATTAATTGCTAAGCGTCTTGAGCTTTGTGGTATGCGTAGCCTAGGGCTTGTGGTAGACGTTACAAACTATGTTTTAATGGAACTTGGCGCTCCTTTACATGCCTTTGATCACACGACATTAAAAGATAGAACTATTGTCGTTAGAACTGCGCGTGATGGCGAGAAAATCAAAACTCTCGATGGTATTGATAGAGAGCTTGATACTTCGATGCTTGTTATTTGTGATGCCGAAAAGCCTAATGCAGTGGCAGGCGTTATGGGTGGCGAAGAATCGGAGATTGCTCAAGTTACTCGTAGCGTAATGTTAGAAAGTGCTCTTTTCGACCCAGCCTCGACGAAGTATACGGCTACTAAGCTTGGTATTTCAAGTGAGGCTTCCTATAGATACATTCGTGGCGTCGATAAAGACATTGCAGATTTTGCATCTCGTCGTGCAGCGCACCTCCTTCAGAAATATGGAGATGCTAAAATTGCTCGCGGGGTAATTGATGTTGATAATAGAACAATGCCTCTTAACGACGATGTTGAACTTAACTTTGATAGAGTTAGAGCTCTTATCGGTATTGATTTGTCTAATGACAAGATGGTTTCGCTTCTTGAATCTGTTGATTTAAAACTAGTCTCAAAAGATGAAACGAAAGCTGTTTTTAAAGTCCCGTCATGGCGTTGGGATATATCACTTGAAGCAGATTTAGCAGAGGAGGCCGCTAGACTCTATGGGCTAGACAATATTCCCGACGAGATGCCTTCTGCTCCAAGTGTTTCCACGCTTGATGAAAAGCCATTTAAAGCGCTTTCACGCGTTTCAGAACTCTGTATGTCGCTTGGTTTTAGTCAAGCGATGCATTATTCGTTCTTAAGCGCTAGAGAGTTAGATGATTTTGACGATTCTAACGCATCCTCGCGACTTGTAATACCAGATCCAGTCTCTGTAGAGTATGGTGTGATGCGTCCAAGTTTGATGCCACAAATGTATCAGACATTAGGTCGCAATGCTTCTCACGAGCCTAATGGCGTGATGCTTTTTGAAACTGGTAAGGTGTTCTTTACCGCAAACGATAGGCCGTGCGAAAAGCAAATGCTCTGTCTTGGTTTCTGTGGGCCTGTTGGTCGCGAGATTCTTCGCCGTCGTCCTCAGCTTGGAGAAGAAGAGGCTGTCCTTTGGATGAAGGGTGCTGTAGAGTTGCTTCTAAAGCGTCTTCATGCTGGCAAGGTTGAGTTTTCACCTGTTAATCGCAAGCCATTTGCCGCAGCTCTTGAGATCAAATTAAACGGTAAGGCTATTGGTGTTTTAGGCGCGGTAGACGCGGCGCATCGTCATCCTTTCCGTCTTACAACCCAACTAGTTTTAGCAGAATTAGAAGTTAAGATGCTTCTTAAGCATACTTCTGAGACTGGAAAGGTTTCGCCTGTTCCTCAGTTCCCAGGAGTAATGCGTGATATTGCTGTTAAGGCTAAGAAGGGTGTTAAGGATAGCGAAATTACTCAAGTTATACGCGCTAACGGCGGCAAGAATCTCGTTAAGGTTGAGCTTTTTGACGTCTTTAAAGATTCTAGGGCGTATTCGCTTGAGTTCCGCAGTCCTGAACGCACATTGACTGACGAAGAAGTAGGTCAAGCGTTTGATAAGATTGTAGAAGCTGTAAAACAATTTCAGTAAGGCGTAGGTCCTGTGTTGCACGCGGATTTAGCAGAAATTTCTTCGACCGACATTTTAAAACGGGGCGCAAGCTCTAGCTTTATTAATACTGGTTCCGGGGACTCTGTGCTACGGCAATGTGGGATCTTTTTTATTCTTTTATTTACGTGTTTTTTTAGTGTTTTTGCGCAGCAACAAGTTAAGAGTTCTTTTACACAACCTGATATAGGAGCAGTAGAAAAGCTTAAAGTCCGAATCGGTTCACCTATCACAACGGGGCTTGTCTTTATTAATGGCAAATTTATCGAGCCTCCTTATAAAGTAGAGCGTTATGGTACAGTAATTCGCATTAATTCTTGTCAGGCTACAAATCCCGTTGTGCCTTGGGAGCAATTTTTAAAAACGCAGTCGGGTTATCGAGTTGAGATGTCTGAAGGGGAGTACAAGACAGAAACAGTTGAAGAAGAAGTGCCTGTAGAAATTGAAGAAGAGGTTGAAGTCGAAGTTGCTAGCGGTGAATTAGAAAGTCTTTTTGAAGATGACGTGCTGGCAACTAGTGAAAATACTGAGGTACGAAAGGTCAAAAAGAAAGTAAAACGCGTAGAAATGCAGAAAAAGAGCGTTGAGAAGAAAGTCCTCATCGAAGGCTCTCGTAGGAAAGTTGTTCGCTATGATGGTGAATTTCAAAATAATTACAAAGTAAACGGGTTTTTACGCAAAATAGATAAAGAGCGAGAGCTTGTAGAAAAACGCTTAAGATCAGGCTGGCTCCTATGTTTTGGTGCTTCTTACGGCCGAGTCGAAGGAGATAGAGTAGCTGCAAGGCAATTACTAGATGTTCTTTGGCAGGTTCAGCGCAATAACAATAATTTAGATAGTTTTATAGGAGCTTCTCAAAATGGAGGTTTAGGATTTTTGCCGCGAAAGGTTTTAGTTGATTTTTATAAAAATCGCTTTGATTATTTAAAAATCAAAAAGCGTTCAGGTCATTAAGCTTTAAAAGGATCAATAAAGGCTTCTTTAAAGCTGTAGCCATTTCTAAAATCTTCGTAGTTATCTCCGTCATTTTTAGCTAGGCGGCCAGACTCGACGAGATTAAACATCATCTCTCCAATATCGATGCACTCTTTAAGCCCCCATTCGGTTAAGACGGTATATGCAAGAGGACCGAATTGAGTGAGACAGACTTCTTTAAAAGCGTCAAGAATCTCCGCGTATGAGATGTTTGTGGAACCAGGGATTATAGAAAAAGCCTCTAGTAAAAGAGCGTATGCTTTTGCGTCATAACGTCTATCGCGGGCTAATATATCTGAAAATGTATCTTTTGTAAAATCTATCTCTTGCATAGTGCGTATTATATCAAAACAACATTAAAAATCTCAATGTAGTAATTGTTTTGAGATTTTTCCGCAGGTGATTCTCATTTTATTTAAAAATGTTGCCAATTACCAATACCAATTGCCAATTGGAAACTGGCAACATTGGCAACACTGGCAACATTCAACAAGGCAACACTACGATTACGGAGTTGTCACTAACTCTGTATCTACATATGACCTCTTGGGGAGAATGACATCCCAAACAACACCGATTGGAATAACGACTTATTTTTATGAAGGTTCGGCATCAAGGATGACGAGGCAAATAACTGTATCAGAGAATATAACGCGAGAATCGGTGTTTCTTTATGACGATTGTGGAAATCAAGTCGGCGTCTTGCAAGATGGTATTACAACTGGTGAATTTTTTTCCACCATAAAGGAAAAAGGTCTTGCGATTGAGACTATCACTCCCGCAAAACGTACTTGTAATGAGTATGATGATGAGCGTGATGCGCTCGCCGCGTAGCGGTCGGCATTTACTTTTGGATATCACAGTTAGTTGAGATTTTGCTTTTTTGTTAGTGTTGCGAACAAAAATATAGGAATTTATGATATACTAACACAATCTAAAAACGGAGTAGAAGATGGACTTGTGCGAATTAGAAAAATCTAGTGAAATTTCTCTTCAGGAAGTTGCTTCAGCAGATACTGCTCAGGCTCTTGAGGCCTTGCGTGTTAAGTATTTAGGGCGCAATGGCTTAATTCCTGCTATCATTAAATCAATGAAGGATGTTCCTAAAGAAGAACGTCCTGCCTTTGGTAAAGCCGTGCAGGCGTGGAAAGCTTCATTTGAAGAGGCTCTACAGGCTAAAATTGCATCCTCTACAAAAGAGAATCACGTAGAATGTGATCTAACACAACCTGGTATGTGGTATGAACCAGGCATAAAACATCCGCTTTCTAGAGTTATCGAAGAAACTGCTGAGATATTCGGTAAACTTGGCTTTACTGTGGCAGATGGTCCAGAGTTAGAAAATAAGTTCAATAACTTTACCGCTCTTAATACTCCACCTCATCATCCATCAATGGATCGTAGTGATACATTTTGGTTTGGCGATGATTGCCTACTTCGTACTCAAACATCTCCCGTTCAAATTCGTGCTATGATGTCGGCAAAACCACCGATTCGTATTATTTGTCCTGGGCGCACATATAGACGCGATACAACTGATGCGACACATTCTGCCAACTTCCATCAAATTGAAGGACTTTATGTTGATAATCTGCCTAAGAAACCTGTTTCGCTAGCAGATTTAAAGAGTGTTTTGGCATATTTTGCTCGCGAAATGATGGGTGATTCTGTTAAGGTTAGATTTAGACCTCACTTCTTCCCATTCACTGAGCCTTCGGTTGAAGTAGACTTTTCTTGTCACGTTTGCAAAGGCTCAGGATGCAGAGTATGTAAAGATTCTGGTTGGATTGAAGTAGCTGGTGCTGGTATGGTAGATCCTCGAGTCTTTAAACATGTTGGGTATGATCCAAGTGCAGTTTCTGGCTATGCTTTTGGTTTTGGTGTTGAACGTATCGCGATGATTAAGTATGGCATTCCAGATATTAGGTGGCTATACGAGAACGATATTAGGTTTCTTCGTCAGCTTGGCTGATTAAATAAAGAGGAGGGCGAAGCGAAATGATGACCATTTATAAATGGGAAAATGGCGGATTAAAGGAGACCGCCGAATTTGCTTCGTCTTGTTGGATAAATTTAGTTGAGCCAACTACCGCAGAACTTGAAAGAGTTGCGTCCTTCAGTGCCGTACCAAGAGACTTTCTTACAGACCCGCTCGATACTGGAGAAAGACCGCGATTTGATCACGAAGATGGTAATGTACTTTTAATTGTGCATGTGCCAGTGTCAATTAGCGACGAAGAGGTTATTCCTTATAGGACTGTGCCACTAGGTATTATTTTATTTGGTGACTCTGTAATTACTGTTTGCAGTGCGCATACGCCCGTTACTTCTGCGTTTCTCGATCAAATCCGCCGCGTTTGTCCGCCGTCCGATAAATACCGTTTCGCATTTCGACTTTTATGGCACGGAGGAGTTCTATACCTTCGCTATATTAACGACATTCATCAGCGTACAATTGCTCTTGAAGATGAATTGCATCAATCGATTTCAAACGAAGTACTCTTGAAGTTGTTGCAAATTGAAAAGACCTTTGTTTACTTTACCACATCATTAAAGGCTGACTCGATAGCGTTGGCTCGTGCAAATACAGCCCGTCAGCTCACGCTTTCAGAGGATGATCGAGACAACCTCGAAGATGCTATGGTTGAATATCAGCAGGCGTTAGAAACTGCGACTATTTATGCAAACATTTTGAATGGTACGCTTGATACTTTTGCCTCGCTCATCAACAACAACCTTAACAATGTGATGAAGTATTTAACAGCAGCTACTATTATGTTGGCCGCACCAACTCTTATAGCTTCGCTCTATGGTATGAATATTGGGCTACCATTTCAAACTAATCAGCATGCATTTGCAATTGTGATGGGTATCTCGGGGCTTTTGACTGCTGCAATAGGTACCGTTTTCTTTATTCTTTCGCGTAAGCGTATTTTCTAAGGGCATTAATTTTGACACCAAAGAAGATAATCGTCTTAGGAGCAACAGGGTCAATTGGTGATAGTGCTGTTGCAGTAATGCGCGAACACCGTAATGAATTTAAGCCCGTTGCTTTTGTTGCGCTTAAATCCAAAGAGAAGTGTGAAGCACTGGCAGCAGAATTTTCTGCAAAATCTTATGTTGGCGAAGGTGCCGCGCTTAAGGCAATTGAAGAAAATGACGCCGATTTATGCCTCGTGGCGTTGGTTGGTGAAAGTGGCATAGAGCCCACGCTAGCGGCTATCGAAAAGGGCATGGATATTGCTCTAGCAACAAAAGAAGTTCTAGTTATGGAAGGCGCTAAAGTAATGGCCGCGGCAAAAAGACGCGGCGTTAAGATGCTGCCAGTAGATAGCGAACATAGTGCGATTTTTCAGTGCATCCAGCAAGGTGGAGAAGTAGAACGCTTGATATTAACTGCCTCTGGAGGTCCTTTCCTAGATTCGCCTTCTGACTTAAGTAAGGTAACTGTTGAAGAAGCGTTAAATCACCCTAGTTGGAAGATGGGCCCAAAGGTTACGATAGATTCATCAACGATGATGAATAAAGGTTTTGAGATAATAGAGGCTCATTGGCTTTTTAGTATTCCACCAGATAAAATTGATGTTGTGGTTCATCCACAATCGATAGTTCACTCGCTTGTTGAGTTTAAGGACGGCGCGACTTTAGCACAACTTTCACCTCCTGATATGCGAGTAGCTATACAGTACGCTTTGTCTTGGCCTCAAAGGTTGCCATCTAAGCGAGAAGTTCTAGACTTAGCGCAAATTGGGAAACTCGAGTTTAGAGCTCCTGATTTAGAGCGTTTCCCTGCGCTGTCTTTAGCCAAAAAAGCTCTCTTGTCTGGGGGAACTGCCGCAAGGCGATTGGCAGAAGCCGATGAAAAAGCCGTTAATGATTTTTTACAGGGCAAGATACTTTATACTGATATAATTAAAAAATGCGAAGAGGCGCTAAACAATGATTGAACTTTTAGTAACATTTGCTTATATAGTTTTGTGTGTATTCTTCTTTTCTTTAGCAGTTGCTATACATGAATTTGGTCATTTTATAGTAGCACTAAAATTAGGGCTTAAAGTAGAACGTTTTTCAATTGGATTTGGCCCTGCTATTTGGAAGAAAACTATCGGTGATGTAGAATATCGTATTTCGCTAATTCCTTTTGGTGGCTATGTGTCTATCCCAGATGTTGATCCAGAAGGCACAAAAGCTGTCCAAGGCGGCAGTTCCGCAGAGAAGAAAGTTATCCCTCCGTGGAAAGAAATCTGCGTTGCTGTTGCTGGTCCATTAATGAATGTCGTCTTAGCGGTTATACTTGCTGTAACGCTTTCGTTAATTCCATCGGCAAAGTTTGGTGTTTTGGGAACTGAAGTTGGACAGGTAATTCCAGGAGGCCCAGCAGAGAAAGCAGGTATAATGAAGGGCGATAAGGTCATTTCAATTAATGGCAATAAAGTTACCACCTGGACAGAGATGCTTGTAGAAGTCCAAATCGCTGGCACAAAGGCGTCTAAATTTGAAGTTGTAAGATGTACAAACGATGTCTGTCAAACGCTTACATTTGAAGTAACGCCAGAGAAAGATGAAAAAACAGGCGCTAGCTACATAAAGATTGCTTCAGTTTCTGACTCAAATGCGAAGGCTGCTCCTTGGATGACAGATAGGAATCCTTTAAAGCAGCTCTTAAACGACGCTACTGGTATTTTTCGCATACTTAAGGGGTTAGTTACACCCGCTGAAATGAAGACTACCGGTGCTGCGATAGGAGGGCCAGTTTGTATTGCTCAGGGTATTTATTCTAGCGTAAGGCACAGTTTTGCTGATGGCTTAGGGTTTATGCGCTTTTTAAATGTAAACCTTGCTATTTTAAATCTTCTGCCAATACCTGTTCTTGATGGTGGGCTTATACTCTTTTCTCTTATTGCGCTTATTTTCCGCAGACGATTACCTGAGAAATTTGTAAGAGGTGTTTCAATGGCATTTATGGTAGTGCTTCTGGGATTAATGGGTATTTTGCTCTTCAGAGATTCTATACGCAGCTATCGCATTCATACATATAAAACTACTCAAGAGCAAAAATCAGAATCTTTAGAGAATGCCGTCCAAGAAGATAAGGCTGGGATTTCTCAGGAGCCGCAGAAATGAAGTCGTTTTATAATAATATTGTTGTCTTTAAAATTGCACTTCTTCTCGGAGTGTATTCTTGGGTTTTTGGTGGTACGATGGGGCCTTATTTGATTCCTGTAATACCATGGCTTACACTTATTTTATTAGAAGGCATGTTCTTTTTTCCTCAGCGTTATGAAAAAGAAACACTTCAAGCAGCGCGAGCAAGAGTCTGGAAATCATTAAAGTCTGATGCGTTAACATGGGTTATCGTCGCGTTTATTGTTCTTCTTACTATACCTACAATTAACACTGGTCTTTGCCAGGTATGTGATTTTCCGCGGATTGCTGCTGGAGAAGACAGTAAGCCCATGTTGCCATTTTTGCCATTTTGCGTAAATCGTATACATCATTTTGGCGTAATGCTTTGGTTTGTGCCTTCGCTATTAGCGGTTTTAGCAGTAAAGCATTCTTGTTTGCGCGCTGGTAAACGTCTTCTAATAAAGACCTTAGTCTGGAATGGCTTTGCTTTAGCGTTATTTGGGGCTATCCAAGAGATTACGGGCGCCGATGCGCCATTTTGGGGAGAGATAGAAGGTCAGAGGATTCATTTCTTTTCAACTTTTGGCTATTCAAATATGGCAGGAGCTTTTTTTACGGCTATTTTTGCTCTTGGGTTTGCTACATGGCGCAGGAATATAGACGATGTAAATAATCTTGCTAAGAAAGAGGAACATTCTAATTTATCCCAAACGCGCAATTTTTTCTGGAAAAAACATTATCTAGGTATTCCTACTATTATTTCTTATTTTGCCGCGATTAATTCTCTATCACGCGCGACAATTATTCTTGTTACATTACTAGCGCTTCTCTTTTTAGTACATAGTGTCGCGTCTATGTTAGTTAAATTACCACGTGCAAAGCGCTTTAAACTCGGTGTAATAGCAGCTTCCGTATTAGCCTTAGTTGTCGTTATTAGTTTTTCAGTTATGCCAAATGATGTCCGGCGTGAGATCGATACAGTTGATGCGCGAGAAGTTCTTGACAGGATGACTGGCAAAAAAGAGTGCCATGCAGATGTAGCAATGAGAATTTGGAAGCAATATCCCGTATTTGGCGTTGGCGGTTGGGGATATTGGCATTTCCGTATGCCGAATATGACTAAGAAAGAAATCGCTTCTACCTTATCTTCGGGCGCGGCAAATGTTCATAATGACTATCTTCAGTTTATGGTAGAGCATGGTGCGGTTGGTGCGCTATGCTTGCTATCGATTTTGATATTAGTTGTTGCTCCTATTTTTGTTCAATGGAAGCAGCTTATAATAAGTATTCGCTTTTCAAAGGAAAGGCTAAAGATACCTGCGCCAGTTCATATCTTTGCGTTACCTGCGGCGGCTCTTTTTATTCTACTTGGTGTAATCGCAATTATGGTACATGCTACAGGTGACTGCCCGCTAAGGTCACCTGCTATTCTATCGACGCTACTTGTTTCGTTAGCTTCTATAGAAGGATATTTACCTTCTAGGCAATATGAATAATCTATCTTGTTAGGAGAAAATAATGCTCAAGATCAATTCAAATTATTCTAAGATTAAGCCCACATATTTGTTTGCTGAAATTGCTCATCGCGTTGCTCAACATAAAGAAAAAAATCCAGAGGCTCAAATTATTCGCCTTGGTATTGGCGATGTTACTGAGCCGTTGTGTCCCGCAGTCGTTGAAGCAATGCATCGCGCAGTTGAAGACGAAGCCCATCGCGAGTCATTTCATGGTTATGGCCCAGAGCAGGGCTATCAATTTCTCCGCGATAAAATCGCGGCGGTTGATTTTGCGGAAAATAATATTCAAATTTCGGCAGATGAGATTTTCGTTTCCGATGGCGCTAAATGTGACTGCGGCAATATTCAAGAACTCTTTTCCGCTGATACTCGCATAGCAGTTTCCGATCCGGTTTATCCAGTATATGTTGATACTAATATTATGGCTGGTCGTGATAATATTGTTTATATGCTTTGTACAAAGGAAAATGGTTTTGTTCCAACGCCAGATGATATTGCCAATGAAAAGCCAGATGTGGTTTATCTTTGCTATCCAAATAATCCAACTGGTGCTGTCGCAACCAAGCAACAACTCAAAGCATGGGTGGATTGGGCAAACGAGAATTCATCGCTTATTTTGTTTGATGCGGCATATGAAGCATTTATTCGCACGCCCGAAATTCCTCATTCGATTTACGAAATAGAAGGTGCTCGCAAGTGTGCAATAGAATTTAGAAGCTTTTCTAAAACAGCTGGCTTTACTGGTGTTAGATGCGGATACACTGTTGTTCAAACAGAAGTTGAAGCGTTAGATGCTAATGGAGTAAAAACGCAACTTAAGCCAATGTGGACTCGCCGTCAAACAACTAAATTTAATGGCGCCAGTTACCTAACCCAGCGTGGTGCAGAGGCGATTTATTCGCCTGAGGGACGCGCTCAAATTCGATCGACAATCGATTTTTATCTAGAAAACGCTAGGTTAATACGCCAGGCTATGACTTCATTGGGCTATACATGCGTTGGTGGTGTTGATTCCCCATATGTTTGGGTTGATGTAAAATGTTCCTCATGGGAGTTTTTCGATAAGATACTTAAATCAGCGAATGTTGTGACAACTCCAGGTGCGGGCTTTGGTGCTGCTGGCGAAGGTTTTATTCGCATTAGTGCCTTTAATTCTCGCGAAAATGTCCTTGAGTCAATTGAACGATTTAAGAAGGCGTTATGAACTTTTTGGCGCTAATCATCGCAGCGACCGTCCTGAAGGGCGGTCAAATAACGATGTTCGGTGGTACCGCACCGAAAAGCGCCAATGCTTATGTAGATAATTCTCACTACACTAGCGAAGCGTTTGGGCTTGTTTACATGACGCTTTTAGGGTATGATGAGGAGTCTGGCGAATTAGAAGGTGCGTTAGCAAAAAGCTGGAGCGTCTCACAAGACTTACGTAGATATACTTTTGTAATCGACGATAAGGCTTATTGGAGTGATGGGCAAAAGGTAACTGCACACGATGTAAAGTGGACATTTGATACAATTATGTCGCCTGCCAATGACACTGGCCCATGGAAGGCGATGCTTGCTTTTTTTGATAGCCCCATTGTAGAAAATGATTACACAGTAACTTTTGTTAAAAAAGGCGACTCGCCAGAAGATTGGCGTGATATTTTAAATTGCTCTTCTTTTTGGATTTTGCCGCGTCATCGCTTTCAGTCTCAAAATTTTAATCGCATCGATATGATTGGTGAAGTGTCGGGCGGGCCATATTCGTATGAGTCTTCAATTGATGAAATAGAAACTACTTTAAAGCGAAATAAAAATTGGTGGAAAGCTACTGACGAAAAACTAAAAGATAAATATAATTTTGATAGGATAAAATTTAAATATTTTGCGACTCGCGAAAATGCGTTTACGGCTTTTAAGCGCGGCAAAATTGACTATTTTCCAGTGTATTCTGCCAGTAGAATGGCGCAACAAACCTTCTCCGAAGAATTTTGTCGCAATTATATTCTCAAGCGTAGAGTGCAAAATGAAGCGCCGGTAGGGTTTCAGGGTTTTGCGATGAATATGCGAAGGCCACCATTTGATGATATAAATGTTAGAAAAGCTATCGCTCATCTAGTCGATCGTGAAAGAATGAATAAGACGCTAATGCATGGAGAATATTTCCTTTTAAAGTCTTACTACACAGATTTATATTCTGACGAGATACCTTGTAAAAATGAGTTTTTTGAGTTTAATCCAAAGAAGGCATCAGAGTATCTTGATAAAGCAGGATGGAAGCTTGACAGTAAATCAGGATTAAGAATAAAGGGTGATAAAAAACTTGAATTTGTATATCTTTCAAGAGGAGCAGATGAAGATAGGTATCTTTCGCTTTTTTCAGAAGCCCTTCGCCAAGCTGGTATAACTATGAAAATTGAACGCAAAGACTTTGCTAGTTGGATGCGTGATATGGATGATTTCAATTTCGATATGACTATTGCCGCTTGGGGAGCGGGGCTTGTTAAATATCCAGCGATACAATGGCTTTCAACTGAGGCAGATAGAAAAGGGTCTAATAATATTACAGGTTTTAAAAACAAAGAGGTAGACAAATTAATAAACGAAGAGCGTTCAATGAAATCAAGACTTGAACGCAATGATACATATAGACGCATAGATGCTATAGTCGCATCAGAGGTGCCTTATGTTTTGCTTTGGCAGTGCAGAGAAAGTAGAATTCTTTATTGGAATAAGTTTGGTACGCCAAAGTATGTACTACCTCGTTTTTCACGTGAGGAAGGCGCTCTTACGAGTTGGTGGTTAGATAGTGACAGAGAAGAAGAACTTTCTAGGCAGAGAGCAAAAAATTCTTTTCTACCGAAAGTTCCAGAGAGAGTGCGTTTCGGCGCTTCATCGAAAGGTTCAATAAAATGATTGACGATTATGAACTTATAGACTCTGGAGAAGGGTTCAAATTAGAAAGGTTTGGTAAGTTTATTCTTTCTAGACCCTGCTCTCAGGCGTTGTGGCGCAAGAATCTGCCAGCTCGTCGCTGGGAAAATGCGGATGCGTCATTCGATAGACTTGATGGTAATCGTTGGCATGGGCGTAGTAATTTGCCAAAAGAATGGGTTATTAAAACTTCTGGCATTAAATTTATTTTAGGTGGTACAGATTTTGGTCACTTAGGTATATTTCCTGAGCAGCGTTTGCAATGGAAATGGATAAATGAGACGATAAAAAACACCCCGCGCAAGATAAATCTACTAAATCTTTTTGCTTATTCTGGCGGCAGTACGATGGCAGCGGCATTAGCTGGAGCACAAGCGTGTCATCTAGATGCTTCTAAAGGAATGGTTGAGTGGGCGCGCAGGAATGCCGCGGAAAACAAATTAGATAATATTCGCTGGATAGTTGATGATGCTCATAAGTTTATGCGCCGCGAAATACGTCGCGGTCGAAAATACGACGCTATCGTTCTAGATCCTCCTACGTTTGGGCGCGGTGCGTCTGGTGAAATGTACAAAATTGAGAAGGATCTCTCTGAGACCTTGTCATTAGTTAAGGAACTTCTGTCTGAAAAACCGTTATTTGTTCTTTTTTCTTCTCACACACCTGGTCTCTCTCCAATAGTAGCAGAGAACATTCTTTCGCAAATTTTTCCGACGGCTTCCTTGGAGTCAGGAGAAATGCTTTTAGAGGGCTCGTCGTTTCAATGCCCTAGCGGTATTTATTGTCGTGTATTATTTAAATAAAATAAGGATAAAATTATGAACATCAAAGTAGCAAGTATCGTGGCGTTAACAATGGTCGCTTTTAATGCAATGGCTTTACCCAAGGCGTTAGTTTGGGATAAGCTTTCATTGAATGAGTTTAAAGAGGCCAGAGATCTAGCAAAGGGAACTGTTCTATTGCCATTTGGTTGCGTTGAAAAGCATGGTCGCCATCTTCCTCTGGGAACAGATTCTTTAGTAGGTATGTATCTCTGTGAGAAGGCCTCAGAAATTGAACCAGTTTTAGTTTACAATATTGGTAATCTTGGCGCAGTATGGGAATCTAAACACTGGCTCGGCACAGTAGCTATTTCTCATAACACATTGACGGCAGTTCTTGATGATTTATGCAATGAGTTTGCTAGAAACGGCTGCACTAACGTTGTAATTGTTAACTGCCATGGTGGTAATAGTGGGTTTTTACAGTCATTTGTCCGTTCACGCCTAGAAAAGCCAAGAACATACAATGTTTATTATCATGAAGATAAGTTTTCGAACAAGAACTATGCAGAGTGGAGAAGGCGCTTTGGAGAAGTTCCAACCTATGGCCACGCTTGCATTTATGAAACATCACTTATGCTCTATGCATTCCCAGAGTTAGTGCATATGGATAAGATTAATGTTGAGGAATCAATGCCAAAATATCGCCAGAGAGATATGTCAAAGGCACGCCTTTTTACACCAATCGATTGGTATGCTGAATGTGATACTCAATCTTACGGCGATCCATCGAAGGCAACAAAAGAGATGGGTGAATTCTTTATGGATATTCATATAACTAATCTCGTTAATGCTGTTCGTATGGTTAAGAACGATTCGCTTATGCCAGCTCTTCGTGCAGAATTTGACAAGCATTGCGCAAATCCGCAGTATTAATATTTAATACAAAAGAAAATATGAAAATCAAAATATCAACTATGCTTGTTGTTGCAGGCATGTCTGCAGCAGTCTTTGCCGAAAGGGTTGTGACTAATTTCAATCAGGGGTGGGAATTCTCAAGTGATGGTAAAACCTTTGTAGGTGTTGAAATCCCTCATGATTGGGCGATTGAAGGGCCTTTTAATCCAATAGGAGACCCTCATACAGGTAAACTTCCATATAAGCGAATTGCCTGGTACCGTAAGATGATTACGCTTAAAGAAAAACCTCTCAATAGGCGTGTTTTTCTTGATTTTGATGGTATCATGTGCGATTCAACGATATATGTAAATGGTTCGTCATGTGCGCGTCAACAGTATGGTTATCTCGGTGTGAAGGCAGATATTACGCCTTATCTTAAACCTGGTTTAAATGAGATTAAAGTAAAAGCCGATACAACAAAATTAACTTCTCGTTGGTATCCAGGCGGTGGAATGTATAGGCGTGTAAGGATGGTAGAAACTGATGATTTGTATTTAGACGAGAGAGATTTATATGTAACAACTCCCGTTGTCAGTACGCAAAAGTCAGTTCTTAACATCAAGGGTGCTGTTACTAGTAGGCGTCATAAAGATGCAGAAGGGACGGTAAAAGCCTCTCTTTATTCTCCATCTGGAAATTTAGTTGCAAAAGGTGCAGTGAAAGTCGAAATAAGCCCATACGACAAAGCATGTTTTGAATTGAATCTAAATACCCGTTCTACAGAACTTTGGGATGTTGATGGGCAGAGTGCAAAACTCTATAAACTTATTGTAACATTTTCTGACAAGGATGAAATTTCATTAAAGGTTGGCTTTAGAGATTTTAAGTTTGATCCTCATAAAGGTTTTTTCCTTAATGGGAGGAGAGTTGAGATAAAAGGAGTTAATCTTCATTCCGATTTAGGTATTCTTGGTGTCGCCTACAATCGTTCGACTAATAAACGCCAACTTCAGGCGATTCGAGATTTAGGTGCTAACGCAGTGCGCTTGGCACATAATCCGCATTCGCCAGAAACGCTCGAACTTTGCGATGAATTAGGGCTTTTAGTCTGGGATGAGTGTTTTGATAAATGGAACACGACTGCTGGTATTGGCGACGAACCAATTGAGACATATGTTCCAGAAAAGCTTAAAGAATTTATTCGTCGCGATAGAAACCATCCTTCAGTAATTATTTGGTCGATTGGTAATGAGATCAGTCCAAACGAGGATGTTCCTCCAGGACAAGAGCATTGGGTAGCGACTGCTGCGATAGGAACTAGCGCAGAACGCTCTCAGATGTTTCGTAATGTTGTAAGAAGTCTCGATAAGACTAGACCTGTCGGCATGGCGAGTTGTTTTCCAGAAGCAGTACCAAGGGGCGATTACGACCCGCTTGATATTGTTGGTTGGAACTATTGCCGCTCATACAGATGGATGAAGAATACTCATCCAGATAAGGCAATGATATATTCTGAAACTTCCGCTACAATGTCTGAGTTTGGATATTATGCGAAGAATTTGCCGACAAACAAAGTGGATTTTGCAATAGAAGATATGAGTGTAGACTCTTACGATAGGAATTGCAATGCTTGGAGCGATATTCCTGATAGAGAGTTTGAAGCAGTTGAAAATGATCCTTATATTTGCGGTCAGTTTGTATGGGTGGGCATTGATTATATAGGAGAGCCTACGCCTTATTCAGGCACGAACCTAATAGGTAGATCTGATGTTGTGATACCTCTTGAAAAATGCGCTCGCAGTACTTATTATGGTATTTATGATATATTGTGTTTTCCAAAAGACAGGACGTATCTTTATAAATCTCAATGGAACAAAAATGAGTTTACTTTGCATATTGTGCCGTCTCATTGGACATTCCCTGAGCGCAAAGGTAAGATTGTGCCTGTATATGTCTATACAAGTGTAGATGAGGCAGAGCTTTTCCTTAACGGTAAATCATTAGGAAGAAGGAAAAAAGATCCAAAGGCAATTGTTGCAAAACGTTCTTACGATGGTCTTAATCGTTATCGTCTTATTTGGGACGATGTTGTATATGAGCAAGGCGAGTTGAAAGTCGTCGCTTACAACAAAGATGGTTCTGTGGCAGGCGTGTCCAAAATTGAGACAGCATCAAAGCCTGAAAAGCTTGTTTTAAAACCAGAGTCTAAGACATTGCCAGAGGGTGAAGATATTGTTTTTGTTGAAGTTACGCTTCAAGATGCTAATGGTAATTTAATTGCGCGTGATGAAAGACGTGTGCGATTTGAAATTTCTTCGAATGGCAAAATTATTTCTGTCGGCAACGGCAATCCTCGCGGACATGATTCATTTAAGGATGTAACTTCTCATCCGCTTCGTTTTGGCCGAATGGGATTAGCTGTAAGGCGTGAAGGCAAAGGCGATGTCGTTCTTAAGGCATATGCCGATGGAGTAAAAAGCTCAGAGGTCCGATTTAAATAGGGTAATAAAATAAGGCTTTTTTTACGATTTTGCTTGCATGAGTTGTGTAAATTAGATAAAATACGTAATAAATAAGTCGAGGATAGTCCTCGATTATCCAATAGGAGCAAACAAAATGGCTAAGATTCAAACGAAGAGTGAAATCATGACCGCAATCGCCGCAGCTGCCGGCATCACAAAGAAGCAGGCAGTTACTGCATATGACGAACTCCTCAAGATCGCCTATGCCGGTGCGAAGTCCGCTAAGGGCATCGTTATCCCCGGTCTCGGCAAACTCATCAAGGTGAGCCGCAAGGCTCGCTGGGGCCACAACCCCGCTACTGGCGAAAAGATTAAAATCGCCGCTAAGAAGGTTGTCAAGTTCCGCGTGGCAAAGGCCGCCAAGGATGCTGTTCTCGCTTAATTAAAGGCGTAGCATCATTGGATGCTCTAGGGCGCGAGCGCTTTACCGTGCTCGCGTCTCTTTTCTAAAAAATCTTAAACTTACATAACTATGGCCGGTGAATATCAATTTAGCCTAATAGACGTTACGAAACAGCAGGGCACAAAAACGATTCTTAAAGACGTTAATCTTTCTTTTTTCTATGGCGCTCATATCGGCGTTATAGGTGCTAATGGTGCTGGTAAATCATCGCTTCTAAAAATTCTCGCTGGCATAGATACAGATTTAATGGGTACTGTGCAAGTAGCTAAAGGCACTAAAGTTGGCTATCTTCCTCAGGAACCTGTTTTAGATGATTCAAAGACAGTTCTTGAAACTGTCATGGAAGGTGTTGAAGAAGCGCAGAAAATGGTAGAGCGCTATGAAGATCTTTGCTGTGAGCTAGACGATCCAAAAGCTGCAGCTGAGATGGAACGTCTTCAAGAGATTATTGATAGGAATGATTATTGGAATCTAGAAAATCTCGTAGAGCGTCGTATGGCTGACTTATGTTGTCCTCCTGGCGATCGCCCAATTAAGGTTCTTTCTGGCGGTGAACGCAGGCGCGTTGCAATTGCAAGATTACTGCTTTCTAATCCTGATGTTTTGCTTTTAGACGAACCTACAAACCATTTAGACGCAGACACTACATTTCGTCTTGAAGCATACTTAAAAGAGTTTAAAGGCACATTAATCGTCGTTACACACGATAGATACTTCTTATCAGAGGTTACTGAATGGATTCTAGAAATTGACCACGGCATTTGCTACCCATATAAGGGCAACTATGAGAAGTGGCTAGAACAAAAGCAGTCGATGCTAGAACGCGAGGCAAAGGTTGAAAAATCGCGTCAGAAACTTCTTGAGAATGAACTTAAGTGGATTCAGACAAATCCTTCAGGGCGCCATGCAAAATCTAAGGCTCGTGTCGAACGTTATGAAGAACTTCAAAAGCGTGATGTTTCCACAAAGGAAGATGATTTAGTTATACGCATCCCACCAGGGCCAAGGCTTGGTGATTTAGTCGTTAAAGCTGAACACGTTAAAATGGCATTTGACGACAGGATCCTCTATGATGATCTAAACTTTAATCTTCCACGAGGAGGCATCGTTGGTGTAATTGGTGCAAATGGCGCAGGTAAGACAACGCTCTTTAAATTAATTACTGGGCAGCTTAAGCCAACAGCGGGAGAATTACGCGTTGGTGAAACAGTTAAATTAGCGTATGTCGATCAAACTCGTAGCGAACTTAAAGCCGATGAAACTGTTTATGAAGCAATTACAGGCGGTGGTGAATTTGTTAAGCTTGCAGGCACCACGATGATGAATGGCCGTGCGTATTGCTCTAGATTTAACTTTAGAGGCCCTGAGCAGCAGAAGAAGGTTGGTGTTCTTTCTGGTGGTGAACGCAACAGAGTTCACCTAGCTAAGCTTCTTGCTAGCGGTGGTAATCTTTTACTTTTAGACGAACCTACCAATGACCTTGATGTGGCGACTCTTCGCTCCTTAGAAGAAGGTCTTCAAGAATTTGGTGGTTGCGTAATGGTAGTCTCTCATGACAGATGGTTTCTTGATAGAATTGCAACACACATCCTTGCATTCGAAAGTTCAGGCCGCACAGTTTGGTTTGAAGGAACTTATTCTGAATATCACGAGGCTGCACAACGCCGCAAGTGAACAACTCTCGTCAAATACTAGCTCCATTAAGAGGTGTAACCACACGCTCGTTTAGATTAGCGTTTGCTCAACAACTTACAGAAGCAGGATTTGACGAGGCTGTTACGCCGTTTATACCTGCATCATCTAGTTACGATGTTTTACGTGATAGAGAATTAGAAGGGGGCGAAAGCATCTTTCTAACACCACAATTTATCGGTAAAGATCCTTATGCATTAAAGGAATCTCTCAAACGAATCTTAGATGCCGGCTATAAAACAGCAGATTTAAATGTTGGATGTCCTTATCCAGTGGTTAGAAATAAATGTAGGGGAGCTGGGCTTTTAGCAAATCCTTCTTTATTAGAGTCCATGATAGAAGGTGGGTGTTCAATTATGGGAGAAGGGTGCTTTTCTATAAAAACTAGATTAGGTATAAATTCTCCAGACGAGCTTTTTAAATTCATAGACGTCTTTAATCGTTATCCATTGCGCTTTATCACTGTGCATTCTAGAACTGCCAAGCAAATGTACGAAGGTTCATGTGATATTGAGCGCCTTAACGAGATAATTAAATTATCTAAAATTCCAATCGTTGCTAATGGCGATATACAAATGACTCATTCCTTTAAAACACCAGTTATGATTGGGAGGGCATTTGTGCGGCATTTGGGTGAACGAAATGACGCTAATATATTGTTAATGCATTACAAAGAAACCCTTCTTAAGGAGAGATTTAGCTCCAATGCCGTCCTAGGCAAGCTTAAAGAGCTTTTAAGTTACTGGAGGCATATCCCGCGGTGGAATCGTCTCTGGCCAGTTTTAAAGCTTTCTAGAGCGCTTGACGAGTTTACAGTATAATTATTACTCTGGTATTACCCAAAGTAAATCTTGAACGTCTTTATCGTTACTCTTTTGCTGAGAACTTGAAGTTTCAGTTTGAAAATATCTAATTGCGCCATTATTTATTGAAGGAGGGGGCGTAGGAGAAGAGGGCTTTTTAGCAGGAGAATCTTCTTCATACGTATCAAAATAACGTACAGCTCCATCATTTAATTTTTTGGGCGCAGGAGATTGGTTTAGTTGAGAAGCCTTAGGTAGTAATTTCTTTGGGGCGATATTTTCTACTTCTTTAGACTCGTCTTGTTCAGGAGATTGTTCCTGCGATTGTTTTTTCTTATAGTATTCAGGATATAAACGTTGCTTGTGAAGCTCAATTTCTTGTTTTTTTAATTTTTCACGCTCTTGTTTTATTTTTTCTTTTTCTGCCACCAGAAGGGCTGTAGCACGCTTGATTTTGTCTTCGCTTTCTTGCTTTTCGCGCTCATATCTGACCTTCTCAGCGTTCAACTGCGCCTGACTTTGCGCGTGAGCTACAATAAGCTCACTAGAGCGCTTTTGCTCGGCTGTAAGAAGATTTTGCAAATCGTTTATCTGTGTGCGCTGCTGAGTCATGGCATCTTTCATGATGTTCATGGTAGCTTGATTTGCAGAATTATCTACAACAGGCTTTTCGCGCTCTTTCATCGCAAACTCAACTAGTTTATCGTTAAGTTCTTGATTGCGTTGAGAGAATTTAATCAAACGATTTTCATATTTCGAAGAAAGAATCGAAATAATAAATAAGAACAGCGCAACTAAAGAAATAGTTACAAAACCAAAAACAACGCTTAACCAAACGATTCTGCGCCGAGCTTTAGCTTGCTCTGCGTCAATATACTGTTGAAAAGCTTTTAAGACTGGAAAATCCTCAGAAGCATCTGAATCGCCGTATATACGGACGGCCGTAGAATTTGAAGATTCATCTTGTGTCATGGCCTATTTCTCCTTATGCGCATAATATGCATTATGTAAACTACGGGTACACGTACCAATTAACCATTGTTTTGGGATAGCGCCTTTTAAGTTCATATATTCTTTTTAGTGGCGTATCTTTTTTAGCATAAACTAAGCATGTATCTTGTTTGCCAATTTTATCAAACTGTCCGCCTTTGTAAAATTTCTCTTCATATTTTGGTTCGTTTGAATTTGGATCAGACCAATCTACATTAACGATTCTTAATTTATCATTCTCAGGTGTTTGACCTAGAAAAATTTCTACTGGTTGCACTAGTCTTAGTTTAGGATCTTTCCAAGCCTCAAGTGGCAAAAAGGACGAATAAAATAGTTGCCTATCTTCTAAACCATTAATTTTAACTCTTGGCGACTGAATAGCTCTTAACGCCTGCGCTATGGCAGTAGCCTCTTCAACAGTAAGATTTTCTGAAAAAATAGGCTTAACAGAAATTGGAGCGTTTTGAGCTTCTGCTTTAAGCGAAGCCAAAACATTCTTAGCACTTTTTAAATCATCAAACTTAGCGTCAATATATTTATCGCATGAATTTGGCACTAACTTAAAAGTAATCTCTAAACGCTCGCCCTTCTTTATTTTCTTTTTAGCCTTAAAACGACCATATGTTGGCGACTGTGGCAACGTGTCATCGAGTTGGATAAGTGACTGGGGCAAATTATAAAGCGCAAAGAGAGCTAACGGCATATTGGTAGATGCAACTGGCGTATCGTCATGATGACGAGTTCCGCCAGTATAAACAATAGATTTTAATGATTCTTCTTGAGGTTGAGAATCGGTAATAAAATCTGAGATTGAAGGCTTCATTTCAAGTCGATGACCCGTCGGGAAATAACTGCAAAACTCAACAGGTTTGCCTTTGGGCAGGCCCACCTTCTCGAAGGCTTTAGCGATATCTAGAATTGGCGCCTCTGTCGTAAATAGCGACTCATAAGCATGTTCAGAATCGGGTCCAACAATCAAGAATTCTATTTCTTGATCTACGCCTGGATCACAGGAAACTACGCCAATCGTGACAGATTTTTCCTTTGGATTTATCGTCAACGCCGCCGCTAAAACAAACGAGAACATCGTCATGAACGAATCCTTTCTACCGCCCTTTTAAAGCCTGGAGCACTTCTTTCGATAATCTTTTCATCTACCGAACAAGAAAGACGAATATAGCCTTCAAAGCCAAAGCCTTTACCAGGAACAACAAGAATGTTTTCCTTTAAAAGTGCATCGACAAACTCGGCATCATCCTCAACTGGACTTTTTGCGAAGAAATAAAAAGCTCCTTTTGGCATTTCAAATTCAATACCAGCTTCAGTAAGGACCTTTGCCATTAATTTACGCCTTCTATCGTAAATCTCTAAATCTACAGTAGAATCAACTAATTTTTCAACTAGCTTCTGCCCTATTACTGGTGCATTAACAAAACCTAATGTACGATTGGTAAGTGTTACTGCTTGCGTTAAAGATTTAACATCAGGCATCTGTGGGTTAGCAACAAAATAGCCAATTCGTTCTCCTGCTAACGAAAGTGTTTTTGAGAAGCTGCCAAAAACACACGCAAATTTCGTTAAAGGAAGCGCCGGTGGAATTTTAACACCATCATAAGCAAAAGCCCTGTAAGGCTCATCAAAAAGTAAGAATAATGGTCTATCACGAGTTATGTTTACTTCATCAACAATGCTTGCAATTTCGCGAAGTGTTTGCTCGTCATAGACTGCACCAGTCGGGTTATTTGGAGAGTTTAGAATTATCGCTCTTGTCTTAGGAGTTATAGCTGATTTAATTCCATCAATATCCGGCTTAAAACTGGGAGTTAATGATTTTACAGCTTTGAGGACGCCGCCAAAATGACCTACATATGCGCCATATTCAACGAAATAAGGCGCAGGTGTAATAACCTCGTCACCTGGTTCAATAACAGCCCTAAAAAAGCTTACGAGCGCTCCTGCAGCACCAACACAAACAACTACATCATCTTTATTAAGAGCAGTTTCTTGCTCCTTAGAAAGATGATTGGCTAACGCTTGTCTAGTTGCAGGTATTCCAGCATTTGGACAATATCCTAGTCCTAATGGCTTAACAACAGTATTTGCAATCTCAAGCAAAGCTTCATAAGTTTCTGCTGGTGGCGGAACATCTGGATTGCCGAGAGAAAAGTCGCAAACGTTTTCTTCGCCAAATTCACGCTTTAGTTCGAGCCCCTTCTCGAACATTTTCCGAATCCAACTCGATGAAGCCATCGAGTTTTTAATTGCAGAAGTGACTAATTGCATGAGGCACCGCCGTCTCTTAAATATGCACTATATGCACAATATGTTTGCCAGCAGTCAAATTTAGAGGCAAGCTCCCATGGCGCGTGCATATTCCAAAGCCCTGTGCCCATATCAAGAACCTTCATGCCAAAACGAGCCATAAATTGAGAAATCGTTCCGCCGCCACCCTTCTCCATTTTTCCAAGTTCTGCCATCTGCCATGTAACGCCATTTTCATCAAGAATACGACGGATTTCTGCAACAAACTCAGGCGAGCAATCGCTTGCGCCGCCCTTAGATGTGCCTCCTGTGTATTTTGAAGCACAAGGTCCCTTATGGAATTTAGAGCTATTGCCTGTTGAGTCAACATCAGGGAAGTGCGGATCTGAAATTGCGGTAACATCGGCAGAAAGCATCGTGGATTTTTCGAGCGCCCTCCTAACCATTATGTCTCTGGGATTCTTCTCTTGCCGTTCGATGATTTCTGCAACTGTATTTTCAAAGAACGAGCTCTGCATACCAGTTGAACCCATTGAGCCCACCTCTTCCTTGTCACACATGAGAATTGACGCGGTAATTTCTGGTACACCATTAGTAGCGACATCAAGTAGAGCCATAAGTCCTGCAAACGAGCAAACACGATCGTCGTGACCGTAACCTGCAATGAGAGAGCGGTCAAAGCCAACCTCTCTAGGCATACCTGCTGGAACTATCTCTAACTCTGCAGACATTAAATCTTCTTCTGTGATAGAATAAGTCTTTTTAAGGTACTCAACAAGCCCCTTCTTATCACTCTTATCCTTATCATCTTTGCTTGGAGTTGTCCAACAAATAACATCTAAATCTTCTGCGGGGAAGAATTCGTCGCGTTTTTTTAGTGCTTGGTCTTTACCAAGATGAGGTAAAATATCGCTTATCATGAAGATAGGATCACCTGGCTCATCACCAATAGCGATATCAACCTTCTTGCCATTTTTCTTTACGACTGTTCCATAAAGAGCCAAAGGCATAACAAGCCACTGATACTTCTTAATGCCGCCATAAATGTGCGTATCAAGATAAATGTAGCCACCTTTAGAGAAAAGCGGAATTGGTTTTAAATCTAAGCGAGGCGCGTCGGTATGACCACCAACAACCTTAATACCAGCATTGGTAACAGACTTTGAGCCAATCACAGCTGCCATTAAGGTTCTATCTTCATATCCACGCCAAACCTTATCGCCAGGCTTTAAACTCTTAAATGTTGAAATTTCTTTAAAGCCCTTCTTTTCGAGAAGCTCTATACTTTTGGAGTAGCTACGTCTTTCTGTCTTGGCATAGCCAAGATAGTTCATATATTCAGACGTATATTTTTCTTGTTCGATGAATTTAAGTTTCTTTTTCATAGAAAGTATTATATCATATTTAATAAAAATCTTATGCTACATAATCACTAGGTAACGAGGATAACATTGCCTCTATAGACTCTTCTAATGTCATATTTGAAGAATCTATTTCTATGACGCCATCTGCCTTGCGGAGAGGTGCAAATTTACGAGAAGAATCAATTTTATCTCTCATTAATAAGGAATTCTTTACTTCCTCGGCACTTTGTGCAGCGATACCTTTTTCAACTTCTTCCTTTTGTCTCCTAGCAGCTCTTGCTTCGGCGGAGGCAGTTAAAAAGAATCTAGCAGGAGTGTCTGGGAAAACAACAGTTGTTATGTCGCGTCCTTCGACAATTATATCACCAAACTTCGTCATGGATCTTAATAGTTCGGTGATTTTATCACGCACCTCTTTCACGCGAGCAACATAGCTAGCATTCGCATTTATTTCTGGCGTACGCAATTCGTCTCCAAGAGTTCTCCCTTGAATATAATACTTAATTGCCCCATCTTCAACCTTTAATTCAATATCACACTTTTCTGCGACAGTTTGAACTGCTTCAGGAGAGGTTGTGTCAACACCCTCCTTTATTGCAAGATATGTCATAATGCGATATAGAGCGCCAGAATCTACATGCAAAAAGCCCAATTTTTTACCGACGGCTTTTGAGACAGAAGACTTACCAGAGCCCGATGGTCCATCTACTGCAATGACCTTATTCATTAATGAACCTCCTCAAAAAACATCAAAATTAAATACGCTACGTAAATTAAAATCCAGACGACGCCATTGGCACGCGAGATAATGCCATTTTCACGTATCTTGCGCCAATTTAAGCCAAACAAGAGAATTGAGATTGAAAGAAATGCTAATATTGGCAAATCTCTAGTAAGGATATTCTTCGAATAATCTGCAGTTGGTGTTATAAAAACTGCTAAACCTACAACTGCTAACATATTAAAAATATTTGAGCCAATGATGTTCCCCATAACAAAATCATGCTCACCTTTTCTGGCAGATTGTACAGCACTAGCCAATTCTGGTAATGACGTACCAATAGAGACGATGGTTAAGCCAATTAATAAATCACTAACGCCTAAAAATTTCGCTAAATCAACTGCCCCGACTACCAAAATGTGAGACGAGCCAATTAAAACAACAAGTCCTATTACAAGTTTAAAAATTGATATATAAAATCTCAGCCTTGTAATTTTAATGTAACGCTTATCGAGTCGAATACGCTCTGGAACGAGATTTTTTTCTAAAGAATCATTATTAGCATTAGTCTTATTATCATACCAACAATAAAACGGCATTGTAATTGCAAATAAAACTAATAAAAGCCCAGCATCCATTCGAGAACACATTCCATCTGACAATAGAACGAAAGATAAAATAGTGAATGCTGTTAAAATAAGACCAGCTAAAAGCGACGAAGCTGGTCTCGTGCGCATTGGAAAAATCAATGCTGCCGCACCTAAAATAACGGCAATATTAAATATGCAACTGCCGTAGGCATTACCTAGCGAAATACCAGAATGATGCGACAGCCCCGACATTACAGAGACACAAAGCTCTGGAGCACTAGTACCAAAGCCAATTATTACCATGCCGATAATAAGTGGCGATATACCTAACGACCTAGCGACAGATGCTGAGCCTTCTATAAATACATCGCTTGACCATACTAGCGCTAAAAGCCCGCCTACTATGAAGACTAAGGAAAGCCAAAACGGTATATCAGAAAACATTCTTAATCCTTCTTATTATAGCCGTGTGCATTTGAAGACCACGCAAGGAGGAAAAGAACCATGCCGATAATCGCAAAGCCTGCAAAAGAGCAAAGCGTTGCTCCCCAACCATAATGCGTCTTAATAAACGCTACACCAATACCGGAAACAAGCGTTGATAAATACCCCATGATACCAGTAAATCCATTAGCCATCGCGGCAGCTTCTTTTGTCGCCTGATTAGCAGCAACAATTCCAATAAGAGCCTGTGGCCCATAAATACAAAAGCCAGCACCCATTAAAAGAAGTGTTGCCTGCCAAATAGGAGCACCCGATGGAAGGTACCAGAAACCAAAAGCGAATAATGCTGTAAATAGCATACAGAAAACACAAGTTCTAACGCCGCGACCTTTAAAAAGTTTATCTGTTACCCAACCGGCGAATATCGTTCCAATAACTGCCGCTAGTTCAAAAGCTATAATCATAAGGCCACCTTTAGAAACAGGAATGCCTTTGTATTGCTTTAAGAATGTCGGGCCCCAATCTAAGAACCCAAAACGAACGATATAAACAAAGAAATTAGCTAAAGCAATAAGCCAAATAACTTTATTACCGAAGACTAGACGCATACGATGTTTAGTGGTTATATTCTCAACGCTTTCTTCAGAAACTGCGCCTTCAATTTGTAACTCAGGTAGGCCCGCTTCTTTAGGAGAATCTTTAACACATAAAAAGCAAAAAACAGCTGCGCCAGCTGCTAGAGCCGCAGGCACCCAAAGGCACCATCTCCAGCCCAAACCAAGAGGGCCGAGAATAAGCGAACAAAGGCCTAGCGCCATAACTGCACCAAAACTATGGGACGTATTCCATATAGACATTTTAGTGGCTAGTTCCTTTGGATGAATCCAATGTGTCAACATTTTTGCACACGGAGGAAATCCCATGCCTTGAGTCCATCCGTTTAAAACCCAAAAGACAGTGAAGAGGATAGATAGAGAAGTACAACCGAAACAGAAATTCATTAGAGCAGAAAGCGCAATGCCTATCGTCATGAAAATGCGGCCGTTTAATCTATCTGCCCAAAAGCCATTAACAAAACGACTTAACCCATAGACAATACCGTGAATAGAGAGCATCGTTCCTAATGCGTAAGTTGAAATTACACCCTCCTCAAGCATTATAGGTTGTGCCATCGAAAGATTTTTGCGCGTCAAATAAAAGAACGCATAAACGATGGCACTAGAGAGGATAAACTTAGTTTGAGCTGAACGGAATACGTTTTTCATTTTTTAGCCCCTTACTTGACGTCGTCTATCATATTAAAAGTATCAACTGTAACGGCAGGCGCAATCCCCTTATAAGAAGCGAGATCTTCCTTTGTTGTTTCGCCAGAAAGCACACAAACAAAATCAACTTGAGCATTGTCAGCAATGGCTTTATCTGTATAAAGACGATCACCAACAACTGCTATTTGTTCTGGAGAAAATTTATCCAAAACAGTTTTTAAAAGCGATGGACTAGGCTTGCCGAAAATATTGCTAGGCTTCATGCCATTAGTAATTTCTAAAAACTTCATCATCCCACCGATATCTGGAATTGGTCCGCGCTCGCTCGGGCAACAATTATCAGGATGAGTTGCTACAAACTCAACTTTGTTCTGATTTGCCGTTCTAATTGGACACATTGGACTAGGTGGAACATTGCGCATGTTCCAAAGGCTCGTAGCATTAGCGAGTTTTTCGTATGTAAGCTCTTTGTCATACGTAAGGGCAATCAACTCGTTTTCTTCTGGATTATACTCAAATTTGATGCCAACATCAGAAAGTTGTTTTTCGAGATATGATTTAACTTTCTCGCTTGCCAAAAGATAAACCGACTTATAGCCCTTCTCGCGAATATAAGATTCAAGCGTAATAAGGGGCGTCAAAATTTGCTCAGGCTTAACTGGAATATTAGCGCCAGCAATTTTCTTGATGTATTCATCAGGTGTTTTTGAAGTATTGTTCGTTAAATAGAAAAACGAAAAACGCCCACTGTTTATGGAATCAATAACAAAATCAACAGCAGGCTTAATTGGGTCTGGCCCCATAAAAAGAGTGCCGTCTAAATCGCAAACAAAAGCTTTTTTCTTAGTGATATCAAACATGATACTCCTTACATATTTGCTGTTGCAACGATATCAACTCCAGTACCAGCTACCCCTTGGATAATAACATCACCAATTTTAACTGGTAACTGTACGGTCATCTGATGCATTGAAAATAGAACGGCATCTATCGCTCCCTTAGGAACGGGGCGAGAAGTCTTAACTGGTAATGGCTTACGCATACCAGCTACTTTAACTAACCCCGTAACCATTCTCGTAGGGTTAATTAACTCATTTCTGCCGTAATCTTCACCTCTGGGGCAAGCGTTTCCTTTTACAACTACTTCACCAGCTTCTTGAACGACGTCCATTTCGCATCCGCGCGGACAACTAATACAGATCATCTTCATAGAACTTACCTCACATTCTTTAGAGCATATTCTGCCGCAGAGCGACCTGCAATAGCAGAGTCTCTACTTACCCAGTCAACAAGATCATAAACTCTAACTACATTGCCACCGGCAAATATGCCTGGGACACTTGTAGCCATTTTTTCATCAACCTTTGGCCCGCGAGTTTTTGGATCCATCTCAATACCAGCTTTTTTCGTAAGCTCATTTTCGGGAATAAGCCCGCAAGAAAGAACTAGTGTGTCGCAATCGTAATGAATTTCAGTGCCTGGAATTGGCTTTAATGAATCATCAACTTTTGCAACAGTAACGCCTGTGACATGGTCACCGCCTTCTACATTTGTAACCGTATGAGATAAAAGTAAAGGAATGTCGTAATCGTTCAAGCATTGAACAACGTTACGCATAAGACCTGAAGACTTCTTCATAATCTCAATACATGCAAGAACCTTAGCCCCCGAGAATGTAAGACGGCGCGCCATTATTAGGCCTATATCACCAGAGCCTAAAATCACGACTTTTTTACCTGGCATTATGCCATCCATGTTTACTAGCCTTTGCACAGTGCCAGCTGTATAGACACCGGCAGGTCTCGTGCCAGGAGTCATAAGAGCGCCGCGAGGCCTTTCGCGGCATCCCATCGCCAAAACTACTGAACGCGTGCGATGAATCTTCAGCCCCCCACGAGGACTCATAGTTGTTACGTGACAAGTGCCATCAGCGATTGGAGAAATTTCAAGAACCATCGTCCCGCAGATAATGGGGATGTCTCGTTCTATCGCCATATCTACGTAACGCTGGGCGTATTCTGGGCCAGTTAATTCTTCTTTAAAGCGGTGAAGACCAAACCCATTATGGATACATTGCTGAAGAATGCCACCAGGAGCGTCATCGCGCTCAATAACAAGAACCTCTTTCGCCCCTGCATCTTTCGCCTCGCAAGCAGCTGCAAGACCAGCGGGACCAGCGCCAACGACTAAAACATCTATTATACCGTCATCAGATTTTCTTGATGATTCATTCTTCTTTAACTGAATAGGTGCAGTTTTGCGAGAAAGCAAAAAAGCCTCTGGTGGTAAGCCTAATTCAGCACCAAGTATTTCAATAAGTCTAGGCGTGCAAAAGCCCCCTTGGCAACGCCCCATGCCGCTACGCGTACGGCGTTTAATACCATCTAGCGTGCGTGCTCCAACTCGGGCGCGAATAGCAGCTCTAATTTCACCTTCTGTTACACCTTCACAACGGCAAATTATTCGCCCAAAGGAAGGATCTTTTTCAACTAATTCGGCCAATTCCTCTGGTTTCATTTCGCGAGTTTTTGGCCACCAGCTGACATCCTTTGAAATTAATGATGGGTTTTTGCGAGAAACACCTAGGCGATTAGAAACAAGCTCTGCTAAATGCAATCCTATGGCAGGCGCTGAAGTTAATCCAGGAGACTCAATACCTAAAGCGTTAAAGAAAAATTCTGCATCTGGAGCTTCGCCAATTACAAAATCTCCTGTTGTTGTTTCATGAGCTCTTAAGCCAGAAAACTCAGCGATAACTTTATTAAGTGGCAAACCTGGATACGTTTGCATTGCACCAGATTTAACTTTTTCTAAACCTTCAAATGTAGTAGCTTTATCTTCTTTATCTTCAATATCTTCTGCTGTGGGGCCAACAATAACTGTGCCGTCGACAGTAGGCGAAACTAGAATCCCCTTGCCCATCTTAGATGGACACTGGAACATCGTAGCTGAAAAAACGCCATCCTCATCACGATCCAACATCAAGTATTCACCACGACGAGCTTTAATAGAGTATTTAGTCGAACAAACCTTGTTGTTTATTTCATCAGAATTTATACCAGCAGCATTTACAACGGCACGAGCAAAGAAAACTCTACCATCTTCGCAAGAAATCTTCCAGAGATTGTCTTCTTTAGTAAGCTCAACTACCTTCGCATCAAAGAAAAACTCTGCACCATTTGCCGCTGCATTTTCGGCATAACGAAATGTTAATTCGTATGGACAGCATATTCCGCCAGTAGGAGCCCACAGTGCAGCAGTAGCTTCTTTTGACACATTGCTCTCACGGCGACGAAGTTCCTCTTGTGAGATAATTTCAACAGGAACACCATTTTCTTCGGCGCGCGTTTTCAAAGAGGCAAGAGTTGCTTCATCTTCTTCCCCAAACGCCAGCACCAAAGAGCCGTTACGACGAAACGGGACTTTAAGCTCGCGGCAAACATCTTCAAAAATGCTATTACCTAGAACATTAAACTTCGCCTTTAAAGAACCAGGCTTAGCATCAAAGCCAGCATGAACAATAGCGCTATTAGCCTTTGACGCCCCTTCTGCAACATCACTAGCAGCATCTAAAGCTGCAACACTGAGATTGTAGCGAGATAATTCACGAGTTATAGCACAACCTATAACACCAGTGCCAATAACTAAAACATCATATTTCATATTTCCCTCTGGTTTTTGATTGCCCAAGAAACTTGCCTGGCAACACCTAACATTAGAGCAGCGTCGTCTTTTGAAAATACTCCTCTGCTGAAAACTCGTTGAAAGCCCTGCATAAAGTGATCTGTTTGCTCTTCCTTCATAAAACCTGTTTCGATAAGCATTTTAGACCAATTCTTTATCAATTGGGCTTTTTGAGCTTGAGGAGCAGGCGGCGCTTTTTCCTTTGGCGGAAGATATGTGCCAGAAGCAGTAAAAAGCTCGTATGTCGTAATAAGGACAGCTTGCGAAAGATTTATAGATGTGTAGCCTTCACTTACAGGGATTCTTAGTAAGTGTGTGCATTGTGCAATTTCTTCATTAAGAAGCCCTTTGTCCTCTCTGCCAAAAACTATTGCGACAGGCCCAGTCTGCGCTAGCGAAAGCAAATCTGGAGCAGATTCACGCGGCGTTTTAGAGTGTTGACGATAAAGCCCTTCTCTGGCTGTTGTACCAACGACAGCGACACAGTCTTTAACAGCTTCTTCTAGAGAAGGATATTCTTCTCTAGAATTCATAATGTCAGTAGCATGCACCGCCAATCGCTCGCCTTCATCCCATGAATTTTGCAAATTAGGCGCGGCAAGGCGTAAATGACGAATGCCCATATTCGCCATAGCACGACAACTTGAGCCAACATTTCCTGTATAAAGAGTCCCGACCAGGACGATGCGTATATTGTCTAATGGATTTATCATAACTCACCAGGCTTTTTAGCCGAACACATCACGCCTTCGTAAACTAACTTATAGTCTCTTTTATCAATGGTTCTTTCATACACTGAGCACGTTGTGCCTCTAGCATGAAAAAGCCAGCGCTCATCTGTTGACATATACATCGTGGCGTTTGAGATAATTTTTTTCGTCTCCCACGCTTTAAATCTATAGCCATCAGGCATATGCACACATACATGAAGTTTTGTGCCAAAAGTAAGCTCGGCCCCATTTAACGGCGACTTATAAGTAGTTACATAATCCTTCTTTGCACGAGAATAGTCCACTTGTATCACATTGCCGTTATCATCTAGAAATAGCATTGTTTGCACTGGCACAAGTGTATTGCACCCACAAAACATAGAAAGCGCTAAAATAACGACGGCTGATAAAAGTTTTTTCATGCTTGTGAAAGTTTTTGCTGAACTATTTGACCAACAATCTTAGGATCTGCTTTGCCCTTTGAAAGTTTCATAACTTGACCAACGAAAAAGCCCGCGGCAGCTTTCTTGCCATTTTTGAAATCTGCTACTGGTCCAGGGTTGGCCTTAATAGCTTCATCTACGAACCTTTCAAGCTCTGCTGTGTCATTTACAGCTCCTAGCCCACGCTCCTGAACTATTTTTACAGGTTCTCCACCCTTTGTAAATAATTCAGGAAGTAGTTCCTTTACTGTTGGGCCGTTGATTTTTCCAGTTGAAGCCATTTGAACGAGTTGAGATAGCGCTTCAGGCGTTAAAAGAGACTCTGTAACGCTAATGCCAGTCTCATTCATAAGTGCCATAACATCACTCATGAAAAGGTTACAAAGCTGCTTAGCAGTTTTCTTTTCTAGCCCCTTCGCGGCATTTTCAAAATAATCAGCATTGGCCTTATTACGCGAAAGCACATCTGCATCATACTCTGCAATACCGTAATCAGAAATCATTCTCGCTCTGCGAACTTCTGGTAATTCCGGCAAAAGTGAACGCCATGACTCAATAGTCTCTTCATCAAGTTCAATTGGCACTAGATCAGGCTCTGGGAAATATCTGTAATCGTGAGCATTCTCTTTCGTTCTCATTGAAAGTGTCTCTCCAGCATCAGCATCCCATCTGCGCGTTTCTTGAATAATCTCAACTCCTGCAGCAATTGCACGACGCTGACGAATTGCTTCGTATTGAAGCGCGGCATGAATACCGGAGAAGGAATTCATGTTTTTAATTTCAACTTTCGTGCCTAGCTTATCTGAACCTTGAGGACGAATTGAAATATTTACGTCAGAACGCATATTGCCTTCTTCAAGGTTGCAGTCACTAACGCCAGCATACACAAGCATTTCCTTAAGCGCTTCCAGATATGCAATCGCTTCATCGGCAGATGAGATATCAGGCTCAGAAACAATCTCCATCAAAGGTGTTCCGCCACGGTTAAAATCAACACCTGAAGAATTTGCATAGTGGTTGATTTTAGCGGCATCTTCTTCAAGATGGATATGATTAATCCTAATAAACTTAGGACCATTAGGAGTTTGTATCGTAACTCCTCCACCTATACAAAGCGGATGGAAATTTTCTGAAATTTGATAATCCTTTGCCATATCAGGATAGAAATAATTTTTTCTATCAAATGTGGCACGGTGATTTATCTCACAGCCAAGCATCAAGCCACTCATTACAGTAAACTTAATAGCTTGTTTGTTCATGACAGGCAACGCGCCCGGATAGCCTAGGCATACCGGGCAGACGTTTACGTTTGGCTCACAACCCGTTTTCAAACGGCATGAGCAGAACATTTTAGTTTCAGTCTTTAATTGAACGTGAGTCTCAAGACCGATTGTGTTTTCGAATTGCATTTTTATTTTGCTGAAAATCTATATTCTGTACGAGAGCTAAATTCCTCAGAAGGCCTAAGCGTTGTTGAGGGGAATTCAGGGTGATTTGGCGAGTCTGGGCAATGCTGCGTTTCAAGCGCCATACCTGCGAAAGCAGGATAAAACGCGCCAGCACGCTTTGCAGGCATTGTCCCATCCATATTCTGCGCGCCATACATCTGCATAGCAGGCTCGGTAGTCCAAATTTCCATTTGGCGACCAGAAACTGGGTCTACCATAAGGCAAGCCTTTTTCATTTCGCCAGTTTTGCCGCGGAGCATAAAGTTATGGTCATACCAGTGTGTAGTATGGCAAAGAGAAACATCTTTTTCCATATCAGCTTTTTTCTCATCAATGCGACGAAGAGAAGTAAAGTCAAAAGCTGTCCCCTTAACAGAAACATTTTTAACAGGTATTAAGCCAGGAGTAATTTGAGTATATTCATCAGCAAAAATCTGAAGTTGCTGAGAAAGAACATTACCACTAGCCTCGCCTGCTAAATTCCAGTAACCGTGGTGAGTAGGATTAATAACTGTAGGCTTATCGGTAATAGCCTTATATTCAACAATAAGCTTGTTGTCCTTAGTTACAGCATATGTAACTTTTACATCAACCTTTCCTGGGAAGCCTTGGTCTCCATCAGGGCTAGTGAGCGTCAATTCAAGCGCAGGAGAACCTTCAAAAGAAGTTTCTTTAACGCCCCAAATGCGATTGTCCCAACCATCAGGGCCACCATGGAGATTACAATTACGAGGAGATGGCGAAGTTTCGTTGCATTCTAACTGATAGGTCTTACCATCAAGCACGAATTTGCCATCTGCAATTCTGTTGCCAAAGCGGCCAATGAGCGTACCCATTGAATAGCCGTACTTTTCATATTCACCAGCCGTGTTCCAACCAAGAGTTACGTCGTCAAGATTGCCGAAACGATCTGGAGCATATACTCTAACAATACGACCACCGTAGTCTGTCACATCGACAACAAGACCACCAGCGCCAGTAATTCTCCACAGCTTTGCTTCGCGGCCATCAGAAAGTTTACCAAATGGTTTTGGCGTAGCAATAACTGCACCAGCCAAAAGACCAATAACACACGACGTTGCTGTTTTCATAAGTGACCTCCATTTATTCATAGTTTAAAAAGGCATAAATACAATACCGTAGATAGACGCTCCCTTACCGCCTAAAGCTCTTAAACCATGCTTAACTACAGAGTTATAGTACGCAGTATCACCTGGTTTTAAAACTTGCTTAGTTTGACCGTAAGTAAGTTCTACTTCGCCGTTAATACAAATAATAAGCTCTTCTCCCTCATGGCTGGAAAGCTCGTCAACCCCGTCGGCTTGGAACTCAATCCTAAAAGGATCCATATGACGATCGGGCTTACCGATAGCTAAGGAGTGACTAGAATAGCCAAGCTCATTGACGCCTTTTACAGCAACCTTTGACGCCTCAATATCCGAAGCTCTCGTAATAATTGGGTCTGGCTTAAATTGGTCGTCAGTAAATGTACCAAGGCGCTGACCAAGAGCGCGAGATATCTTAGTTAGGACTCCAAGAGCAGGCTGAACTAAACCCTTTTCGATGTTATTAATTACCTTTTCGTCAATACCTGTTTTTTGCGAAAGATCGTAAATGCTCATATCAAGACGTTCGCGATATGAGCGTATTCTTGAACCAACCTTTAATTCACGTTCTGTATCTGCCATTTTCAATCTCCTTGTAATCGTGTATTATAGCATATAACTACACTTAAGACCACTAATAATCACCTAATTCGTTCAATTGCAGCAAACTTACAAACTTGTGTACAATGGCTACATCCAGCGCACTGACTTTCATCAATAACCATTTTAAACCGGCCTTGTGAGACTTCTTGACCGCGAGTTATCGCTGGGCAGCCAAGTTTAAAGCACTGGCCACATGCTTTGCACTTGTCTGCATTAACTTTGCAAAGGCCTTCCTTCGTAAGTTTAGCAGCGATTCTGCAAGGTGCATACGCGATAATAAGCGCTGGCTCTTCTCCATCCATAGATTCTTTTAGCGTTTTCTCAAGCGCGTCAAAATCATCAGCAGAAATCTTTTCGACCTTTTTATACCCAAGCGCACGAGCAATATCTGCAATTTCAGTAACATTTGCGTCATCGCCTGCTAGGGTCTTGCCTGTGCCAGGATTATCTTGATGTCCCGTCATCGCGGTAATACGATTATCAAGGACAACTGTTGTAACTGGAGTAGAATTATAAAGTGCGCTAAGAGCGCCAGTGATTCCAGAATGGAAAAATGTTGAATCACCTAAGACAGCACAAATACGCCCTTTAAGACCTGCTTTTTTCATGCCAGCGGCGTTACCAATCGATGCACCCATGCATATCGTTGTATCCATTGCATTTAGCGGAGGAAATGCTCCTAATGTATAACATCCGATATCACCAGTAACAGTAGCACCTAATTTTGATAGCATATAAAATACGCCGCGATGACCACAACCGGCACAAAGGACTGGTGGACGCGTTGGTAGAGGCGACTCAGGCTCAGTGGGCAGTTTCGCCGCAGGAACATCGCCAATAATCTCATGGCGGAGATTTTGCAAGCGATCAGCATTAAGCTCCATCATGTTTAGTTCGGTCTCATGATTTACAACACTTATTCCTAAAGCGCGAATCTGATCTTCAAGGAAAGGATCTAATTCTTCTACAACTACAAGCTTATCAACTTTTGAAGCAAAATCACGCACTAGAGAAATTGGTAATGGATTTGTCCACCCTAGTTTAAGAACAGAATACTCTGGGAAGATTTCTTTAACGTATTGATACGCAACTGCGCTTGTAACAATACCTAGAGATGTATTAAGAATCTCCATTTTGTTGAGCGAACTTTTCTCGGATTCGCCTCTCATCTCATCTGTGCGCTTTTGAGCAGCATAGCGATGCATTCTAGCAAACATAGGCACAGGCAAACGTTTTTTAATATCGCGAACATACTCAATATTTTCGCGGCGCGTTGGTTTAAAATCACCAAGCTCTACGAGCGAAGAAGAGTGACTTGTGCGAGTAGTAAGGCGAATCATCACAGGCACTTCGAATTTTTCAGAAATATCAAACGCCTCAATACACATATCATATGCTTCTTGGCTGTCAGAAGGCTCAAGAAGCGGTACTCTAGCAAACTTTGCCAGATTGCGATTGTCCTGTTCATTCTGAGAAGAATGCATACCTGGATCATCGGCAGAAATAATTACCATACCGCCAGTAGCGCCAGTAAAGGTAAATGTCATAAGCGGATCCATCGCTACATTTAATCCAACATGCTTCATTGCCGTTAACGCTCTAGCACCAGCCATAGACGCACCAATGGCAGTTTCCATAGCGACCTTCTCGTTAACTGCCCATTCGCAATTTATCGTGTCTTTGAACTTGGCAACATTCTCTAAAATCTCAGTTGAAGGCGTGCCGGGATATGCTGAGGCAACGGCACAACCAGCCTGCGCTGCTGCATAAGCAATAGCTTCATTTCCGCTAAGAAATTTTTTCATCTTTATTTTCCTTTCGTTCATCTTACCTGCGCCGTCTTGTTACTTCGATAACATTGACGCAGTTTCTTAATTGCAAAATTATTTGATTTACGACCTTTTCTGTGCCGAGAACATCAATCTTCATACGCGAAACAGTTCCATCTTCGGTAGGACCAACATTTAATGTCTGAATATTATAGCCTCTTCCTGAAATAAGACCAACAATCCTAGCCAAAACACCAGGTTTATTTTCAACAAAGCAGTTGAGTCGATATATGCGTTCAGATTTTTGCATCGGCATCTACAATTACTTCAAGTAGCGAGGGGTGAGATGACTTAACAGCATTAGTAACAGCCGATTTGAGTTCTTCTACTAATGAAACTCTCTTAGCTTTCAAACCTAACGCTTTAGCCATCATAACGAAATCAGGGTTAGAAAAGTTGCCAACAAACGAATCCTCACCCATCCGTTCAATCATCCCAAGAGACGAATTATTGAATACAATAAAGGTTATGGGGAGCTTCTCATCGGAAGCAACCTTAAGTTCATTAAATGTCATTTGAGCGCCACCATCACCAATTAAGGCGACAACTTTTTCATTTGGCATTGATAATGCCGCTCCTATTGCCGCAGGTATCGCAAAGCCCATTGTCCCCATGCCGCCAGGAGATAGGAAGCGCCTAGGTTTTGGTGTCGGGTAATACCTAGCTGCAAACATTTGATGTTGACCAACGTCTGTTACAATTATCGCGTCGTCACTTGCAGCTTCAGCAACAGCTTCAACCACCGCTCCAGGATGTATTTTAGAAGTTTTAAATTTCCGAACCTTATTCTTTGATGAGCGCTTTAATTGAGAAATACGTTTCATCCAAGAAGTATGAGAATTTGGCTTTATTCGAGAAGATACTGTTGTTATAAGATCTTTTATATCCGCGACAATTCCTAAATTTACACTAACATTTTTTTCAATAGACGAAGGATCGCAATCAACATGAACTATTTTACCTTTAGTTTTTAAAGTAGTAGTCATGCGATCACTAAATCGAGTGCCTAACGCTATTATTAAATCAGCCTCGGCCAACGCAATATTAGCAGCCTCTGTGCCATACATACCAGCCATACCAAGGGCATGAGTGCTAGTCTTTTCAATTACACCTAACCCCATTAAGGTTGTTACAATTGGAATATCTGCTTTTGAAGAAAGCGCTCTTAAATCGTCGGCAGCGCCAGAAGAAATCACGCCTCCACCAGCGTAAAAAATAGGCCTATTAGAAGAATTAATTAGCCTAGCTAATTCAGCAACAGCACGCGGCTTTGGTGCTGTGTCGGGGTGATAGGCTCTAAGGGAAATGCGCTCTGGATACTGAGCAGAAGTCTTTTGAAGCTGCACGTCGTGTGGCAAGTCAATAACTACCGCGCCAGGTTTGCCGCGTGTAGCGATATAAAACGCTTCTGCTACTGCTTGAGGAATTTCGTCGGCACTTTTAAGAAGAAATGAATGTTTTGTTACAGCGCGGCAGATACCAGTCATATCAGCCTCTTGGAAAGCGTCTGTACCAATTTGAGAAAGCGGCACCTGTCCTGAAACAAGAACCAATGGGACAGAATCTACATTAGCGGTAGCCAAACCCGTGATTGCGTTTGTTGCTCCTGGTCCACTAGTAACTAGAACTACGCCTGGCTTACCACTAGCCCTAGCGTAACCATCTGCCATATGAACACAACCCTGCTCGTGGCGACCTAAAACAAACTTCATTTTAGAATTGCGCAAAAAACCGAAGATATCCACAACGTTTCCGCCGGGATATCCGAACAGCGTCTCGACGCCTGCCCTTTCAAGGCTCTCAACAAGCGCCTGCGCTCCTGTTCTAGAAGAATATGACACGATTTCCTTTATTTCTATGTATTATATCATAATTTCGTTTAAAATTAGAAGTTTATGTGCCTTGTTCTCAAAATGAGAACTTCGTGCGGAAAATTCTCATACTACTATTGCTAACGCTTACTGGGAGATTTGGAGTTTAGGAGAGCTGGAGATACTTTACAAAATCAAGCATACTTGCCCAAAACAAGTACTTATCAGTAAAATGAGAATTATGTGCGGAAATTTCTCACCACGCAGTACACTTCTGAAACAAGTCGCATAAACATCTCCAATCGGAGGTGGCGGGATGATTCGTAAGCCTTCACAGCGGCGGAGGAAAAGGCGGAAGCGACCCGATTTTGACGCACCGGTTTTTCGCCAAAGCGCTCTTTTTAAGAGCGCGGGTAACATGGCTTTAAGGAGCGAAAAAGAAAGGTCGCAAAATCGATGTCTCACCCGAACTTTTTCTCCGCAAATCGGCTCTGTATTCAGAGGCGATTTAGCGAGAACAGCTATGAATCATCACCAAACACCGAAGCCTTAGAAATCAAATTGAGAATTATGTACGGAAAATATCGATATTTTCGAATCTTCTTTTAAAACTTTTCTTCTGAGAAGCTAAAATGTTGAATATTAACTCCTGTCGGCAATAAAATATCTAATACAACTTTCTTCCATTCATCACTCATCTCACATGCTACAATAACAGTATCAACATTCAACTTCTTTATCAATTTAGGTGCGTCATGCAACGTTCCAGACACTAAATACCCTCCAATATAACGATTAGAAAGCAAATAATCATCGTCTATTAATCCAACAATCACCCTATTTGAGTTAAAATGCCCACGTACAAGTTCTCGATAAAACGCCCGAAACCTAAGCCCCGTTCCATAAACAAGAACTCTAGATACATCATTTGATTTTCTTAACTTAGCACTATTAACTCTAAAAAAGGAATCTCTTAAAATCGGTCTTAGTAATCTTAAAAAAATCAACAGTGCAAAAATAACACATGTATAGGAAACTGAAAAAACAAAAGTTGTTACAAATGGTATATCAAAAAAGTATAATAACGATATCCCTGACGAAATAGCACCAACTAACGAAGCCATTATAAGCCTAAAATAGTCGCTAGGAGTAGCTCGCGACCAAACTATAAGATAATTTTTAAAACAAATAAGCGATCCAAAAGTTAATACAGTTTGTAATAAACACATACGCCAAATTTGACGCGAAGCTAACGTAATCCCTGCTACAGAGAAAATCGAAGAAAGAAACATAAAAGCGCTAACAAGCGCACAAACATCAAGTATCACATATAGAGGCACAGTAATGCGCGCGATAAATCGCCTTGTTGTTAAACTAGTATCATGAACCTTTGAATTTATCAACCTGCCAGCATCAAAAATCTCTATATGTGAGGTGCTTCTAAAAACAACCACAGTAGCTAGAGCAACTGCCAACACCCATAGCCCTGCCGCTTTAGATTCTAGCAAAACACCAAAAAGCCCAATACTGACAGTTATGGCAGCGGCAAGATAAAGAAACCATGCTGCTTTTCGTTGATTAAAGCCCGTTGCTCTTAAAATACGATGATGAATATGGTCTGCGTCAGCTGTCATTAACTTACCATTTGAATTTTCATTCACATCATTTTTCTTGATAAGATACCGCAATGAACGCCTTAAAATAGCTAATGTCGTATCAAATATAGGTACTCCCATCGCTAAAAGAGGCACTCCTACAGAGACTAAAAATGAATTTGTAGCATGGAACATTAATGGCATAACAGCCATAGTATAGCCTATAAACATTGATCCAGTATCTCCCAAAAAGACACTAGCAGGGTTATAATTATAACGCAGAAAACCTAAAATTGATGCAGCGAAAGCACAGTGAAAAAACACTGCTTCTGTTTGCGAACCAGAAAACCACAAGGCGCCAGCCATACCGAGCGTAGCTATAAAAGCAATCCCAGAAGCCAAGCCATCAAGTCCATCTATTAAATTAAAAGCATTTATCGCACCTACAATCCAAAATACCGTTATTGGAAAATCTAAATATGGGGGCAATAGCGGAAATATAGCCTTAAACCCTAATCCTGCCCATAAATAAACTGCCGCTGCCGCTATTATTTGAAATGCTAATTTTAAACTTGGACGCAAACTCCATCTATCATCGGCAAAACCTAATACCGCAACAAAGATAGCTATAATACCTATACGGATAAACGAATAAGCATCTCGCCCATAACATATATCAAAATCTAACAAATAAGACATTAGCGGATATATTAAAGTCATGACTAAAACAATAGCCAAACCACCGCCTCGAGGAATGGGAAGCTTATTAATACGCCTATGACCAGGATAGTCAATCATTCCCCAACGCTTGCATAAAGTTCGCACTATTGGCGTAAAAACAAGTGATGACACTAATGAGACGACGAATAGTATGAGGAAATCATTCATTTGCATCTCCTATTGCGTTAAGAATCTCAAGGAGTTTCTCTTCGCTACAAATTGGGACATTAACAGTAATCATTGTCCAGCGATCTATACGGTTAAATAGCGTGCGATCAAATACATCTCGCAAAATGCGCGACATATGAGAAGCGGTAGCAAAACCCTCTTGATTAAAAAATGTATAAGCATGATACCTTTTCTCTGAATAACTACTTTCAACTGTGATAACGCGCCATTGTCTAGTCGCTGTTTCTATTGTGCGAGGATTTCGCATCGCAAAACCTTGTGATGGTAAACAAAGCTCTGGGCGGTGAAGAGAACTTTTAGATCTACCACCAGTAATTGCGGAGATAAAATATTGACCTTCTATAGAACCAGTGTAAGAACGTTTTTCTATAATTGTATCTTTGGGCAATGTTGAAAGTTCTGCCTCAGAAGGAGGCTCAATATTCATTGTCATATTAGGCAATACGGGAAAATTCACCTTTTTTTCGTCACATAAACGAGCCTCTGGTGATTGAGAAAGCAAAACCATAGAACTTACAACTAATAGCGACGAAAAACAATAAATAAGAAAAGAAAATCTCGTAACGGCCTTTTTGGGCAATACAACATTCTCCTCGTTATTTTCTTTTTTATTTGTGTGCAATATCCTTGTAATCTATTCACCAGATGCTACCATTGCAGAAATTGCAACTACAAAAACCACATAACCAGAATAATCATGATAAAAACCTAAAGCAAACTCACCATCTGCATAGAGACCAACCAAACAAATTGTAATTATACGAGCAACATTACCTAATATAGCTAGAGGAATTGAAAGTGAAAAAAGTATAGCTCGCCCTAGCCAAGAGCGCTGGTTAAAATACGCATAGCCTGCTGTAAGTGACATAAGTGCAAAAATACTGCGAATACCACTACAAGGTTGCGCAACATCAATCGAAAAATCTCCGCCTTGTGAGAAAAGCATCGTTCCTTGACGAACAACATCTGCACCGAAGCCTTTTAAAAGCACATATGCAGTAGTAGTTGCAAAAATACGCAAATGCACTGTTACAATATCTAAAAAAGAATTTAAGGGTATACAAAAAAGCAAAAATAGAACAGGAAATAAAATTTTTTTCGCTAGCTCTCTACCATAAAAAACCCAAGGGATTATAAGCAATAGCGAAATAAATGAGACTTGTTCAAATCTTAACTGTATACCTCTTACACCTAGAAACCCTACAAATATTGCTGGCACAATTAAAAGCGAAGCAAGTAAATCACCATTGCCTAAACTATTAAGAATTTTTCGCCGTTCAACATAAAGAACATAAAGAGAAAATAATGGCACATACCATGCATACGACATATCTTCCTCTGGTGCTGCAAATGCCGTTGGCGCGTGATCAAAAAGCATCGCCCTAAACCCTAGAATAAGCGAAAGCATTGTTATGCCAAAAATAAAGAATCTTATCTTACTTTCAAACTTATTAAGGTTTTTAATCATAATAATTAACACTCGTTATCGTCTTGTGTTACTAAGGAATTTTCTCTAGTATTTAAGCTTGCTTGAATGAGCGAAAGGCGATAAAGATGTTTTACGATATTTACATCTAAATTACGCTCAAGATATGGAATTATCTCATGGCGAACTTTATTTCGCTCAATAGAAGTATCGTCGTTTGAAGCATCTTCGCGCCAAGTTTCAGAATATTTACGCAAATACGTTTTAAGTTCTTCATCGCGACAGCCCAACAACGGCCTAACGAAACGAATATCTCCTACTTGACTTTTTTCGCGAATATTTGAAATAGAAACGCGTTTAAGACGCATAATAAATGTCTCGGCAACATCATCCATATGATGGCCCGTTGCAATGGCATCTAACTTTAAATTCTTCATGCAGTCTGAGAAAAAAGACAAACGCACGCGACGAGCAGCCATTTCTAACGACTCGCCACCCTTTCTAATAACTTTTGCATGAATACCTTTGAATGGCACTCCAAGGCGCTTAGCTAATGATTTAACAAACGTAAATTCTTCTTTAGACTCTTCTCTTAAGCCGTGATCAACATGAAGAATAACAAATCGCTCTGCAGCATTTTTCTTGTTGCCGCCCTTTGTAAGCAAAAAAGCCAATGCGACGGAATCAGAGCCACCACTAACAGCTAACCCTATTCGCCCTGGAGGTAAGATAGAACGATTGACTCTCACAACGCAACTAATTCATCATTATTCATTGGAACTGGCGGAGGGGGGGGGATTCGAACCCCCGGTGGACTTGC
>JAGBZX010000040.1 GCA_017628025.1 Kiritimatiellia bacterium | reverse complement strand
GAAGCTATAGAGAATTATGGCTTAATAACGACTTCAAGAGCTCAGAAGATTGGAATAGCGGCTAGGACGCTTGTTGATTTAGCACATCGAGGTAGGTTAACGCGAATTGGACAGGGAGTGTATCAACTTGTGCAGTATTCACCTGGAGTGAACGATCCTTATGCTCAAGCTGTAGCTCTTGTTGGAGACGATGCTTATTTATATGGTGAATCTGTAATTGCGATGTTAAATCTTGCCCCTACAGATCCAGATAGAATTTATGTTGGGACGTCTAACCGGGTTCGTAAGAATCTCGGAGGTGGAATTAAAATATGTAAGACCGATTCATCTTATGAACCGATATTCATAGAAGGAATCCCTTCTCAAAGAGTATTTGATGCGATATTAAGTGCAAAGTCGACTATGCCTAAAGAGAGGCTTAAATCTGCTATGGCAGAGGCTCTACGAATAGGTAAGATTGATGAAAATGAGAGGCAGAAACTTAGTCATGAAATCTAAAGGAACACCTAAGAGACCTAACAGTAAGCGGAATCTAGATATGGCACTTCAGCGGAAATATGGAGTTGGGGCGAATCTAGTTCAAGTGAGAATGGCGATGGCGAATACTATTGTTGGTCAAATGCTACCTGATGTGGTTATTAAGGGAGGAACGTCGCTTCGACTTCGATATGGGCGTGGGAATTCGCGTTATACGATAGACTGCGACGTGGCTCGACGTATGGAATTAGATGATTTTGTTGCTGAACTTCGTTCTGCGCTTTCTACTGGGTGGAATGGCTTTTCTGGTGATTTAATCACGAAGACCCCTGCTAAACCGAGAGGAGTACCTCAAGAATATGTTATGCAACCTTTCGAGGTTAAGTTGATGTATCTTGGGCGTTCTTGGTGCACTGTCTTACTTGAGGTTGGCACAAATGAAGTTGGTCTAGCAGATGTTCCTGAAATTCGCCCTGTGGCTTCAGATATAGTAGAGCTTTTCACTTCTTTAGGCTTCCCTGTTCCAAATCCTGTGCCGCTTATGCCGCTTGCATTCCAAGTGGCTCAAAAACTACATGGTGTATCGGCGAAAGGGAGTGATAGGGTTAGGGATTTGATAGATTTACAACTTATAATGGCGAATGACATAATCGATCTTTCTGAAGTTAGGTGCATTTGTGAAAGGCTGTTTATATATAGAAAATGTCAACCTTGGCCAACTATTATCACAAAGGGCGAGTTATGGGAGGAGCTTTATAATTCTCAACGAGGTGAGTTAGATCTTCTTCCCTCTGTCGACGAAGCAATCGCATGGGCGAATGAGTTAATTGAGAAGATTGACTCAGCGGGTTAAGAGTGCTGTCGAAAGAATCTCTAAATGGTAAAAAAAGCCGTCCTCAAATGAGGGCGGCTTTTAATTCAATCTGAAAAATCAGATTAGGCGCGTTTGCGCTTGAGAGCGAGACCAGCAACGCCAAGGAGAAGGAGAAGACCAGAGGTAGGCTCTGGTACGTCGGTCGACTGCCAACCACCAGTGGAGGCAGTTGCATCTGCAAAAGAACCGAAGTTGATATTGCCGTCTGCACCAGCTGCATTGATTGTTGTTGACGCAGCCTCCGTATAAGCGTAATACTTTGCGGTAGCTGCTGTGGTAGCATCAAAGATTACCATATAAGAATTCACAATATCACCACCGCTATAATTACCGCCTTTTACTGCGGCATCTACTCCGAATCTTGAAGCGGTTGTAGCGCCCGATGCGACCGCATTAGCCACAACGTATGCTGCAACCTTGTCGCCATCTAGAGCGGCAAAGGTTTCATACGTGGAAGCATCTAACACATACAATGCCCACCCTGAGGTAGCTGTTGCATTGGGCGATGATTGAGGACTAGACATACCCCACGTTACAGAGGCAGCGTTAGCCGCGATGCCGAGCACCATGACAAAGGCCGCTATCATTAGTTTTTTCATTTTTATTTTCCTTTTTTTGTTTTTTAAGCTTGGCACACGACCCTATGCCGAATACCACCTTAAATTGTTTTACTTAAGCGCAGATGGGAGGACGACTTTGGCGGCATCCTTAGTATTGAACATGACTGACTGGCCAGGTTGCAACGTGATAGCTGCAGGTGTAAGACCGTCACGGCCCGTGCACCACCCTGCAGGATATGTTACTCCGTTAAAGACGGCTTCATTAAACCAAAATCCCTGTACACCCCATGATCCATCTGCATTCATCACTTGAACTGTAGCGTCACAATCTGCCACTCCGATAAGAGTTATTGAGTCGATGGAAATCGCAGTTGGGCTCGCATTTCCTATCATAGACCAACCAGCCTCTACATCCTTTGTGATTATTGCAGAAACCTGACCAGCACTTTGGATCTTAGCCGCATTCTTAGTATTTAGCATTACAGCATCACCTGGGTTAAGTGTTATATTGGCAGGTGTAAGACCATCGCGGCCAGTACACCATCCAGCTGGATACGTAATGCCATTAAAGACGGCTTCATTAAACCAAAACCCTTGCGCACCCCATGAACCATCAGAGTTCATAACCTGAACTGTTGCATCGCAATCTGCGACACCTTCAATCAAAAAATTATCAATAGCGTATGCTTTATTCTCACCAACATTCTCAAAACAAGGCGTTACGATTGACCAACCCTCTGGTACGTCATTATTCATATACCCGACAAGCGACGCGGAAAGCGAAGCCCTTAAATATAAAGAAAATACATTTAGACTTAAGGAAGTCTAAATGCAGAAAAAGGCAGATAAAATGAAAGATAAACTTTGTCAAAAAGACAAAGAAATACTTTACTTTTGACTTGGAGAGGTTGCAATAGGATAGAAAAAATGGTATTCTATAACTGTATGAAGTCAAAAAGACAAAGAAATACTTTACTTTTGACATGACAGGATATGAACAAATTTGGCCAGTAGCTGAAGACTATTATGGCATTATTACCTCCGCAAAAGCGAAGGAGCTTGGTGTTTCTAAGCAAAATATGGTAGCTATGGAGAAAAGTGGTAAATTGACACGCCTTTCTCACGGTGTATATCAGGTGCGTCATCATGTGCCGACTAAAAATGATGTTTACGCAATATGTGTAGCTATGGCGGGCGAAAATGCATATCTTCGAGGCGCTTCCATCCTCTATATGTTAGAACTTACGCCTGCGAATCCTTCTACTGTATATGTAGGCTCTCCTAAGAGAATTCGGCGTAAATTACCCAAAGGCTTGTCTATTAAGCATAATCAGCCTTATGATGGTGTTGAATTTGAAGGATATGAGGGCATTAAATGCCAGAATCTCGTAGATGCTTTTAATGCGACTATTGAGGATGGTACTATTGAGTTAGATCGTCTCGCAGAGGCGGCCGAGAAAGCAAAGGAGAAAGGATTAATGAATGATGAAGAATGCGCCCAATTCCAAAGTTAATCTAGATCGTGCGATTGAAAGATTTTCGGGTAACTCCGTACGTGCGGCTGAATTGCGCGGCCTTATGGCGAATGCAATAGTAGCTCAAATGATTGGTAATGGCGTCGTTAAAGGCGGTACGGGATTAAGATTTCGTTACGGCGATAAAATGACGCGCATGACTATGGATTTAGACACCGCTTGGAAAAATGACCTTGATGAGTTTCTTAAGGCTCTGCGACAAAAACTCGAAGATGGATGGAATGGTTTTACTGGTGAAATTAAGATTTTACGTCAAGCCGCTCCAAGAGGAATTCCTTTTGAATATGTAATGCAGCCATGTGATGTAAAGTTAAGATATTTAGGAGCGCCTTGGTATACCGTAAATCTTGAAATAGGTCATAATGAAATTGGCGATGCTGATGAGTGTGATGAAATTGCAATGCCTAAGGTTTTAGAAGACCTCTTTGAATCTATGGCATTACCTTCGCCTAATCCCATACCAGCGATGAGACTTGAATATCAAGTTGCTCAGAAGCTACATGGCGTAAGTGCGCCAGGTAGTAGAAGAGCGCACGATTTAATAGACCTTCAGCTTATAATGTCGAATGGGGATGTTGATCTTAGCCTTGCAGCGGATCTTTGTAAAAAGTTATTCACATATCGAAAGGTACACTCGTGGCCACCTAAAGTTATTGGCGGTGATGAGTGGGCTGGAATATATCTTGGGCAGAAAAATTCATTGCCAGTCTTATCAACCGCCGACGAAGCAATCGCATGGGCGAATGAGTTGATTGAGAAGATTGACTCAGCGGGTTAAGAGTGCTGTCGAAAGAATCTCTAAATGGTAAAAAAAGCCGTCCTCAAATGAGGGCGGCTTTTAATTCAATCTGAAAAATCAGATTAGGCGCGTTTACGCTTGAGAGCGAGGCCAGCGACGCCGAGGAGGAGGAGCAAGCCGCTCGTAGGCTCTGGGACGTCCGTGGACTGCCAGCCGCCAGTAGCAGCGGTAGCGTTAGCGAAGGTGCCAAAGTTCATTGTAGCATTAGCGCCGCCTTCTGAAATTGCAACGTTAGCAGTTTCGGTGTAGGCAAAGTTGTCTGCATTAGCTGCGATTGCGTTGTCGAAAATTACCATAAAAGAAGAGACGGCTTCGCTTGCTGCGAAGTTACCACCCTCAACAGCTGCAGTAACTTTACCACGCGCAGCTGTTGTAACGCCCGTAGCAATAGCATTGTCAGCGGCAAAAGCAGCGGCCTGATCTCCAGAAAGGGCTGCAAAAGCGCTATAGTCAGATGCATCGAGTACATATATAGACCAGTCAGCAGCAGCGGCAGCGTCAGGAGACGACTGAACCTCAGTCATAGACCATTTAACGGTAGCAGCGTTAGCCGCAATGCCAAGCATTACTGCAACGGCTGCAATCATGATTTTCTTCATTGTTATTTTCCTTTTTTGTTTTTTAGTTTGGCGTACGACCCCATGCCGTACACCATCTAAATTGTTTTACTGAGCGAGAGCAGAGGGAATTGTTGCCTTGGCACCGGTAGCAGTTGTGTAGAAGAATACCGACTGACCAGGCTGAAGTGTAATGTCAGCGGCCTCAGCACCAGACGCATCAGTGAACCACCCAGCAGGATAAACAGTGTCACCATCAACATATTCGTTAAGCCAAACACCCATAGTGCCCCATGATCCGTCCGCATTAACGACCTGAACAGAGGCATCGCCATCATCGACGCCAACAAGTGTGATCTCATCAATAGAAATAGCTACAGGGCTAGCATTACCAATCATTGAATATCCAGAACTAAGAGAAACGGTGAGTGCACCAGAAACTTGTCCTGCGCTCATCGCTTTAGCAGCCTCAGAAGCGGTATAGAAGAATACTGCCTGTCCAGGTTCGAGTGCAATGTTTGCAGATTCTGCGCCGGACGCATCAGTGAACCAACCAGCAGGATAAACAGTGTCACCATCAACATATTCGTTAAGCCAAACACCCATAGTGCCCCATGATCCGTCCGCATTAACGACCTGAACAGAGGCATCGCCATCATCAACTCCTTCGACAACTAAGCTATCAATAGCATAATTGCCACCACCGACAACTTCAAAGCAAGGAGTAATCATCGAGTAGCCTTTGGGAAGTGCGTTCTTCGCATACCCGACAAGTGACGCGCAGAGCGAAGCCCTTAAATATAAAGAAAATACATTTAGACCTAAGGAAGTCTAAATGCAGAAAAAGGCAGATAAAATGAAAGATAAACTTTG
>JAGBZX010000004.1 GCA_017628025.1 Kiritimatiellia bacterium | reverse complement strand
GGATTAGTATGAGAAATTTCCGCACATAATTCTCATTTTGAGTAAAGGTCACATAAATTTCTCATAATCATTGAGATTTTCGTGAAGGACGCGAGTGCGGGCGTTTTTGTGTTCCCCGAAGGCGATTTTCGTAATTGCGCCGTGTTGCGTAACCGATTACTTTTTGCATAGGTTTTTTCTTGACAGGGGGGGGGTAATTGCTAAAATACAGCTAATAATAGGAAAGGGTTTGCTATGGCACATAAGTTTTTCGCTTCCGGTTTTTTTATTTCAATAGTTTTCTTTTCTTCGCAAATATTTGCTGATACATATACTTGGACTGCCGGGAGCGATGGCTCATTTGAAGAGTTATCTAATTGGGCCCTTTCTTCAACAGAACAGGCTCCTGAAGTTTTACCAACATCTTCCGATGATGTTGTTTTACCAACGGGTTCATATATCGTAACGGTCGGAGAAGCTTTTGATATAGGCTCTCTCGTTGTTAATTCAGGTGTGACTCTAAATTTCAGTAATGGAATAACTACAAATAAGGTATCAGGAAAAGTTACAGTAAAATCCGGAGGCGTTTTAACGCATGCTCTCAATGACAAGAAAGATGATACAAAAAAACTTTTGCTAAAAGCAAATTCAATGGAGATTGAGTCTGGCGGTAAAGTGTCAGCCGATTGTATGGGCGCGTTTTATCCAGGATGTGCCCTTCAGCCGTCTTATGGCGGTGTTGGTGGCATCGGAATTGGAGGTACACCTATTGATACATTCGGTTCAATTAGAGAGCCGACTGATATAGGTGGTAATGGAGGCGGCACAGATAAAAATGATTACAGAGCAGGAGGAGCAATATATCTTGAAATTGAGAATGAATTATTGGTAAATGGTACTATTTCTGCGTTAAGTCAATCTGGGGGTGATTATTATAATGGATCTGGTGGCAGCATATATTTAAAGACGGGAGTGCTAACTGGAAATGGAAGTATTGACGCCTCTGCCGGAGCGAATACAAGTACAGCTGGCGGCGGCGGAGGAAGAATTGCGATTTATGAATCATTAAATTCAATGCATGGCGCATTTGAAGGTAAGATAAAAGCCTACGGAGGCTTCTGGGGATCAAATCACACCGGATGCGGAACCATTTATCTAGAGAGTGCGGATGATATTCCCGGTCAAGGTACGCTTATTATAGATAATGGGTCACAAACGATCCCTCAAAATACAAATGCGTCAGCTCTTATGTGTTCTATGGTAGTAGATGCTCAAGATACGTTCGGAACTGTTATAATAAAAAACAACGCGTATCTGCGGATTAAAAATGGTATCACTTTTAAAATAAAAAAAGATTTAATTGCGGAGAGCGGCGGCAAAATAATTTGTGATGCTGGTTCTGTCGTTGAGTTCGTCGGTTCGGGCGAATCTAAAATTCTTGGTGCTAATGAGTTTTATTCATTACGCTGCATTGAACCTGGCAAGAGGTTAATATTTGGTTCAGGAGCTGCTAACAAGACAACAATAAAATCCGGTGGCTCCATTGTTTTTAAGGGACTAAAAGAAAGTCATATTAGTTTAGTATCACAGACGGAGGATAGCCAATGGCTACTTTCAATAGGCGCCAACGTAGTTCAAGATATAACGTTTACGGATGTGAAAGATTCAAATGCCACATCCGGTCTCCTGGCTACGAGTATGGATGGATTGGATTTAGGTAACAACACGGGATGGTCTATTGAAAAGACTCCTGAACCCGGAGAATTACTTACTTGGATAGGTGTGGCAAACACGGATTGGACAAATAAAGAAAATTGGGATATTGGGCGAGTTCCTGTAGAGACCGATAGGGTATTAATTAAGAGCGGGTGTTTGCATTATCCGGTAATTTCTTCTGCTGTTACTCAAAATTCTATAACAAACGAGCTAGGTGCCCAGATAACGCTAAAAGGTGCAAATTTGACGGTGACGAATGATTTTGCCAACCTAGGGACGATATCTGTGAACGCTGCGGACAGATTGATATTCAGTGGAGATGGTGTTCAAAACGTAGTTTTAAACGATAGTAAATACAATCGAATAACAATTTCAAAGAAGGGCGGCGGTATTAACTTTAAAGACGGTTTCGCTGTATCTTTTTTACGTTGCAAAACTGAATTTCCTCTTGTATTCAAATTTAAAGAGGGTTCCACGTACGAGTTTGATGTAGTTTCATTTAATGGAATTTCTGAAAGAGATGCATCTTCTCGTCTAATAACTTTTGAAAGCCTTCTTCCAGGTGCAACTTGGAATTTGAAGTTGACCGAGTATAATCATCTGCGGGGTATAAACATTTCAGATTGTAACGCAAGCGAAGGAAGCAAGGCGATAGTAGGCGATTTCTCAACTGATTTGGGCGGAAATACAAATATTGATTTTTCTGAAGGTGCGGCAGCAGAATGGATTGGGGGTAATGGCTCTTTGAATACCGCGGCTAATTGGCTTTCTGGTGTTTTGCCCTCTTCGAGTGCACAAGTGATAATCTCTCCGCCAGAAGGTGCAACATGGACGCCTACTGCGAATACTGCTTTTCAATGCGGAGAGTTGATACTTGGCTGTGGCGGTGGTACTTCAAAGGTGAAATTCAGTAATAAGTTAACGGTTGTTAATTCTGTTCGTTTGAACGAGAAAACAACTCTTACATTAGATTATTTTTCCTCATCAAACGAGGTTGGCCTTGATGTTGAATTAAAAAATGGAGCAGTTCTTACTCATTCTGCACAATCAGCAGGATCCGAACAATATAAATTAAATTTACGAATAGGAAGAGACGTCATTGTTGATGCGAAGAGTGCAATTAATACGGAAGGGAAAGGATTTGCTGCAAACAAAGGGACATTTAGTGGAGCAACTGTTAGTGGTGCTGGTCATGCAAGTAATGCGGGCAATAATAAAAGCAGTGAGATAACAAATAAGAATACTTACGGCTCATTGTTAAATCCATTTTCATTGGGATCTGGTGCTAGTAAAGCAGGTGGTGGTGCTGTTAAAATAATTGCGCTCGGCAATATTATCAATAACGGTACTATTTCAGCAAAAGGTGAAACTACTGCGTATGCAACAGGCGCAGGAGGGAGTATTTGGCTATCTGCAAAAGATATTTCGGGAACAGGTAAAATAGTTGCTGATATGGGAGATACAACAAGTGGAAGCGCTTATAATATTTCTTCGGGCGGGAGAATAGCATTATATAAAACTGAGTCAATAGGATGGGAGAACTTCGGTATATCTGTTTCTTACAAAGGCGGCGGTTCTGGAACATACTATCGAGAAGATGCGACAGGGAAGGGAGAGATATTTATAGATCAAAGTCTTAAATCTTATATTACAACGCCATTCCCTGCTAGAGGGGATAGTAATGCATTGTTTAATCATAAAAAAGCGTATAGGAATATGGATTTGACAGTTGGAACAGGAACAAAACTTTCTCTTGTCGCAGGCTCTCTCGGTTTAGGAGGCATGGTAGTCATAAATGATTTAATTCTCACTGGAGCAAATAATATAATTTGTACAGATAGGACAATTAAGGTGATGTCTAAAGAACATTATAAAGGGCGAAATTGGGCTGGAGACAATTATGAAAAGCGGGTCTCTAGTGGAAGTATCCAAATTGGTTCCACTGGAGAAATAATTTGGCCAGTAGGTTTTTCGCTTACGATAAGATAAATTATTTGCAGTAACTGGTACTTAAGGGTCACTGGATAAAATCCATTGACTATGAATTAAACTTAAGTTAAAATACGCAGTAAAGGAGAGATTTGTAATGAAGTTATTTATTGCTGTTTTATTTATTGTTGCATCAATCAATGCCAACGCACAGAAAGTAATAGCAGGCTATGTTTCTGATGAGCCAGGTCTTCAGAAAGAATTAAAAGGTGCGAGGATAGAAATCTCTTGTGACCGTGAAACGGCAGAATATAAGTGTGGTGAAGTCGCTAAATTCAAGGTTCGCCCTTTGTCGGAAAGTGGCAATACCATAACGGGCGTTACGCTAAGAGTTCAGGTGGATAATTTCGGCGAACATGTCGTCACTCCGTCATTTGATGCGAAGGTAAATAAGGATGGTGTGATTTTAACGGAAGGAACTCTTCTTACTCCTGGATTTTTGAGAGTAAAGGCTGTGATGGGCAAAGATAAACTTAAAGTTGAGAAGTCTTGGGCGGTAGCATACGAGCCAGAAAAGATAGTTCCAGGAACTCCCGATGTTGCTGACTTCGATGAATTTTGGGCAGACGCAAAAGCGCGCTTGGAAAAAATTCCTCTTGATATGAAATGCACAAAGGTTGAAGAACTCTCAAAGGGAGATAAAGATTTTTATGTATTTAATTTCAACACATGCAACGGTAAAAGGCTTAACGGTTCGCTTACGGTGCCTAAAAAACTTAAGCCGCCATACCCTGTGCGCATTAGGCTGCCAGGAGCCGGTTGTGGTGTTGGCGCAAACAGAATTACAGATTTGATGCCTTTTGATGATGCGCTTTGCATGATGGTTTATCCTTTCGATTGGCCTCAGGCGATTACTGGTCCTCTTGATGAAGTTATGGCGAAGTATGATAACTTTTGGGGTGAATGTGAAAAGAAGTATGGCGTGCCGTGGTATTGCGCTGGCATTTCTGTCTCACGTGAGGAGTTTTTCTACTATCCCGTCATTCTTGGAGCGAACCGCGCAGTTGAATGGTTGCGCTCACCAGAGAGCGGTTTCAATGTCGATTTGGATAATTTCGTTTACGCAGGTGCAAGCCAAGGCGGCGGTTTAGGCTTGGCGCTTTTATATCTTAACGGAAATTTTCGCAAGGCGGTAATTCATGTTTCTGGCATTACGGATATGCTTGGATTTCTTGAAGGCGCGAGATTCTGCGGCTGGCCGAAAATTGTCCAGGCGCATGATGCGACAGTGCGTAAAAAAGTGGCAGAGCGCGTGCCATATTTTGACGGCGTTAACTTTGCGCGCCGTCTTAAACTGCCAATATTTTTCTCTGCTGGCTATGCCGATCTTGCGTGTTCGCCAGCAAGCGTGAGAGCCACATTTAATGTGTGTGGATCAAAAGAGAAGCATTTCAGACCAATGATCGGCGTAGGGCATACTGTGCCCAAAGACGTCGATAAAGAAGTCGAAGCTTGGCTAAAGACGCGCTGATTTTTTAAAGGATCTTCAACGCACCAGTCGGACAATTGTCAGCGCAAAGATGGCAGTCTTTGCATTGCGCTATAGATGCTTCGTCACGAAACTCTGGCTTGATGACTGTTGTAAAGCCTCTGCCCACAAGCCCTAAAAGGCCTTTGTGGGCGAGATCTTGACAAGTCCTTACACAGAGATTGCAGAGGATGCACTTGCGTTGATTGCGTTCGATTGCAATTAACTTTCTTTCGACAAAGCCCGGGTGAAATTCACCTCTAAGGCGCTTTGTGTCGGCTTTTACAAGATTTGCTGTACGAATTAGCGCGCAATTGTTAAAATCATGGCAACCGCATTCTAAGCAGCGTCTGGCTTCATTGCGAGCGACCTGTTCGCTAAGAGGTAAATTTACTTCATTGAAGTCTAATCTGCGTTCGCCGCCAGGCCTAATGTTAAGTTTGCATCGCTCCTGACGAGGAATATCGGTAAAGTCCTTTTCTGTTACATTGCGCTCAGAAAGGACGGGCTTATGAGGCTTGAAAGAAGCGCCCTTAAGATAAGCATCAAGAGCGCACGCGGCGGTATTAGCTTTGGCGATAGCTTCAATAGCAATGCCCGCGCCTTTATTTACTGAATCGCCGCACGCAAAAACTCCTTCAAGGTTTGTCGCAAAATCACTTTCGTTAGCTGCGATGGTTCCTTTTTCTGTTTGCGTTAATTGATCAAAACCGTCAGGGTCGTTTCTCTGCCCGATAGCGGAAATTATAGTATCAAGTTCAATGGTTTCAAATTTGCCTACTACTGGTACGGGCTTGCGCCTGCCTTTCGCGTCAGCTTCACCTAGCTCCATTATCTGCAAGCGCATGCCTGTTACGCGACCATCCTTAGAAAGAACCTCATCGGGAGCGCATAGAAATTTGAATTTTACTCCTTCTTCTATCGCCTCTTCTATTTCGATTTGTTCTGCAGGCATTTCGTTGCGCGTGCGACGATAAATAACAAAGACATCTTTTGCGCCAAGTCTAACTGCGGTTCTGCAAGCATCCATCGCTGTGTTGCCACCGCCCACAATTGCGACGCGTGAACCGAGATTAGGTCTTTGGCCTGTCGCGACAAGTCTAAGTAAATCAATCCCGCCCCAAACTCCTTCTGCCTCTTCGCCCTTTACGCGCATCGAAGAAGCCTTCCACGCACCATTTGCAACGATAAGGCCATCGTGCTTTGCGCGCACTTCGTCAAGTGTGGCATCACGACCAATTTTGAAGTTGTTTTTGAATTTTACGCCGAGCGATACAATCGCGTCAGTTTCATACCTAAGAACTTTTTTAGGCAAACGATATTCTGGGATGCCGTAGCGAAGCATTCCGCCCATCTCTGGCATTTGGTCGTAAATAGTTACATCGTGGCCTGCCTTTGCAAGCTTAAACGCGGCAGTTAGCCCGGCAGGACCTCCACCGATTATGCCTACTGATTTGCCAGTCGGCGCGTGCTTTTTAATCTCAACTGCTTTGCCTTCTTTCATAAGCATATCAGCAGCGAATGCTTTTAGATGAGCTATTGAAATTGGGCTTTCAACATTTTTGCGCCTGCATGCCTTTTCGCATGGATGCGGGCAAACGCGCCCAACGCTGGCAGGAAGCGGAAAAACTTCCATTACTGTAGAAACGGCTTTGGCATAATCGCCATCTGCAATTTCTTTAATGTATTTTTGGCAATCTGTGTGCGCCGGGCAGTTGAGCTTACAGGGGCCCTGGCAATCGGCATCGTGGTCTCCCATTATTAACTCAACAGCAAATTTGCGGGCAGCGAGAGCTTTCTCGCTTTTAGTATAAACTACCATGCCAGGCGAAACTTTAGTAGCGCAAGCGCGAGCTAATTTAGGAGAGTCTTTAATTTCAACTACGCAAACTCCGCAAGCCCCGAAAGGACCAAGATCCTTGAGATGACAGAGGGAAGGTATTTCTATGCCGACGCTTTTTGCGGCGTCTAAAATCGTAGAACCACTAGCGACACTAATATCGACGCCATCAATAATCAGATTTACCATATCGTTTTGCATCTTAAAAACCTTTCTCATCACATAGAGACTACTGCGCCGAATTTGCAAAGAGCCAGGCAAGCGCCGCACTTTATGCATTTGTCTTGATCGATGACATGCGCCGCTCGTACTTCACCTTTGATTGCTGAGACGGGGCATTGGCGAGCACACATTGTGCATCCTTTGCATTTCTGGGCATCAATTGAAAACTTTTTGAGCGCCTCGCATTCGTGCGCCGGGCAAGTTTTATTTATGTGAGCTTCGTATTCATCTTTAAAATAGCGCACTGTCGTTAAGACTGGGTTTGGTGCAGTTTGACCAAGCCCGCAAAGCGCGCCAGCTTTTACACCATTTGAAAGCTCAAGAAGAAGCTCAATGTCGCCCGGGCGACCGCGACCTTCGGTGATGTTTACAAGAAGTTCGTGCATGCGCTTTGTGCCAATGCGGCAAGGGACACATTTGCCGCAGCTTTCTTTAGCTGTGAAGTCAAGGAAGAATCTTGCCATTTTTACCATGCAAGTTTTTTCATCCATAACTACCATGCCGCCTGAGCCCATAATAGCTCCGGTAGAAGCTAAAGCCTTGTAGTCGATTTGTGTGTCTAGCAAATGCTCAGGGATACAGCCACCCGATGGCCCGCCCATTTGAACTGCCTTAAAGGTGCCGCCATCGCGAATACCGCCTCCAATGTCAAAGATGACATCTCTAAGGGTAAGTCCCATAGGTATCTCGACGAGACCGCCGCGTTTTACTTTGCCTGTAAGCGCAAAAACCTTTGTGCCTTTGCTCGTCTCTGTTCCCATAGCAGCAAACGCTTCGCCGCCGTTAAGAATAATCCAAGCGACGTTGGCAAATGTCTCGACATTGTTGATGTTGCTTGGTGCGTTTGTGAAACCTTTTTCTGCAGGGAAGGGGGGCTTTAAACGCGGCATGCCGCGACTACCCTCGAGCGATTCAATTAACGCAGTTTCTTCACCGCAAACAAAAGCCCCTGCGCCAGCTTTGATTTTTATATCGCATGAAAAATTAGAGCCGAGGATGTTTTCGCCTAGAAGATTTTTAGCTCGCGCCTCTGCAAGTGCTTTTTCTAGGCGTACAATAGCCAAAGGATATTCGGCACGAACATAAACAAAGGCTTTTGACGCACCAATAGCATATGCGGCAATAAGCATGCCTTCAATAAGAGCGTGAGGGTCAGACTCGATAACGGCGCGGTCCATAAACGCACCAGGGTCACCTTCGTCAGCATTACAAATAAGATACTTTACTTCGCCAATGGCCTTGCGCGCGGCATTCCATTTAAACCATGTCGGAAAGCCCGCTCCGCCGCGACCGGCAAGACCAGAGATTTTTATAGTCTCAATAACATCCTCCGGTGTCATTGATTTAATCGTCTTTTCAAGAGCCTTGTAGCCGTCAGATGCGATATAAGCCGAGATATCTTCGGGGTCAATAAGTCCGCAATGGCGAAGAGCGATGCGAGTTTGTTTTTCTAGGAAGCTAGCGTCATCTTTTGAAATCACTAAATCTTTAACTTCAGATAAATCGCCATCAAGAGCTGCAGAGTAGATTCTCTTAGCGTCAGACTCTTTTACGCGCACCAAGCGGCTTAAAAGTTGGCCTTCATCAGTGTAAAGATCAACGATAGGCTCAAGGAAGCACATACCGATGCAACCGGTTTTGCCAATAACTAGTTTTTGCTCAGATTGAGCGCGTTGGTTTAAAAGAGCCTCACGTACCTTGCGCGCGCCAGCTGCAATGCCACAACTGCCTTCACCTATAATTATCTTCATTTGGACTCCAATCTAATGTTGCGGACTATTTCTTTGGCTTTTTCTGGCGTTAGCGAGCCGTATGTGTCTTCATTAATCATCATAACAGGAGAAAGTGAGCAACATCCTAGGCATGCTACAGTTTTTAGGGAGAATAGACCATCTTCTGTTGTGCCGCCATCCTCAATGCCGAGCTCTTCTATAAGTGCTCGCTCAATAGAATCGGCTCCATTTACGTGGCAAGCCGTACCTTTACAAAGCATTATTAAGTTTTTGCCTATCGGTTGAAGGCGGAACTGTGTGTAAAAAGTTGCCACACCCATAACCTTTGCTGGGCTTACAGAAGTTTTTTCTGCTATTTCATAAATCACATCTGTAGGCAGATAACCGTAAATTTCTTGGGCTTTTTGCAAAATTGAGATGAGCGCGTATTTATCCCCGCTGAACTCTTCAAGAATTGGCGTGAGCTTTGATAAGTCGCTTTTTTGGCAGTTTTCGCACATGTTTTGATGGTTCTCTATTGTTTTAATTAATTCCTTCAATTTTTTGAATTATATCACACAATTATGTAAGGTGCAAGATTATTGCATAATTTTAATGAAATTATGATATAATATCACGAAAATTTTTAAGGAGGCTATTATGAAGTTAGCAGATCTCAAAGGTAAAACGGTAGGCGTTTGCGTTTCTGGTGGGCTTGATTCTAAGACCATTTGCTGCGTTCTCTTAGACGCAGGCGTGAAGGTTAAGGCGTTTTCTGCCAATGTCGGACAGCCAGACGAAAAAGATATTAATGATATTAAGGTTAAGATGGCTCCTACTGGAGTTAAGACGGTAATCGTTGATGTCACAAAGGAGATGGCGGAGATTTGCTTTGAAACAGTTAAGTGCCAGGCTATGTATGATGGTGGCTACTGGAACTCAACTGGTATTGCCCGCGCTGTTACTGTTCAGAAACTTCTTCCAGCGATGAAAAAGGCTGGTTGCGTAGCGCTTGTTCATGGTGCGACAGGACGTGGCAACGACCAGATGCGTTTTGAGCGCTATACGAATGTGCTTGATCCAAACTTTGGTGTTTATGCTCCTTGGCGCGACACGGATCTTCTTAAACTCTTCCCTGGTCGTACAGAGATGGTTGATTTCCTTGCTAAGCGCGGCATTACTGCATTCGTCGGCACGAAGAAAAAATATTCAACTGACGCAAACCTCGCTGGTCTCAGCCACGAGGCGGAAGATCTTGAGTCGATGGAGACATCGATGAAGATTGTTAAGCCAACGATGGGCGTTTGGCCCGAGAAGGCTCCTAACAAGGTTGAGAAAATCGTTCTTAAATTTGAAAAGGGTCGTTGCGTTGCAGTTAATGGCAAGAAGATGACGCCTTATGAAGTTATGCTTCTACTTAATAAAGTAGGTGGCAGAAACGGTATCGGCATGAAGCACGCTCTTGAAAACCGCATTATCGGTACTAAGAGCCGTGGCGTGTACGAAGCTCCTGGCATGGAAGTTCTTTCTTGGGGCTTAAAGTACATTTACGAGGGCGTAATGGATCGTCGTTCCGCGGCGCTTTTCCAGAAGCTTTCAAAGTTTGTTGCTGACCAGATTTATGATGGTCGTTGGTTTGACCCTGCTACTACGGCGGCGCGCGCTGCAATTCAGGTTTGGGCAGACAAGGCTACGGCAGAAGTTACGCTAGGTCTTTACAAGGGCAACATCTTCTTTGAAGCCATGAAGGGCCTTGAGGCTACGATTTACAATGAGGCTGATAGCTCAATGGAGGCCTCAAACGGTCTTAATCCACACTCATCGCAGGGCTTTGCTGAAATTCAGTCTGTTGAGGCAAAGATGCTTGCTAAGGCAGGTCAGATTAACGCCTAAGTTATCTTGGAGAGATTTAGCGAAATGAGCGAAAAAAGCGAGCAACAGCAGGAAGAGAATCCCGTAGTCGATGAGGCTATGAAGGTAGATTCTAAGGCTCAAGAAAAGCCTCAGTCTGCCGAGAGTGCTTCTGCCGAGCAGGCAGCAGAAAAGGCGCCGCCTGCTGAGCCTGACTGGAAGGATAGTTATGCTAGGCTTTTGGCTGATTTTGACAACTATAAAAAGCGTGTTGCTCGTGAGCGTGAAGATACGTATCATTACGCAGAGGCAGATGTGCTTAATTCGGTTTTGCCAGTAGTTGACAATCTCGCGCTTGCTCTTTCAAATGCGGCTGACAAGGCTGATGATCCGTTTGTAAAAGGCGTGCAGCTTGTTTACGATTCGCTTCTTTCCTCTCTCAAAGACCGCAAGGCGGAGCCGTTTGATTCTATCGGTAAGGCTCTTGATACTGCAAAGATGGAGGCGATAGCTACTTTGCCGAATGAAGAGATTGCTGAAGGGTTAGTTTCAAATGAGGTTAAGCGCGGCTGGATGTTGCGCGATAAGGTATTGCGTGCGGCGCAAGTAGTAGTTTCTAGTGGTAAGGTAGATGGCTAATAACAAGCGAGATTATTACGAGGTTCTTGGGGTATCGAGAACGGCGACGGCTGACGAGATTAAGTCAGCCTATCGTAAACTCGCTATGAAATATCATCCAGACCGCAATCCTGGCGATAAAGAAGCAGAAGAGCGTTTTAAAGAAGCTGCAGAGGCATATGATGTCTTGCACGACGCTCAAAAGCGTCAGCGTTATGACCAATTTGGCCATCAGGCATTTGAAGGTGGTGCTGGTGGTTATGGCGCCGGCGGCATGAACATGGAGGATATTTTCTCTATGTTCGGCGATCTCTTTGGTGGCGGTGGTGGCGGTCGTGGTGGTTTTTCGTCATTTGGTGATTTCTTTGGCGGTTCTTCTCGTCGTCAGGCTGACCCCAATGCCCCAGAGCGTGGCAGTGATATGACATTCCGCCTTGAGATTGATTTTGATGAGGCGATTTTTGGTAGTGAACGTACGCTTGAGTTAACGCTTCCTCATCAGTGTGATGAATGCGGCGGTACGGGTGCAGCTCCTGGTTCTCAGAGAGTTACTTGTAAAACTTGCGGCGGTCGTGGTGTTGTTATTGGTGGTGGCGGTTTTCTTAGAATACAGCAAACTTGTCCAAATTGTTCCGGCCAAGGGACAGTTTTAGAAAAGCCATGCAAGAAGTGCCGCGGCAATGGTCACATAGAAAAGCCAGCGAAGATAGAAATTAAGATTCCTGCTGGTGTAGATGATGGTTCGCGTTTGAGAGTTCCTGGTAGAGGTGCTAGTGGCTTAAGGGGCGGCTCAAATGGTGACCTTTATATTCATTTAATAGTTCGCAGAAGTGAAATTTTCGAGCGTGATGGGTTAGATCTTGGTATAGATATACCAGTTTCTCCTTTCACGGCTGCGCTTGGTGGCGTTGTGGAAGTACCGACGCCAGAGGGTTATGCGCAACTTAAGATACCAGCAGGCACACCTAACGGCAAGCTTTTCCGTTTACGCGGCAAGGGCGTGCCTAACTTCCGTGGTGGGATGTCAGGTGATCTTACAGCGCGCATTGTTTTTGAAGTGCCGGCGAATCTTGATAGGAAGCAACGTGCGCAAATTGAGGACTTGCAGAAAAAGCTTACGCAAGCTAATTTCCCGCAGGCTCAGACATTGGCAAATAAGACCAAGGTTTTCTTTGCGCATAGGGATAAGCTTCGAAAGTGATTTTTGCACCCGTGGTGGAATGGCAGACACGGTGGATTTAGGTTCCACTGCTTCGGCGTGGGGGTTCGAGTCCCTCCGGGTGCACCAGCTTGTTCGAGCAATTACGTCAAGCTTGGCGATTATTGAAATTCATTGAAGGGGGCAAATATGAAAGTATTACTCGTTAATGGTTCACCGCATCAAAACGGGTGCACGCGTGCCGCTCTTGATGAAGTAGCCAAAGAGCTTTTGGCACAAGGCATTGAAAGCGAAGTATTCTGGCTTGGCACAGAGCCGATAGCAGGGTGTATTGGTTGCGCAGCTTGCAGGACAAATGGCAAAGGGTGTTTCAGGGATGATTGCGTCAATGAGTTTGCCGCTCTTGCAGCGAAGGCAGATGGGTTTGTTTTTGGCTCGCCCGTGCATTGGGCATCGGCGTCAGGCAGCATAACATCTTTTATGGATCGCCTTTTCTTTTCAGCTGGCGGTGTAATGCGCGGCAAGCCGGGGGCGAGTGTGGTTTCGGCGCGTCGCGCAGGCACGACGGCGGCGCTCGACCAACTAAACAAGTATTTTTATATTTGCGGCATGCCGGTAGTGCCTTCGCAATATTGGGCGATGGTGCATGGAGCAAAAAGCGAAGACGTGCAGCAAGATATCGAGGGGCGGCAAACTATGCGCTCACTTGCAAAGTACATGGCATGGATGCTAAAGTGTTTTGCAGCTGGCAAAGCGGCTGGTATTTCTGTGCCAGAACTTGAGCCATGCATGCGAACAAACTTTATAAGATAAGCGCATGCCTTCCTTCATTCCAATATTACTTAACTCCAATTAGTCCGTTACCACCCCGCATTTAAGGGTGTGGGGAGTGGTAATGTAGAGCTGTCCCTTTCATTTTTGTTAGGTGTGGGTGTTGTTGAGTCACAGGTGTGAGTGGGCATACCCCGCACCTGTGTGGTACCCCGACTCACAGGTGTGTCTCAGACCTTCTCCAGCAGGGAGATTGGAAATTTACAGCAAGGGGGCTCAAAAGTTCCACCTAGGGCTTATTATGAAGTCATGGGTCTAAAATTTCAAACTCTTCAAACCTTTGGTGATTTTGTCGCAAAAACGCGGCAAAATGTTACTAATAATAGTCGCTTACAGCTACTTGACTCTTTCTGTGACACTATGATACACTTACATAATGTAAAAACTTGTAGGGGTCTGTCCCCATTTGAGTTCTGGGGGTACATGCTATAACAACGGCAAAAAAAGGGTGAGAAAATGAAAAAGTGGTTAGTTGTATTTAACTGTTTTTGTGCGTTGTTTTCTGTATTTGCAGAAGAAATATCTTGGACTGGTGCAGACGCAACTAATCCATATCTTTGGTCTAGTCCTGCAAACTGGTCTACAGGGGCGGTGCCCACTGAGAATGATGATGTATTTGTTTTTGATGCTAATCTTATAACAAATAATACACTAACCGCTGTACATAATCTTGTTATTAAAAATTCAAAGATTGTTCTTGCAAAAAAAGGAATAACTAGCAGGTGGTCTATCAATGGTAAATTGGAACTTAAAGAAGGAAGTGTCATAACATGTGCTCTTTCGACGTATAAAGTAACTAATCCAACGATATATCCAATAAATATCACGGTTAATGGTGCGGATGGCATATATATCGATTCAACATCCCAAATAACAACATCTGCTTTGGGATTTGAAAAAAATGGTAAAGGATCCCCAAGTAATGGGTATGTCGGTGCTGCGTATGGAGGTATGGGTGGGCATTTACTGAACTATGGTGTTGCAACACTATGGACAAATTCTGATTGCTATGGTGATATAAGGCAACCAGGCGATTTAGGATCTGCAGGTATTTGGGCAAAAGCAGAGTCGGGTGGGCTTATTACACTTTTTGCTCCGAATGGCAATATTACGCTTGATGGAGTGCTTTCTTCTGATGGCCGTGTTAAAGGATATACTGGACCAGGTTCGGGGGGTAGTGTTTTAGTTTCTGCAAAAAATCTTCTTGGAAGTGGAACTGTTTCTGCCCTTGGTGGTGATTATGTGTCTGGGGCGGAGGCGGGAGGTTCAGGAAGAATTGCAATATACCAAACCGAAGGTGCAAAGTGGAATGAAGCAATAAAACTGAGGTGTTATCCTTTTCATACAAACGAAAATAGGATTTCTAGTGGTCCGGGCACAATATATATCGAAAATGCTGGTGATAATGGTGAGGGAGAACTTATAGTTGATTCAAACAATTTTATTTCACGAGATACTTTTACAGATATGAATGGTGTTCTGAAAGATTTGGTTCCCTATCTTGCGTGTAGAATTGCTAATAACGTAACCGGGATAGATGTGCCTTTTAAGAAGTTGACCATTAAGAATAAAGCTCGTTTTACTGTTGTGCCTGGCAAAACTATATATATCCGTAAGTTGGATGCTACTACTGCTGCTGCGATCCGTGCAAATATTTATATAGGGAATGGTCCTGAAGATCCTCGTAAGACGGAAGTTACGTCTCTATATGATACGGATGTATGTAGCGCATCAGGAGGAACTTCCTATGGTGATATTTATATCCTTAAAAAATACGGCTTTTCAGTTCGAGTGAGATGATTTTCGCCTCAAGAGTCTGAAAACCAGTATTTAATTTCTTGTGTCTTATGCAATTCCTGCAGCTCGATCGTTTGGCTTGGCAGTAGCCTGATTCAATTGATTGAATGGATATCCTTGCCGAAACGCGGCATTGCGCGCTTCAACCTCTCCAGCGAGCCGGGCGTAATTTCGCGCTCCTTGGGCGTTTCGCTCCACGCGGTTCGGGCTACACTATCGGACGGAGGTTCGCCCAACGCTTGTCCGCGTAGGCGCTCGCTTCTTTCTTGTCCTGCCTGAGCGATTCTATCTCGGAAGGTGTCAGCTGAAAAGGTTTTGATGTACTCGGCTTCGCTGTTTGTGAGCGCTTCAACGCGCCCTGCGATGTCCGCTTCGCGGAGGAGGCGGTTGATGTCCGGGTAACGAGTTTTGAGTTCATCTATTGTTTCCTTTCGGGGTGTAAGTATAGTGGAACCTTTGGAAGAAGTCAAGGCAATAACGTCAACTACTTTTCCGCCCTCGTTTTCAATGTATGAGCGAAGCTCGTTCAGCGTTCCGCCTCGCGTGATGTGGTCGTCTACAAGGATATACTCCTTGCCGCGTTCGACGATTCCTGCGAATTGTGCGCGGTGGGTGAGGCGATGCCATGCGTCCGCTCCGGAATGTTCGGCGCGTACCGTCTGCACGATGCTGTCGGTTGTTTTTATGCCGAGCATTTTGCGATGAATTTTGCAAACGCGTATGGTATCTTGTTGCGTCCTATCGCTTCCTCGGCATGGACGGCGGCTTCTGGCGTAGGTGTGCCGTCGGCGTTGGTTAATCCGGTCGCGCCCACCTCTTTGAGGAATGCCGCCATAAAGTCGCGGTTAGACGCGGCGAGAAGGTTGTCGCTTGCGTCGGGTGCATAGAGCCTTAAGAGCGCGTCGGTAATCTTTCTTGCGTCAGATTCGGCAAGTTCCGCGCCGCTGCGCTCAAGACCTCCCCAGCGGTTAGAGAGTTCGGCAAAACGGTTGAGATCGCTCTTATTATCAAGTCCGCCTGTGACGCGCAGAACGAGGATAGGGTTTTCATTCCTTCGGGGGCGGTAGGTACGCCTTGACGTTGAGCCTCGGCGTTGATGGTTGAGCCTTGGCATAGGCGGATGGTAACATTCCCTTTAAGAATTTTCCGCACATAATTCTCATTTTATGATATAATACGTCTTGAGATGGCAAGAAAGAAGTATACTCATTCTCCTTATTGGAGGGCAAAGAAGTCCACTATTAAGCGTTCGTATGTTGCGGATGCTTTAAAGTATTTTGGGCTTTATGAGCTTTTTACTTCAGATTTCGGCGAGGAGGAGACTAACGGGATAGGCTCTTACTCTTGCCGCGGTAGTGGCTCTTTTGGG
>JAGBZX010000039.1 GCA_017628025.1 Kiritimatiellia bacterium | reverse complement strand
TGCACCATATGCGACATATGTGCAGAAAAAGTTTTATTCGAGGTATATTCTTCTTATTCGCCTCAAAAAAATAGGTTCTGGCAGTGTTTCGCAGATTATTCCTGAATTTGCAGGAGTTATCGATTGTCAGGGCAATACTGTTCGTGCTGCTCAGCACATTATTAAAAGGCTTTAAAATATGAAAAAGACTATCGCCCTAATATTTGTAGCGGCAACAAGTTCGTTAGTTGCCCAAACAATTGAAGATTCGCTAAATAAAGCAGCGAAATATCTTATTTCAAAGCAGACGGCAGTTGGTTATTGGAGCGATAAGGAGATGCCTGCGTTAACTGCGCTTCCAGTATGGGCGCTTTCTGCATCGGGAAAAGGCGAAGAATATAAAGTACAGATAAAAAAAGGCGTTGATTTTGTTTTAGGTACACAGCGTGAAGATGGCGGATTCTATGTACCAAAACCCGGGCGCGGCGGCGGTGGGCTAGGCAATTATAATACGTCAGTTTGCCTTTCGGCACTTTTTGAATCTAAACTTTCTCCAGTAGAGCCTATGCTTAGGGCTCGCCGCTTTATTTCTGAGTCACAGCTTACTGGTGACGACACGATGGCAGGTGGGTTTGGGTACGAAAAGCAGAGCCGCCGCCGTTATGCTGATTTGTCAAACACAGCCTATGCAATGGACGCTATGAGTCGCACAGCGTCTCTTGAAGAGTTTAGACGAGAGCGTATTAGAGTAGATTTGAGTTGGGATAAGGCAATCGCCTTTGTTGAAAATCTTCAGAAAAAGGCTGGTCCAGAAAAAGGTGGTTCGGCATATAATGAGAGAACTCCACAAGGGGGAGTTTCTACGAATAAGAGCGGTAGGGTAAGCCTTCGCGCATATGGGTCTATGAGTTACGCAGCTGTTCTTTCTATGTGCAGTGCTAAACTTACTAGAGGCGATGCGCGCGTGAGAAATGCGCTTGAATATTGCTCGAAGAATTGGAGTGTAGAAGAAAATCCTGGGATGGGAGCACAAGGGCTTTATTATTATTATGACATTGTTGCTCGTGCGCTTTCAGCGGCGAATGTTAACGAATTAATAGCACCTGATGGGCGAAAGATTGATTGGCGAAAAGAACTTTCTGCTAAAATAATGTCTTTACAGCGTGAAGATGGTAGCTGGGCAAATGATAATAATCGCTTCTGGGAGGCAGATCCAGTCCTTTGTACAGCGTTTGCGATGATAACACTTAGCCTTTGTCGTTGATTTAATATTAGAGATATGAAAATGTTGTTAGAAAAAAAGAGTTATTCAAGAGGTGGCTTTACTCTTATAGAGTTAGTTATTGTAATTGCAATTCTTGCCTTTATTACCGTCGTTGGGATACACAATTATGGTGATATAAAAGAAACTCAGGCGAAAAAAGTAAATCTCGCAAACATTAAACGCACCTATAACGCGCTTGCTACATACTCAACAGTTTGCCAGGAAGAAGGGACTACGGGGTATTTTAACGGTTTTGATTCGCTTATTGATGTTAAAGCTGGCGGTGCGTGGCTTGGTCAAGAAGGTCAGTATGATTGGGGCGAATGGAACATTAATTCGATGAAAGGCTCTGCTGCTGTTTCGGTAGATGCTCGCACAGTTAGCGGTGGTTTTGGTATTTATGATGGCTCATGGAAGGTGCTTGGCCCAACTTATAACGCTTCAGGAGCTGGTAGTGGGGTTGTGGGCGATATTAATTCAGAGCAAGATAAAAATCGCGGCATGAGATTAACAAAGCTTTATTCTTCTCTCGGTATTTATTATCTTACGCAAAGTGATGTTGAGCTTCTTAGGCAGGCAGGAATAAATTACTATTATCTTCATAATCCGTCTTCTCAACAGGCTCATGGTAAGTCGCGCGGCGGTTTTTGCACAGCTGTTACAGAAATAAATGGCGAAGCCTTTTCTGAAGATGGTTTAGAGATTATGGGAGGCGGTCCGGGTTTTCGTCCTGATATGAGTGCGTTTTATCCTACTTATATCACAAACGGCACCCCAGTTGCAGTTATTTTGCCTACTTCAACAATCTATGAAGATTTAGGTTTTGATTTAAATCTCAAAAATGCAGCTCCCGCGCGCGAGGTGGCAGAAAATGCGCTTTCTAAAGTTAAACTTCTTGCATTTGGTATCGGTAGAAACGCTATGTGTGTGCGTAGTCAAATAGGACTTGGCGAAGCGCCGTATAATCCCGCCTTTGATAAGCGTAATTATCGCCAATATATAGCAGTTTTTGCTCTTACCGCAGGAGGGCAGGGCGTTCCGTCAACTTGCAGGCTAGCAGGAGTGCTTGATTGTGCTGGCAATACTTACAAGCAAGCAGAATATTCTGTAAATTGGACAGGAACGGTGAAGTAATATGAATGCTCTAGAAGCAATTTCTCTTTCAAGTTTTTATGGTGCACAAAAGGTGCTAGAGAATTTTTCTATCACAGTAGCACCTGGAGAATTTGTTACATTGATGGGGCCTAGCGGCAGTGGTAAGTCCACTTTTCTTCATGTCGCAACAGGCTTAGTGCGCTCTGCTGAAGGTCAAGTGCTTATTAATGGATCAGATATTACTAAGATGAGTGATTCTAAGGCGGCGAGGTTTCGTCGTCGCCATATAGGCGTAGTTTTTCAAGCGTATAATCTTTTGAGTACAGCAACAGTAGAAGAGAATATAGTAATGGGCGTGAAACTAGATAAGCGTCCAATCGACAAAAAGAGGCTTTCATATCTTATTGATAAATTAGGACTTGGCGGGCTAGAAAAGAAAAAGCCAGACGAGATATCTGGTGGCGAACGGCAAAGAACAGCGATTGCTAGGGCTTTGTTTCCTGAGCCCGATTTGATATTAGCAGACGAGCCAACGGGTAACTTAGATATAAAAACTTCTAAGGATATTTGCTCATTGCTTTCAGAGATTGGTAAAACTGAAAAAAGTGCTATTCTCCTTGTTACTCACGACCCAGTAGTGGCGGCAGCAGCAAAGAAAGTGCATTTTATAAAAGACGGTGCATTGGTTAAGAGTATTGAGACTTGTAATGATGCTGCATTAGTTTCTAAAGCGTATCTTGAAACTTACAGTTGATTTTTTTAAAATGATACCCTCATTAGTACTTAAAAGTATTCGCTCTGGGAAAGCCCGATTCCTCTGTGCAATAGCAGGAGTTGCAACTGCAGTTAGTTTATTCGTTTTTACTTCTTCTCTTTCTAAAACTGCTTCTGAGCAAGCGCCAATATTAGCTCAAAAGGCTGTAAAGCCATATGTTGCATGGTCTAATGCCCCACAAACTCAAAAGAGCGATCTCGCGCTTCAAGTTGTGCGTATGAGCGTAGATTATAGGCCGGGCGGCCGCGTATTACAAGGCCCACCGATGCGAGTAGTAGTTGCCAATGCTCCAGAATCTAACCCATATGACTCCTACGAGTTTTTATCTGGCAGGTGGTTAGATAACAAGTCTCCAGAGTTAGAAATAGTAGCGACTCGTTCAGCAATGAAGAGATTTGGTCGAGGAGAGGGGATAAAACTTGGCGAAAAAGTAAGACTAGTGGGTTTAAAAGGTGTAATTGAAGCGCGGTTGGTTGGTTATATTGATGGCCCAAAGTTACCATTTGTATTGCCAAATGTTTTTGCAAACAAAGCGGCATTTGATAAGCTTTTATCTGAAAAAATAGAAGTTGTCTCTTTATGGAAAACGCTGCCTAAAGATGCTAATAAAATTGAAACACCTAATGATGAGCAAGTTGTTCGAAGATATATTAGCGATGAGCAGCGTAAGATGGATTACGCTAGACCACTAATGTTTATTGCTTCGATTTTAACAGCGCTTGCGCTACTAGTTAATTCTTTGTTGATTTCAGTAGAAGCGAATAGGCGAAATCTTTCAATTTTGAGAATGGTTGGCTTAACACGCTTTGGAGTAGTTAAGTTTGTTTTTGTAGAAAGTTTTGTCTCTGTTGCCTTTGGGCTTGTTATTGGTTTTCTTCTCGCTATATTTTCACTATGGCTTTATGTTCGCGCTTTCCCTAGTGATTTTCCCGCAGGGCTAACTTTTGATTATTCCAAGGGGATAATGGTAGTCTTGCTAACTCCGATAATTGCTATAATAGCTTCAATAGTGGCAATGCGACCAGCATTATTGGTTCGCCCATTAGAATCAATTTCAAATTTAGAAAGTGCTGGGCGAATAAAGCGCAGTTTTGGGATGGCGATTGCTTTTTCGCTAGGTTTTGCTGCTTTCGTTGCAGTTGAAGTTTGGGGTGCGAGTTTAATGCGAGGATTTGTGCCTTCGCCAGAATGGCCTGATGCGATAGTTTCTCTATTGCCGTCAGGCACTAGTGCGCATGATGTAGAGAAGCTTAGATCAATAAACGGTGTTAAACGTGTTAGTGAGCTTTATCCGCTACAACTTTATTTTAGAGAAGAAAACGGTGCTAACAAAAAAAGTAACGAGCCTTCAAGGTTTGGTCAACGGAATATGCGCTCAAACGCGTTGTTTTTAGCTGCAGAATGGTTACCAAAGTTTGTTTTCTCAGAAGGCTCATATGAAGAGTGTCAGAAAGCTATTAAGGCGAATGATGGAGCGTGTGTAATTTCGCTTATGTTGGCTAGGGCAAAAAATCTGCACAAAGGTGATCTGCTAGAGGTTGCGGTAGGCGGCTCAAGAGGAAGAGGTGATTTAGAATACGTAAAATTGCCAATTGTCGGGGTTGTAGATGTAAATTGGCACATGGTGACTAGTCGAGGATTGGTGAGAGGACTTAATGGAGCTCCTCCTATGACAGACGGCCCAGTTTTTGTTTCTTTCGACACGATAGAATCGTTGGACTCTCGACCATCATCATTTGTTAAGATGACGCACTTGTGGTTGGAATATGAAGAAGAATTCCTTTCATCGCGTGGCGTCTTTAAAGCTGGGCGCGAAATAGAGGAAGAAATTCGCAAAAGGCTTTCGAAGGATGATGCCTTTACGGTTCGTTTGCATGCCCGTGATGAAATAGCAGATGGTACATTGGCACGCGGCACAAATGTAATAGGACAAGCTGCTCGTATTCCATTTATTTTCCTTGCGATTCTTTCAATAGGTTTTATAGCGATGTTGGTAGCAGAGGCAGATGCTACGCGCCGTCAAATGGCAGTTTTGCGTGCGATAGGTTGCACTCGTGTAGAGATTGCTTTTAGACTGGTTAAATCTGCTATATCAACTGCGATAGTTGGAGTTGTGGCAGGAATGCCTATTGGCGCGCTTGCAGGGTGGTATTTCGCGACACGCACTGCAAGTATGTGGAAGGGTATGCCGAATTATTTTGTATTTCCGTGGCAAATAATACTTGAAGGAGCAGTTGGAGGAGTTCTATTTGCGTTAGTAATAGCTATTCCGGCATCGTTTATTATTGTTTGCTCAACTAAAAAAGTTTAGTTTTCTAAGCAAAGCCTTTTGTCATTACCCTCCGCCGCTGTGAAGGCTTACGAATCGTCCCCACTACCTCCGCGTAGAGAGTTTTCGCGACTTATTTCAGTAGTGTACTGCGTAGTGAGATTTTTCCGCACATAATTCTCATTTTATTTGAAATTGTTGCCAGTGTGATAGTGTTGCCAGCATCAATACCAGTTTCGGTGTTCGGTTTTAAACTAAGGTATGCGAAGTGAGTGAAGTTTTTTAGGTGAGATGCTTTGCTTTATAAATATGATATACTATAAAAATAAAACTAAGAGGAATATGTGACGATGAAAAAATCACAATTTTGCTTTTCATAGTTGCTGCAAAGGTAGTCTTATTTGCTAAAGAAAATAAGCCTGATCTTACTGGTATTTATGGTCCAGATGTTAAGACAATCGGTATCCCAGCAATATCAAGTAAAGTGCCAATGCCTAAATTTGCAGCAATTACAAACCGCCTAGCAAAGGCGGGTTATCTTATGAAGGTTGCGCCGAATGTTGCCGAGAAAACTGTAGCTCCTGCCGAAAGGCGCGCACGTTTATTAGAAGAGCTTTGGTTGGATCCAGATGTCGATATTCTTGTTTTCGCATGTGGTGGCAGTGGAGCTTCTGATGTAGTTGAAGTTCTTGATTGGGAAAAACTTCGTAAGCGTGATATGCGTGTAATTGGCTTTAGTGACTTAACAATTATGATTAATATGATGTTGCATAAAGGTGTCGGGCATCCATATTCTGGTCCAGTTTTAACAACACTTAGCTATTCTTCTCAAGCCGCTGTTAATCGTATGCGTGATATGATGAATGATAAGCCTTCAGAAGTTAAGCTAAAGCCTATTAAGGCGGCAGAAAAGAACATTAATGGTTTAGCTATGGGGGGATTACTAGAGCGTTTGCATCGTTTGGCCAATAAAGGTATTTTAAATGATCTTGCAGGGCGTATTTTATTTATTGAAAACACAAAAAGATATGCGCATCGTACAGAAGAATTGCTGAATGATATGATTGCAAAAGGAGTTTTTAATAAAGCTGCTGGCGTAGTAATTTGTGATTTTAATGCTAATGCCCCCAAGTCGAAAACAATTGAAATACTTAACAACTTTGCTTCAAAGATTCCTTGCCCCGTTTATGCGCAGTTCCCTTATGGGCATATTCCAGAGACTTCGATTATCGATTTTCGAAGACCATTAGTTATTACCCCCGAAGGAATTCTTTCCTGGCAGAAGTAGTGTAGAACAACTTTCCGGGCTGATTTTTGATTTAATAGGACTTTCGGGGTGCAACGAGATTTTTATGCAGAACCAATGACATTTTGACTTTGTGACAGAGTAGTTTACGCTGCGCAGTCGACCTGCTTCAGATCCTTTACGAGGTACGCGAAGAATTGCTCCAGGCGGTTCGACTTATAAAGCGTGCGTAGCGGGATTAGTGCCTTCGCGCCTTTGAGAGACCATATCATGCCAGATTGCTTGAAGCGTTGTCCTATGTTAGAGGGGTTTCGGTTGAGGCAATCTCGCGGGCGTTCGTGAGCGAGAGTTCAAGCACGAGTTCCCGCAGCTTCTTTCCGGAGGCAACGGCGGCCTTGAAGTCTGAGACCTTGTCCGTAGGGATTGCGAACGAGTGGTTTTTGCCCTTATGC
>JAGBZX010000038.1 GCA_017628025.1 Kiritimatiellia bacterium | reverse complement strand
CTCTCACACCTCAGTATTGCTACCTCAGTGATCCCGTTCGACTTGCATGCCTAATCCACGCTACCAGCGTTCGTTCTGAGCCAGAATCAAACTCTCAATTAATTAAACAGTTTTCTGGCCTCCACACAAACATTTAATGTTCCGTGTCTCTTTCACAAGACACGCTTCAAAGCGATATTTCAAAGAACAAATTCACCGTTTCGGGCGAACATTTGCGTAGTATATCATAAACCACCGCACCTTTGCAACAACAAATTTTAATTTTTTCTTTCAAGAATCATCAAACCGTACAGTAGGATTGAGAACCGAAAAATGGCAACACTATCACATTGGCAACATTTTCAAGCCTTCATTACTCATTCTTCATTTTTTATTCACCAATACAGTGAAATCTGTCGCTCCAAAATCCTAAATCTTAATTTAATCTTTGCTGGCGATAACACTCATAAGCTGCGATTGAAACAGCATTAGCCAGATTAATAGATCTAGCATGCTCCCCAGGCATTGGAATTTTAAATAAAACTTCTCTATATTCCTCATAAAAGTTTTTAGGCAAACCAGAGCTCTCATTGCCAAAAACCAACGCGTCGCCCTTTTCGAATTTACATTCATAGAGTGATTTTTCACCATGAGTCGACATCATAAAAAGTCTTTTGGGACACTGAGATAAAATGTAATCTTCCCATGTGTTATGAATCACAATATCCAAATGCGGCCAATAATCTAAACCTGCGCGTTGCACGGAACGATCATCAAGTTTAAAGCCAAGCGGCCGAATTAAATGGAGACTAACGCCAAGGCCAACACACAGCCTACCAATAGCGCCAGTATTATGCGGAATTTCTGGTCTTAAAAGTACAATTGAAAAACCAAAGCTTTTATCTTGCTTTTCAACTAGATTATTCATATAATTTCAAATATCTTTTTAAGCCCACTTTTTGCAAGCTTTAGCATCGCCGCCATATTCTCGTCTGTAAATGGCTTATGCTCGGCACAACCTTGAATTTCAACAAAGCGCCCATCATCCGTCATTACAACATTTAAATCGACTTCTGCTGTTGAATCATGAGCATAATCAAGATCTAAAGTAGGAACACCATCACACACACCAACAGAGAGAGCCGCAACGCGATGAATAATTGGATTTTCTTTTATAAGCTTAGCCTTCATCATCTTTTTAATTGCTATCTCGAGAGCAACCATGCCGCCTGTAATTGAAGCACAGCGCGTTCCACCATCAGCTTGCAACACATCGCAGTCTATGATAATTTGTCTTTCGCCAAGCTTTTCCATATCAACTGCTGCACGAAGAGACCTACCAATAAGACGCTGAATTTCAGAACTACGCGCGTCGATTTTCAACTTTTTAACATCGCGCTCTTTCCGGCCACCTCCAGTAGAGGATGGAAGCATCGAATACTCTGCTGTTACCCATCCGCGCCCTGATTCACGCAAAAATGGTGGCACCTTCTCTTCAACGCTTGCTGTGCATAAGACCCAGGTATTGCCCCATTTAATTAAAACGCTACCAGTGGCGTGTTTTGTGAAATTCTTGACTATCTTAATTTTTCTAAGCTCTGTGTTTTTTTTCATAATCGTATATTATACACTTTTATTAGAAATTTTGCATCGCTTACGTACTCGGTTACTCGGTTGAAAGTTGTAGATTGCGCCCGCCGCGTAGCGGCCGGGTCGGATGAGCGAAGCGAACTGCGAAGAATATCCACCGACCGAAGGTCGCAGCCGAAGGCAGTCGCTAGAGCGGAGCCTCAAGGCCCCGCACGAGGAGCTTTCGCGTGGCGAAAGTCGCAAGAATCCGGGCCGCAAAACTAACTACCCAATTACTCGCTTACCTTACTATTATTTCGCTCGACCAATACTTAAAAATAAATTAAGAAAAGTTTAAATGGTAAAACTTTGATTTTTAAAGCGTTGGCGGAATTATATAAGTTTGACTAATAAATTCATGATTTGATAAAATTCTTAGTGCGAAAAAGGAATAATTATGAAAATCAGTGCTGTTGTATTTTATTTTGGTGGCGTAATGACCACCTCAACCATGCCAGAAAGAGTAATCGATCTTGCCAACGAGATGAACATTCCCTTTGATATTATCAAAAAAGGATTCTCTAATTATCGTCATAAATACGATTCCGACGAAATGACGCTCGAAGAAATGTATAATAAAATCTGGGAGGATGCAGGCATTAAAGTTGATGAGGCAGTTTTGGCGCGCTTCCTAGAAGCCGATAGCGCAAGCTGGCTATATAGGAGAGAGCGGACAGGCGAATGGATGCAAGAACTTAAGCTCCGCGGTTTTAAAATTGGCATACTCACCAACATGAGTTCGACTTTCGGCAATAAGTTTTTTAAATCTCACTTCGCTGACTACATCTCCCTAGCTGATGCGATGGTAATTTCTGGAGAAGAAAAAATCTTTAAGCCACAACCCGAAATATACAACATTCTGCAATCTCGTATAAAATTACCTGCAGAAGAGCTTTGCTTTATTGACGATGTTGAGCAAAATATAACTGGTGCAAAAACCTGTGGCTGGCAAGCGATTAAATTTATATCAAATAGTCAAACAGAGGCGGAATTTGAAAAGCTGCTTAACACTTGATATTAAAAGCCATGCCTTCGCTAGATATCAACCTCAACTAACAATGCCTCAAGAAGTAGCTTCGTTTCAATACGCTCTAATGGTATACCCGTAAGAGCTGAAAGCGCCTTTTTATACTTGCTCATTTGCGTTGCATAAGTTTCACGCATGCGTAGCAGAAATTCTCTTTCGCTCTCACCTAGCCGCTGCACATTTGTTTTAAAGTCATAAATAATTGCGCGCCTCTCGTCTCCTTCTCCAATAAAAACAACTCTATCAAATTGCCCAGTTTCCCATACACCATCAACAAATATCTCATAAGCCTTTTCTCGCCAAAGCGTCGCGCGCTCCTGCGGCTTTACAAGAGCTCTCTCAAAACTATTTTTCGCCTGCGAGGCTTCAATCCATTCAATCTTAGAGTACGCCTTATGCGCCTTATTACCTCTTTCTGCTGATTTGCCAAAATTATCACTGAACAACGCATCTGCCTTTAATCCGCTATAAAACGACTCGCTGGGACGAGACTTTTTAATAGCTGAGCGCATCTTGCGCTTTATTGCATCACACTTTTCGCTACTGGCATTACTAAAGCCTGGTTCTTTTTCTTCAAAAGCTTGATACCACCTTGGGTTGCCCTTTGTCTCTAGTTCAACCATTCTAACTATGTCGCTAAAGCGTTTAGGAAATCCAGCATCTCCTGCCTTCTTTTTCTGAGTTTTATTTTGCGGATGAAGAATAATCGTAAGCGCATTCATTGCTCGCGTCATAGCAACATAATTCAAACATAGCGAATTGTAAATCTGCACTTGCTCTCTAACTCGCTCTGCCTTAGCAAGAACGGGATCTGTCATCGCAGTTTTGATACCTGGATTATTAAGTATCCAGTTTGGCTCCATTTGCTCTAGAGGACCAACGTGTTGAGATTTAGATCCAACTAACTCATCATGCTCATAGAATGGAACAATAACCCAATTAAACCCTAGCCCTTTTGACTGATGCATCGTCATGATGCGAATCATACCATCTTCTGCATAATCTCGACGTTTTTTATTCGCCACAAATTCCGCAAAATCAGATAAGCGCATAGTAGCCTCACGCATTGATTCAAACTCAACTGCGCAATTAATAAAATCAGCAAACCTAGCCTCTGTAAAATCATTCCACGCATTTGGGATTTCTTTAATCACCTCGCGAATCTCCCTAAACTTTCTCACCATCCCCTTGCGTGTGAAATCCTCTAAAAGCATCGCAGAAAGTTCTGCTGGCTCTGGAAATTTTTCTCTATATAGTACGCTTGCTATAGGAGAGCACTTAATATGCTCATAGGCTAACTTATCTTGAGAATATTCTGAAAGTTTAATAAGATTAATCATCAGTACCAACGCTGGACAATCGCTAATATTACTTTCACCCTCAAAAACTACTTTATCTATGCCATTTGCTTTTAAGTATGCATGTATCGCCTCGCCCATGCTATTTTTTCTAACTAGTATCGCCGTAGTTATACCACGCTCCCAAGGTCGTACCGCCTCTAATGCATTTTTGATAGGCTGAAAGAAATCAGACATTTTTGCCTGCTTTTCTTTTTGTGCCTGAATCACCTGCACAAACCCCTCCGCGTCTTTATGGCTTCTATGCTCTCTACACTCCCACTTGGCACTTTCTGGCGCATCATCCATGTCTAGCATCGCCCTAACAGAGCGACTATCAAAGACTTTGTTTACCGCTTCAGAAATTACCGGCAAATATCTATATGACTTATCTAGCGCAACAAGAAGATTGCCACTCATTTGAGCTAAAGCAACTTGACTACCTAAAATATCAACATCACCGCCGCGCCACTCATAGATTGATTGCTTGCGGTCGCCAACAATAAACACACTTTTACCAGAATCTGGACCAAGAGCCTCACCAATTAAATTTTTAAGCGCATTCCATTGACCTCTACTTGTGTCTTGAAACTCGTCTAACGCCCAATGATCAAATTGCGCATCCATGCGATATTCTAGCGGTAGCTTTACCCCAGAAGGCAGAGAATTTAAAAGCCGCGGCAAATCATCAAATGTAACAAGCCCTTTCGCTCTAACCTTTGAAGCATATGCCGCTTCATATGCGCTCAGCAAAAGAAATATTCCTTGCGTTTCTTTGAGAGCATTTGCAATCTTCCAGCTGTGCATCAGTGAGAGGGCTTTATTAGCAACGGGATCATCTCTCATCACTACTGGAATATCTGGCACTGTACCAGAAAAATTCTTAACAGCATCAATAAAGGTATCTGCACCTCTCATGCCAGCATACCCAGTTAACTTTTCTGAAAGCCCGCGAATTTCAGAAAGAGTCACTGACAAATCGCTAGGCACATTATCGCCCCATATTCTACTTTCATCAGTCCACGCGGAAAACTTATCGTCTCTTTCAAGAACGTCGCGATACTTCATATGCCAAGAGCGTATGAAATTTGAAAATTCTTCCAAGAAGCTCTTTACATGAGCATTCGCAAAAGCCAACCTGAATGCGTGACGGAATATAACTTTCGCCTCATCGCTCTGACGCATAAGCATATCACCTAAAAGCCTCATGCGCTCAACCGGACTACGGTAGTCACTCATTATAGAAACCTCTCCCTCAAGCCCAAGCTCCAGAGGAATCATACGGACAATACGCATCATAAAACTATCAAGTGTACCAATGAGCGAGAGGTGTTGCTTAGAAATAACTTCTCGAAGCTTCGCGGCAAAATCTTTAGACGTTAAGTTTTTACCGAGAATCTTACTTTCTTCTCTTGCCCTATTTTCATCTTCTGCAGCTTCTGAAAGACGTTTAATAAAGTTGTTAAATATCTCGCCTGCTGCCAAACGCGAAAATGTTAATGCAACTATACGCTCTGGCTCTGTCCCATTAAAAATAAGCTCTAAAAGACGCGATACAAGTGCAAATGTTTTGCCTGTGCCAGCTGAAGCTTCAATAACCGTAAGTGGCGGCATTTTCATTGAGCTTCCTCCAACCTTCTTTTTTGATCGGCTATCCATTCTAAATCTATACCTTCCTCTGGCGACTGCCAAATCAAAGCTCCATAATCCTTTAACCACCCCTCTGTTTCTGAATTTATCTTGGCGGGATAAAACCTACCTTTAGCAATATCTGTTAAAGCTACTAATATCTTTTCTTCAGCTTCGCTTTGTGAGCCTTCGTCACAGGCATTTTTCTCGTCAAATTTTACATCTTCACTTCGCTCTGCCAAAATACAATAAAAAGCCTTTGAAGTATTTGCAATCTCTTTACTAAAAAGCCCCGAGGTTTCTACCATAGCACGATACAATGGCAACTGCACACTTTCCTTGCGTCTGCCCGAAGCATCATCACTGCGCCAAGTTTTATAGTCAATTATCGCAATCTCTCCTGTTTCTTCATGTTGATCAATGCGATCAACCGTGCCGCGAATCAATGTTGGACATGTCCTTATCCGACACTCTAAGGATTGTTCTGAATAGATTATGCGCCAGCCTTTCTTTCGCCTTAACGCCTGAATCTTAGCAAAGGCTTTTAATCTTTCTATCGCAGCTTCCCCTTGCAAGGTTATTATCGCCGGGGGATTAGCGCCAAATACTTGCAACTTACGATAAACCTCCGCTTCAAGAAACGAAGCTATTTCATCAACATCTGTCGAATCCTTCGGGCCAGTTTTGGCAAATTGATCTAACACATCGTGGCAAAGGGTACCAAAGGCCAAACTATCAAGTTCTTGATTGCGATCATCACTCTTTTGACCCAAAACTCTTTGCAAATAAAAATTAAAAGGACATCTAATATATTGATCAATTAAGGTTGGCGAAATATTCTCTCTAAACACCGTCCCTTTAGGAGGAAAGGGCAACTTAAGGCGCCACGCATCGGGCAGCACCTTCGGCGGAGAGGCCTTGCCGCCTTTAGAAACATCATAAAGCCTTTGTGCTAAACTCGGCAAATCCCTATCGCTAATGCCATTAAAAAGAATACGCGAAGGCTTCATTACATTTTTATCACCGGAGATTTGGTGCATATTAATTGAAACTGCGCCTCTTGCCCTGCAAGTTATTGCTTGTGCTAAAATAAACGAGTCTCGCGCTTCACGTTGTGCATTTGTACTTAAATCTAACTCCCTGCGAAGAACATCTGGGATAAATGGGTGACCTACAATATTTTGTGGAACTGCGCCTTCATTAAATCCTGTTATAACAAGTTCTTCTTCTGAACACCACGGAAGTTCTAGCCACCCTACTGACGAGAGAATATTCTCAGCCATTGGCTCTAACATAAACGAAGATGTCTTTAGTAGGCGCTGAAAGAGCTTAGTCTTGAATTTATCCTGCACCAAATCGCTAGAACAGGCCTCCTTTAATTCACGAACAACTTTCGCAGCCGCTATAAGTTCACGATCCGCTGGATTTTTCTCATCTAGCGTTATAGTTGAAAAAATTTTTGAAACAAATAGCAATGGATCACAAAGCTCAGCCTTAATGGCTTCGACTAATTTTTTTAACCCTATTAACGGCGCTCGCTCTTTTTCTCTCGCCTTTTCCGCATCAGTGGCTGCTCCTGAAATCACTTCTGCTATCGTGCGAGGCAGGTGAGTGTTTTGAACCTTGTCTAACGCTCCTACATATTTTGAAATCTCCGCCTTATCGACACCCAAAGCATTGCTAGCCCAGCGCGCTATATCACCAGTTCTAATTAAAGTCGAAAAAGTATCATAATCATCTTCTGTCGCTAGGCGGGTAATCGCTCCTAGAAGTCGCCCTAATGCAGATTTTGAAAGAAACTCTCTCGAAGGATTGCGCAGAACGAGTTCTTTTTCAGAAAAATAATTTTGAAACGCGCCCTCTAGTTCTGCGTGCATCTCATCATTACACACGACAAGAGCCGGCAACTCTTCTTTAATATCAATTGAACGAAAATGTTTCGCAACAACATCTGCCTCTATTACAGCTGTTGGATAACTATTTATTTTTTCAACTGGAATTTCTGCTGAAAAAATTTCCCTCGGCCTACCCCACTCATCAAACTTTGATTCTTGAGAACTGTCAGCATGAATCAATATCGAAATTTTCTGTGGGGAATTTTCAAGATACTTTATAAAAGCTCCTTTAATATCTAGCGCAGAAGGCAAAACTATCTCTTCTATCTCATCTTCTGGACACCCCCCAAAAACCGCTTTATTACGAGCAACGATTTTAGGCCTTACCCCATTATCAGTAAGCTTCTTAAAAAATAGATTTTCAATCTTCGCCAAATCTTGCCATCTATCGGAATCTATCTCTGGCTCTACATCACTAATATACAAGGCATTTTCAGAAATAATGCTTTGAACACCAAGAATCATGCCCGCCATATCTAACGCCCAGTCGGCAGTGCGTTCTAACGGTGGCCTAGGGAAAAGAGCCTTATACTCAGCAATATCGCATTCTAAAAGAACTGACGCCATTACAGAAAGTTCTTCTGCGTCATTCGCTATACGCTCATTCTCTAATTGCAATAGCGTATTAGACATAACAACTTTTGGCGGTAATATGCCTCCCCAACCTCGCTTGTTCGCCTCTCTTGCCAACTCTAAGCGTAAATTTCTGCCACTTTGCGAAGTTGGCACTACTACTAAAACATGGGAAAGCGAATAAACACCATCTAAATTTTTTACACGCCCAGGAAAAGTATCATTTCCACAAAGCCATGAAGCGACCTCTTTTACGAGTCTTGATTTTGGATTAAGATATTCTTTATTTATCATTGTTTAGACATTATACCATAAAAGCCTATAAAAATTGCACTAATTTCATTCTCCAAATAATAATAAAAATAAAAACGAAAAACCTTACCTAAAATCTACTACCTTTTAAGAGAAGGCACTTAGAAATCTCATCAAACAGAATAAGCAATAAAAATATGCACTCTAAGCATTAAGTAAAAAATATGTCTGTAAATAAATCCCGGTAACAAACGCCAAAGAAGATATTGGATCTTATACTCAATTGGCATTTGCTTTTCTTGAAATACAACCTTTAAAAGACCTGCCTCTTTGGCAGCTTCTATATATTGCTTGCGAATGGGATGACGCGATGAATTGTACCAGGGTCTTCCTAGTGTATTACCAGAGAAATGATATATCTTAGGTTTCTCATCAACACCAAGAAGAAAATACTGCGAAAGAAAATTCCAGCACCTTGGTAATTTTACTATCTCGTCATTTAATACGCGAACTATAACATCTTGATCGCCAAGGGGATTTTTACCGTGAGGAGAGACTAGTTCATCTAAAATCCGTTTTGCACATGATAAGGTACGCCAATTTTCTAAGTCAATTAACGCTACGCCTGTATTGTAATATGTCTTAGATTTTTCTAGCGAAATAACTTTCTTATATGCATCGTGAACAACATCTGGCGCTAGTGCAATGGGAGAACTGCCCATTTTAAGTTTGAATATATCTTCAACAGAATCTACAACAAGTGTATCACAATCAATATAAAGCACTTTGCCGCGCATATCTGGCAGAAGATCTGCTATAAAAATACGCGCATAAACGGCATGCGAAACATATTTTGAAACACCAAGTTGCTGAAGAGAATTAATTTTTTGCCCAACATCAACATGTGTAAATACGCCGCCTGCTTTTTCAATAGATACTTTTACTAAATTAACTTTTTCTTGTGAAAGATTGCATCCAAGAAGCACAACATGAGCCGCGTTATTATACTTCAAAAGCGATACAGCAGAAACGACCGTTATTGCAACATAATTTTCATCGCACGCATATACTACAGTCATTTCAAAAATTCCTTAAACCTACCTAAAACTTTAGTAGAATTTATTAGGAAAAATTTGCTCGTGCGTATTGGTTGCCTCGCAGGGACTCGAACCCCAACAAGCAGAATCAGAATCTGCGGTGCTACCATTACACCACGAGGCACCAGCCCCCTTTTCAAGATTGGCGGGGTCGACGGGGCTCGAACCCGCAACCCCCGGATCGACAGTCCAGTGCGCTAACCAATTGCGCCACAACCCCGTTGCTCCGAAAAGATGTGAGTATTTTATCATATACTTTTTGAAAATGCAACAACTTTTTTTTAAAATCTTAGACAAGCGCAAGTGGCATGCATTTTTGATATACTAATAGCAATGAAAGTTATAATTACAGCGATGAAAAATGAGGCCGACGCAGTTAAAGCTGCGCTAGGCGATTCCATTAAAATTATCATAAGCGGCATTGGTAAAGTTAACGCCGCCGCCGCAACACAAAAAGCCATCCTTGAAGGTGCTACTGAAATTCTTAACTGCGGGCTTTGCGGTGGTATTGATGAAAATATGCGCATACCAGAAGTCTATGAGGTAGAATCTGCCGTTGAATACGATTTTGACTTAAGCGATGTTAATGGCACTTCCGTTGGTGTTCTAGACGAAAGAAATAGCGCCTATATCCCTGCAACAACAAAAGGCATATATCCTGCGAAAATTTTAGCCTCAGGTGATAGATTTAAAAACGATACCTCTGATTTTGCCCTTCTCGACCAACTTAACTGCACTCTCCGCGATATGGAAGGAGCTGCTATTGCCCATATTTGCGAAAAAAACAACGTCGCCTTTAGAGCTTTAAAGGTCGTAAGCGACGTGCGCGGACTTGGTTCTATGCCAGAGCAATATCTTGCTAACTCAAAAATAGCTCTTAGCGCCCTTTCCGACGCCGTTCGAAAATGGGCATAAAGTCGATTTTTCTCTGCTTCATATCGACATTAAGAACCTTAACTCTCATCTTGTCTCCGATGCGCCGTTTACCGCCGCCAGAAGACGAAAGAGATTGATCATATTCGTTAAATTGCACGAAACGATTTGATAGCGCGCTTACATGCACTAAACCCGAAACAGCAATATCGGCAATTTCAACAAAACACCCATATGGGGCGCACTTTACTATCACGCCCTCATATTCTTGAACAGTTCGCGAGGAAAGCTGATTCTGTAAAAGTCGATACTTCTTAATTTCAACAAGCGCACGTTCTGCATCTGTCGCCGTCTGCTCGGCCTTAGTTGAATGTTCTGCCCATTTCTCCAAAAGCCTAGGTGACGTTTTTACCTTCGCGCCAGAAATATGATTTAATAGTAGCCTATGAAGTATAAGATCTGGATAACGCCTAATTGGCGAGGTAAAGTGAGCATAATATTTTTTTGCTAACCCAAAATGCCCTGTCGCAATTGAATCGTATACCGCCCTTTTCATCGAACGCAAAACCATCATGGCAAGCGTCGGATAAAGAGGCGAGGACTTAATCTTCAAGAGAAACTGAGCGAAGACCTTCTTGCTTGTAATATTACCAACCTTAACTCCTAACGAGCGAAGTTCTGCTCTTAAAAGATCAAGTTTTTCTTCATCTGGCGCATCATGAAAACGCGAGAGAATCTTAACTCCGTTCGTGCGCAACTCAGTTGCCACAGCCTCGTTAGCCGCCACCATGCACTCCTCTATCATTTGATGAGACTGGTCATATGGCCTAGTAATGATACTCTCTAATTCTCCAAAACTATCTAGCATTACTTCTGCTTCAGGTATCTCTATATCCAATGCGCCTGCCGCAACTCGCCTAGCCCTAAGCTGCTGAGCCAAGTCTGCTATCTGGCGAATCTTCACAAGCTCCTTCTTTGGCAACTTATTAGACAAACTTTTTGCCGCGCCATTTCCGCGCTTGACAGTAGCGATTATCGCCATAACCTGCTCATATGTAAAGCGATACTTTGATCTAATGACAGATTTTGCAAATCTGCGAGCTATCATATTGCCAGCAGAATCAAACTTCATAAATACTGAAAAAGCATATCTATCTTCATCTGGCTTTAATGAGCAAACTCCATTACATAAGCTTTCTGGGAGCATCGGCACAACTCTGTCACAAAAGTAAACGCTAGTTGAACGCCTAAATGCCTCTCGATCTATCGCACTACCTGGACGCACATAATGCGAAACATCTGCAATATGCACGCCAAGCTCGCGATTACCTTTTCTGTCAACTTCTATAGAAAGAGCGTCATCAAAATCTCGCGCAGTCGTTGGATCACACGTGAAAACAAAATGTCCACGTAAATCTAAGCGCCCTTTTGTGTTAATGGATTCTTTCGCAAATGCTTTATCTATATTTTTCGCTTCTTCTAATACCGCCTTAGGAAAAGCTGATGGCAGTTTATAAAACTTCATTACGCTAGCAGTATCCTTAAGCGGGTCTTCTCCAGGATACGCAAACATCGGCTTTTGTTCTTTTTCTTTTAATATCTTTTTTTTCATCTCAATATTCCATAAAGAGCATCACAGGCTCTGTGCTCTCAATTTGTATTGAACTGTGAGTTGCCCTATTTAAAGTAGCAACATAAAGATTTGAAAACTTCACACCTTCAAGCGGCCACTGCAACCCCTTCGACTTCATTTCTGTCGAAGGCGACGAAGGAAACACAGAAATTGCCGCGCCCTTTCGAACTTTAAAGCGCCTCACTCCACAAACCGGCACAAACCTACCATGCTTAGTTACTATTTCAACTCCCAACGCAAGCGCACGAAACACATTCCCGATTGAATGATCTTCACGCTTGCCAACTGCTCCTAGAACTACAATGTCACTCCAACCTCTTTCTCTACAATATTTAACAGCCTTCTCTAAATCATTTGTCTGCTGCTCTGATATGCGAACAACATTATTAAACTCGCCTTTAAGCGAGTCGCAATCGCCAACTACGGCAGCTGGAAATAGACCTGTTTTTTTTAAATAGCAATCAGCTGCAGAATCACAACAAACAACTCTCTTAGCACTATCTAAAATGCGGCGAGGTTGCGTGTTTTTTGCAGGAAACTCTCCAGCCGCTAATACTATCGTTTTGCCGCGCAACTTCTTACACCGCCTCCACTCGCATTGTCAGATTCTCACTTTCTACAACACGAACATCTACCCCTTCAGCTATCGCCGTATCTGCTATAGCATCCCACTCAGAATCACCAATTAAAACTCTACCTTTAATTGGCGGCGCAATAGCTTTAACAACCTTGCCTGTGCGACTAACTGCTTCATGACCAAACTTCGTCCCGCTCGTAGAAGAGAAACCTGAAAAAAGGCCCTTCATCCAACGACGCAATAACAACAGATATACTAACGAGAAAACGGAAAATGCCGCTAACTGCCAAGATGTATCAAAACCCTCACCAATTAGCAACCTACACGCTCCAACCGTGGCTGCCGAAAGCCCGAAGAAGAATAGCACAAAGCCAGGAGCTAGTAACTCCGCAAACATTAAGAAAGCGCCAAAATAAAGCCAAAGCCAACCACAACTGAGCATAAAAAACCTCCCCTATAAAAATTTAAGATTAGCAGTATTATATCAAAATCTTCGCAGATTTTTTATTACGCATTTAAATTAAGTGTAAATGATAACGTTGTACCAGAATTCGATGATTCGACCTTCATCTCCCCGCCTAATTCGCGGCATCGTTTCTCCATTGAGCGAAGCCCATAGTGGCCAGCCTTATGCGCTTGACTAGCATCAAACCCACAACCATCGTCTATTATCTCCAGGCACATCCTATTTGTGTCGCCAAAGTTAACACATATATCTACCTTCGTTGCTCCTCCATGCTTAAGCGCATTACCTACTGCTTCTTGAATAATCAAGAGTAATCTAGTTGCAAGGTTTCTTGCTACTGCTCGCTCTCGCCCCTGACAGGATATTGTTACTTTATTTTGCCAATGCGCCATACGACTAGACGCATAGCGTATAAGCTCCATTAAAGATTCTGGGCCCTGGCTTTCTTCAGTCATCGCCCAAAGCGTCGACCTTAGTCCATTTTGAGTGTGTTGTAACGCATCTCTCACGCCTTCAAGTTGTAATCTAGAAGCCTCTGCCTCTGGCGGAAGCAGATTTAGCGCCGCTTGTAGTCTAAACATGGAACCAGCTAAATACTGCTGAAAACCATCATGTAGATCAGCTGCTATGCGTAAGCGTTCGCGACGCTCTGCGTCGGCAATCATATTATCAAATCTTCGCCTAGTAAAGAGAAAAAGCAACAAGACACCAGCAATAGCCAAAATCGTGCCGAACGCCCACGAAATACGAGGAACCGTCCAAAACGGCGCTTTCTTTATTATGCGAATAGAGCTAGCAGATTGAGGCATTAATTCAATATTCTCAATTCGTTGAGCAATATTATTTTCAATATCCTCAATTGACGTGTACACCAACACCCCTGTCACCTCTGCTCTAGCGCCAAGCATCATATCCTTGGGCAATGTCTTCTCTAGTGATATCGGCAGCTCACATTGAAAATTACAATTATTCTGCCCGATAAGCAGTTGAGTCGTCGTCTGTCTACGATTAATGTCGATTATTATTCCATCTGTCTTAATAACTCGGCCATAAAGCGCAGGATTGCCATATGGCAAGAGTCTAGAATAAAGCGTCTCTGGCGAAATGCTCTCTATCTCGGGAGTACTCAATTTTCTACCCTGACTCTTTTTAATAGACACCGTATCTAAACGATGCTTTGAAGAAGGCTCTCTAGTACCCTTTACAACTAATTGATCTCCAACTGCAACTGCATGATTCTCAAGCCGCGCAACACGCCACGGAGAATTGGCGTTATCAAGCATAAAGAAAAAATCGTCGCTCTCACGAGAGAATGTAACAACTCCCGTAAAGTTCGTTATCGCGTAAAAAATAGCAAGTAATAAACTCATGAAATCTCTATCCGCCAAGGACCGTGTTTTTGCCAGCATTGCCTAATTGAATCTAGAGTAGGCTCGACATAAATGGCACTTGCTTGGTGACGAAACCACGTGTCCTGACGCTTTGCTAGCTGGCAAGTGCGAGTAAATATTTTATCACGGTCATCACCTTCTCTATAGCCTATTGCTAGTGCCGCGGTTTTTGACCAAACAGGATAGAGCGATTTGAGCTTTCGTTTTTCTTCTTCTAGCCCTGCTAAAAACATCGCGTCTAATCTATCAGCTATTCGCTGCCTTACAATGGCCCTGTCAATTTTAATTACAGGATATTCTGGCGGCGGTTTTACCCACGCTCTATCAAGACCACGCAGAAGAGCCGAAAAATAAAGCCCTGTGCCGCCAACGATAATAACAGGAGTTTCTTTAGGGACATTTTGAAACCACTTATACGCACTGCGAAGCCAGGCACCCGCAGAAAACTCCTCTTCTGGAGTAACTAGATTTACGCCGCCCATATGAAACTCTTCTATCTCTTCTGGCGAGGGCTTAGCTGTCCCTAGATCCATCCCTTTGTAGACAAGCATTGAGTCAGCGCTTAAAATCCACGCACCAATCTCGCGAGCCAGTTGCGCAGAAATGGCACTCTTGCCACTAGCTGTAGGGCCTGCGAGCAAATAAACATCGCGTATTATCTTGTCGCTCATCTCGCTCCTCCTCTGCCAGTTAAGCAAGCAATTACTCGCGTAAATTCACTCACGCTCCACGCTTGCGCGGCACAACCCTTTTGATTGTGTGGCGCGTCACCATCTGATATTTCGCAGATTTGCGCAATGCACCCAGCGTTCATAAGCTCCACAGATGATGCTAAAAGCGAAAGTACCGCATGAGACTTAAGGCGCTCGGTCATCCACGCTGCTTCACAAAATGTCGGAAACACCCACGCCCAGGCCGTGCCATTATGATATGCATGCTTTCGACTCGTATCTTCATCGCCAGTATAAACGCCACGGTACTTTTTATCGAGCGAAGAAAGCGATCGTATTGAGCCAGGGATAATAAGCTTTTTCGTAGCGTCAACTGGCGAAGCATCATCTTCTAGCACACCTAACGTAATAAGGAATAGCTGATTTGGACGAACGGACGTATCAAGAATCGCATCTGCCGCTTTAACGCCGCGCGGCGCATCTAAACAATCGCCATATCCATTATGTGTTTTAAAATATTTCTTTATTGAACTTATCGCCAAGCGCGCCGCTTCATCGCGCTTTAAGTATTTTAAGGCCGAAACCCAAAGAGCTTGAACCTCAATTGGATAACCTTCTCTGGGCGTGCATGCTGGATAATTTGTGTCCATCCATGTGAAATGTTGTGGCGACCAAACTAGGCAAGAGTCCTCATCTGCCTTTATGCCGTTTGGAGTGCCATGCATATAGTTCTCTACTATCGAAACGCAAGTTGCTCTTAAATCAACGAGCGAATCTTTAGGCACATATTTTTCAATTTCGTAGACGCATCTAATAAACCAAAGTGGCGCGTCAACTGTATCTCTATTGCCAGCAGTGCGACCATAAATAATATTTGGCAGAGTGCCTCTATCTTCAAACTTCGCGAATGCTCGCAGAATTTTTAGCGCATCATCATACATTCCTGCAGACATCATGCCGCGCATAAAAATAAATGTATCTCTGCCCCAATCAAGAAACCACGGATAACCAGCAATTACAGTTTTTAACTCATTACGCTTAACGATGAAAACATTCATCGCTTTTCTTAGCGCATTTGTTAAGTTACAAACTTCAATATCATCTACATTATCGCCTAGCCAATCAATCTTCGTCTCCAGCGCATCAGCATACGAGCCTATTAACTCAATACTATCGCCAGGCATAAACTGCGCCTCTATCCAGCCAGGCGAGAATAAATCGCCACTTGGACTTTGCCCTCGCTCGGCTTCTTCTATGTGCGAGACATTATACGTCCATTCAGGTTCCACATGAAATAGGCAATCATCACCGCGCAAGACAAACTTCTGCTCGTAAGGAGCAAAAATAAATGAGTTCGCAGCAGACTTGACGCTAGCAGGGAACAAACCCTCCGCTCCTTCATACGCCTTCGTTGTAGCATGATACGAACGCCATTCTAAATCTGGCCTTAAAACTAGCCTTACCGCGCAAGGGAGATCTTTAGATTTTGATTTTAAACGCGTTACTGTTAATCGAGCAGCATTTCTGCCGCGTGCTAGGCTTAAGACAAACTCAAACTCTGCTACTCTACCTAGCCCACATGGAATCGAGAAAACCCACTTAGCAGCCTTGCCTTCTGGATCTGTGAAAAACAACTTTTGAGCATTTTTATTAAATTCATGAGAATAGCCGTCATGCTGAAGCCACGCTCTAGTTCTAGCCCAAAGATTTATCCTATCAGATGGACATTCAGGATCTGGATTAGCAGAAAGGAACGCGTCATACTGACTTTGAATAAGCCCCCATTCTCCTCTAACCTGCGAAATTGCGCCAGCAGAGTTAGCTAAAACTGTTCGACAAGCCCCAGCGCCCAGAAGCCGATCTTTGTCTAACACACGCGGCACTTTTGCTTTAGAAAGCGGAGGAGTAACTAAAAGCATTGCCTTTGCACGCTCAATGCGAGAAGTTGAAAAATAAACTTCTATTATTATTTGTAGTCGTCTACAAGAATAACCATCTCCTTTGTATTCTGGGACGGTAAAGGCAAGTTTATCTCCTTCTTTCGAAGCACTAAAATAAAGCGTCTTGTTTGTCGCAGGCTCTACTACCTTAAGCCTAAAGAAACTTGGAGCAGAAACTAGAATCTTCTCGGCTTCAGGAGCGATAAAGTCTCTACTTAAATCTTCTGGGTAGTCCCAAGTAAAAAATGCGTCATCAGACGAAACTAACGAACTAGACTTGCTGGTTTGCAGCCTTGCATCATCTGCAACTAGGCACATAACTCCACCTGGCGAGAGTTCAACATCGCCATACACATTTACTCTTTTCCCTGTTAAAACATCCTCCGCCTCATCATATGCAAACGCGCTATGATCAAACTCTACTCGCGAAGAATGCTCGCAATCAAGGTTCGCCAAGACCAACATCTCGCAGCCACGCAAAACTGCTAAAGTATTGCCGCCTCCTCTGGTAATTAGGCGCATACTATCAGAGCGCCCACTAAATATCTCATACTTAGAAAGAATGGTGTTTAACTTGGCAATTAGCTCAACCATGTTACTTTGTGAACCCCAGGAAAGATCGTTGCGCCCATGCACATCAATCTTTTCTTTTGCAAACCACTCTACGCCATTAGCTATACCCCATGAACCCTGAAACGACAAGAGCGCAGCTAACTGCACGCGGAGTTTCGCATATATCTGACCTTTTTCAGCAAGGCGGTTGTTATCGTGAGTTTCTGCAAAATTAACAAGCGTGCCAAACTTTTGCGAGCGCTCTATCGCCTTAGGCAAATACCACTCAAACTGACTACGGTCATATGTTTGGAAAATTTCCGAATATGCCCAATCAAGCCCCGCGTCGGAAAGGAGCAAATCTGTTAACGAAATATCGCCCCCTAAGCCCTCTAGCATGAAGACAGTATCAGGATACTCTTGGCGTACAGCTGCAACTATATCGCGCCAAGCTTCATTTGGTATCATATACCCAGCGTCACAACGAAAACCATCAACGCCATTTCGACACCAAAAGAGAAAAACTTCAGCCATATAACGCCTAAGTTCTTCATGAGAATAATCTAGCTCAACAAGATCCTCCCACACTATCCCCCACGCACCTGGCGACTTAAAAGAGCCATCTTTGTTTTTTTGAAACCACTCTGGATGATGCGTCTGCAGCACAGAAGCCCAACCCGTGTGATTGGCAGGCAAATCTATAAAGAACAGCCCTTTTCGAGAATGCACCGCTTCGATAAGCTCTTTAAACTGCTCCATCGGAGTAGATGCAGTATCAAATTCAGCCATCGCTGGATCAACAGAAAAGAAATCTAGCGAGGCAAAAGGACAACCATATTCGCCCATCACCGCATACGTAGTAGGCACAGGGAATGGAGGTAAGGTTTGAATTATTCTAAAGCCCATACGCTTCATTATGAAATCAAGCCTACGAGCAACCTCTCTAAACGAACCAAACTGCCTCGGAAAAACTGTGTAAATGGAATTATTGCTACGCGTTACATCACTTAAAACTTTAATTTTTAAGTTGCCACCTTCTGGCCATACAGGATGAGGGGAATGCTTTTTGAAAAAGCATGCTTTGCCTTCAAAAATACCAACCTTCGTAAGCGGCAACTTAACGCTATATATGCCAGGGGCTTTCTGCGTCATCGGGATATCTGTCCAGCTGCCGCTCTCTGACATATCCGTGCGAAAGACAGCTTTACCAACTCCGCCACTAGAAGTTAGAGTAACTTCAAGTTCATCACCCTGCCAATACAGGAGAAAGTCTCCTGGCGAAGGATATTGTTCTACTGTTGTTGCGTGCAAATCGATTTCTCCCGCGCCTCACTGCGCCTTTGCTTGAAAAAACTTTGTAATATTGCTTTACACCCATCCTCCAAAATTCCTTGCGTAACTTCTGGATGATGATTCATACCTGGGTGCGTAAAAACATTAAATACAGTCTGTCCGCCGCGTTTTGGATCAGAAACTCCCCACACAACACGCGGAATTCGAGCTAATGCTATTGCGCCAGCACACATTGGACAGGGCTCTTTCGTCACATATAAAACTGTATTAGTAAGTCGCCATGCGCCGCGCGAAGCAAACGCCGCTGAAAGAGCTAACATCTCGGCGTGGGCAGTTGCATCGCACAACGACTCTGCTTGGTTATGAGTTTTAGCAAGTATCTTAACTGCCGCGGGCATTGTATCTTCTTCGCTCGCCTCTATAATCACGCAGCCGGTAGGCACCTCGCCAGCCTTCGCGGCTTTTTCTGCTTCGCGCAAGGCCATAGACATGAAATATTCGTCAAACTTCAATTGCATTTGAGTTTATCGCGCAAGGACTGAACGGCAGCCTTCATATCATTTTGGGCAAAAAGGTAACTACCTGCAACAAACTCATTTGCACCTGCTGCGTAAGCTAACGGTATAGTTTCGTCTGTGCATCCGCCATCAACCATTATATCTAAATCTGGACGAAGGTCTCTAAGATAAGTTACTTTTGAAAGACACTCTGCTATAAATTTTTGGCCGCCATAACCAGGATTTACAGTCATAACCAAAACTTCATCAACTTCATCAAGATAGGGCTTTAATGCTTCTACAGGAGTAGGCGGATTTATCACTATTGCGTTTTTCGCTCCTAGGCGACGAATTTGAGATAGCGTCTGATGAACATCGCACTGAGATTCAACATGGATTTGAATAGAACTAGCGCCGCTATTAATAAAATTTTCGATATACAAATCGGGGCGAGTCATCATTAAGTGAACATTGCGTTTAAAGGACGGCGAAACTCTACGAGCAAGCTTAACAATATCTGGTCCAAACGATAGATTAGGCACGAAATGAGCGTCCATAACATCGATATGAAGCTGATCGGCCAAAGATGACTGAGCTCGAAGAATCTCAGCGGCGAGACATCCAAAGTCAGCCGCTAGAAGCGAGGGCAATATTTGTACATTTTTCATTGATATGTATTATATCAAATATCGCTCAAAAAAAGGAAATCAAGTGCCGAGCAAACAATTAACGACCCTCATACTATTGACTCTTATTTTCCGCACAACATTGTGATTTTTAAAACCTCCTAAATCCGCCGTCGCCATCGCTACTTTCTAACAATTTTAAGCTTCACTGTCATAATTATTTAAGTGAAGTTTATCAAAATGAGAATTATGTGCGGAAAAAAATTAACTCCACTGAATAACTTTAATAATTCTTCTTTCGCATAAGCCCTAGTTATCTAATGCTAAGCACAAAGCCCTTTATCCAAATTATTTCGCCACCTTCTGACAAGGTCACATTACCGAGCCAACCCTTACGATTAATATGCTCTGTTGAGAGTATGCTCAGTTGATTGGCAAGCACATACAGGTAAGACTTTGAATGATCGAGTGCAATATCTTTTACTCTGACATCACCTCTTAACCTAATAGAGCCCCCATTACCAAGCTGGAATCTCGTTGCGGTATATGCTCTTTTGCCATCAATTGGATTTGCTAAAACAGGAAGATCAGCACCAAAATTCCAACCGCCGCGATTGTCAATTTTAACAATACCGCCACCTGGCACATCTGCCGCAGTTTGCAGGTATATTGTTCCAGCTGAAGCACCAGGAAGAGCTGACACACCAGAAGTGCTTACTATTCCGCCATAAGCTGTCATTTGCCCATGCCACGCGCTCCAATCAGTTGCTTCTGTTTCATATACTGCAATTCTTCCGCCGCCACCTGGGCAATCAATTGACACATTTCCACCGTTAACACTTATTTTGCCTTCGCCAGAAAGTAATGCGCATTTTAAATAAATACTGCCACCACTACCTGGATAATATGATGAACCATGCTTAGCTTCGGCGTTAATTACGCCATCGATTCTCATTTCGCCACCAGCGAAAATTCGCACAGCTCCACCTCCCGGACCACCACCTGTCTTACCGCCAGAGCCAAGATTTATTGGCTTTAAAAGCGAGCCATAACATGGCGCATGAGGAGGTGTTGTCTTTTTACTAATATGGCCACAGCCAATACCACCATGAGAAGCGCCGTTATTCCCGCCATCATAACCGCCTGCTCCAGGACCTTTAGCCACAGCATATCCCTTTTCTGAGACATTAATATTGCTACCTGGGGCAAAGTTCATAACCGTCGCACCTGAAGCTTCCAATACAAGCCTTCCATTTGCATTTATATTATTTGCAAATTGAATTTCTCCACCACTCTTTGAAATGCTAAGATGCCATAATTCGCAATTCCCAAAATCGATTTGTTGGTTATTTGAGCCATCTATGAAAAGCCTTGAAAACGCACAATCAAAACCATTTGGTTCAATAGAAACATCACCAGAAAATGTCAAGGTTTCTGTTCCTTGCGCAATAATCTTTCCGGCTACAGAAATTGAATTTGTCACAGTTAAATTATTACCATTAAGCGATAAAGTAGCGCCTTCCTCAACAACAAAACTATTTAACATTGTATTACCTGATAGCGTCGGCGAAATAGCCCTATTAGGCACTACAACAACGTCTGTCTCTACTGGAATTCTATTAAGCGTCCAGTTTCCAGGCTCCGTCCACAACTCGGAAACCAAACCTGTCCATTCATTTGTTTCGTTAATGACAATTGAAACAAATTGCCAATTAAGATTGCCTTGATTTTTACTTATATCAGAATTGTTTGCCACGACTAACGATCCGCTTTCCGCGTCGGAATTGGCAACATCAACAAAGTTAATATCAGTATTAGCAGACGCGGAAACTCCTATGTGCCACATCTTAGTTTCATCGTCCCCACGCAATATTACATTGCCTTCTTCATTACCTATTAATTTAATACTCCCATTGTCGGTTATTGAGAGTTTGTCTTTATCACTTGTCCCAAAGACCAATTTTTTACCAGGCTCTGTGCAGTAAAAGTTTTTAAATGCATTTGTGCCTTTTATCGTTGATACCTTTGTAGCATCAACAAACTCTACCACCGCATCTTGATTAGCAATAAAATTACCTTCATTTATCCATGAGCCTCTCACTGTTAATGTGGCATTAGTTATTTCAAGTCGCCCATTACCACATATATGAACACTACCAACATCAAGATCTGTCACTCCTCCTGTAGGTGTTTTTACTAGTTCTGTAGTATATGCTGAGTTATACTTGTTAGTAATTATTAGAGTACCTTCATTAAACGCTTGGTCGCCAGTCTTTAAATATATTGTTCCGCCGCCTCCATAATTGGCGCTCTTAGTGCCTGCGCTTCGATATCCTCCAAACGCAGAAATTTGACCAGTACAATTAGAAAAGTCTTTGCCAGGGCTTGTAATCCATAACGACACTCTTCCTCCGCTACCCATGCCATAACTATTACCATCTTTCCCTGCAGTTCCTGCATCAGCTGTAAAAGACCCCGTTCCTGCAATTTCTGATGCTGTAACCCACACGCTACCTCCGCTACCTGGATAATAATCATTAATATTAGCGCCATTAGCTGACACACTACCATTATTAATAAGTTTGCCTTCTACAGTTAATATTATTGCGCCACCGCCATCGGCAACATTATTATATCCACCGCCTGAGCCATAATTAATTGGTCTAGTAAGCGACCCGTAACAATGAACAGTAGCTGTCATGCCGCGCGTACGGCCAGCATGCAATCCAGGGACATTAACATTACCACCTGCCGCGCCAGGACCCTTGCATTTCTCATAGCCCATACCCGTAGCATCTACCTTGCCACCGGCATCTATAGTAACATCACCAGTAACAGTTAGATCTAACTTGTATGCTTCTGAAGTTATGCCACGAGAATGCATTACTGCACCTGCATTACCAATATGTAGCGAACCTTGAAGTTTTGTAGCGCCTTCAATAAATAATTTAGACGAAGCCCCAACAGTTAGCGCACTCTAAATATATCGTTCCTCCTGAGCCGTCTATTTTCGTACCTGCTGTACCTGGCATATGGCAAGCTGAATAAGTGCCAGTGAAAGAAGAAAAGTCCGCGTTTGCACCCGTAAGAATTATGGAAATTCGGCCACCACCACCGCCACCGCCGTAGATTTTAGACGATATTTCGCCGCCATTTGCCATAAACGTTCCACCGCCTGAAATTGACGAAGCTATAATTGAAATACTTCCGCCTGAACCAGTATAATAAGTTGTGTTTTTTGCATTAGCTCTAAAAATAGCGCCATCTGCTATCGTAAGAGCTCCTCCAACAATTAACTCAATAGCGCCGCCACCAACGTTTGCAGTTGTACTACTCGAGCCTATGGTACATGGGTTTCTAAATGAACCGTATGGCGCAGAGGTCTTAATATCATTACCTCCGCCGCCATAACCGCCATGACTAGCACTACTATTAGCTAGCCCCGCGCCTGGACCTCTTGATTTACCAGAGAATCCCCTATCATTAGCATTGGCAATAAATGCCGCTCCAACATTAAGATCACCTAATATATTAGCAATGATATGATACAAACCATGACCGCTAGTATAGGCTTGTGTAGATGTATAGCTGGAAAAATCAGGCTGCGTGGGATGTGTCCAAGTTCCAGATTGAAGAGAGCAATTACCAGTAATCTTAAAAACGCGAGACTCACCATTGTCTTCAGTAAAACCATATAACGTTCCGTTGTAGCCTTTTTTTCTTCCAGTATGAAACGTTACAGTCCCGGTATAATCTACAGTTTGTGTCCAACTTCCTGGGGCGACATCATTTAAATTCCATTTCATATATTTCGCGCCAGCACCAAGAATAATATCATCACCAGTGACTGGGAGCATGGTTGAGGGGACAGAGAAAGCAGCGTCATCAAACCAGTTAGCTAACTTATTAGCGTCTGCGCTAGTGGCTCCTGACCAATATTTTGTAGCGGCAAAACTTGAACAAGCACAAATAACAAGATTGAAAGAGACTAAGAATTTTAAAATACTCATAACTTCTCCTGTTCTATTTTGTTTGATATTTTAGCAATTACCCCCCCCCCCTGTCAATAATAATATGAACAAACTTTACTCGGTTGCGCATTGTACATTGCGCCCGCGAGGCGACCTCCAAACGGCTTCGCCGTCACGAATTAACACGAAAAAGACCAGAGTTTGAAAACACTTTCCCTTGTACCTCGGACTTTTCATAAGGAAGAGTTGTACAAGAAAAAGCCTAGCAAAGGTTACTACGCTTTATTTAAAATTCGATTAGCTTCTTTTAGAAAATCTATGTCGCTCGTACGAAGCTCTATCTTCGTCGTATCTGCCCTAAGACGCGCCATTCGCAAAAAATCACAAACTAACTTATCTGCCCTGTGCGGCCCTGTCCCGCCAGTATAACTTACTCGGATACGCCCCTCCGACACGCTCGAGCGCTTGGGACCATCATAGACTATCCACACAAAATCTTGTGGCCTTTGAGCTACAAGCTCTCTAACCTGCCCCAAAAGCTCCTTTCTATCTGCAGCTCTCTTGCGCGCACCTAAAATCATATTCCAGCCATCAATAATAATAAAGCGCCCACCTTCACCAACTAATGAAAGATCTACCGCTGCAGCTATCGCCATATCCAAATGCGCCAACAATGACGCATTCTCGTCATGCAAACGCATGTTCTCTGATTTCAACTTTGAAATCTCTGCTTTTAATTGCCTTACTTGTGTTACTCTCGAAAGAGAAAGAACGCTCTGCACATCCATAAGCGTTATTCCTCTTACTTTAAATACTTGAGAAGATCACTAAAACAATTCAACTTCGCTGCGCATGGTGTGCCTTTAAGCTCACCAAAACCAAATTCACAAAACGCACCATTTACCCCAGCATTTACTGCACACTGCATATCGTTCCATGCATCTCCAACCATCCAATCATCAGGAGTTAGAACATGACCCAAACGCGACGCGCATTCGATAATCGAGCGAGCGTCGGGCTTTAACGGAAAACCATCACCGCCAGCAATAACGGCATCGCCAAAATACTTATCAAGACCAAAGGTTTCGAATATTTTCTTAACTGCAAAATTAGGCTTGTTTGTGTTTGCGCCCAACAACCAGCCCCTAGACTTAAGCTCATCTAATGTCTCAATTACTCCAGGATACATCTTAAGCTTGTCGCAACAATGCTCTTCATAATGCGATGTATAAACTGCCCAAAGCTCATCAAACGGCAAAGGCGCCTCAGGAATACAATGCTCCATTAGATATTTTGAACCTTGTCCAACGTGAGAAATTACAACATCAATAGGCAACTCTGGCAAACCAAAATCCCGTCTCGTGTGATTAACGCCGCCAGCAAGATCTGCCCTAGTATCAAACATAGTGCCGTCTACATCAAAAAAAACAGCTTTCATTTTTTTCTCCTCCAGATTGCTATACGAGTCTTGCCATAGAGTCGATCGCGAAGTAACTGCCACCCTTCAACCTCTTGAGCATCCATCGCCATGTCTGTCTCTGCGATAAACAACCCTTCTATACTAACGACTGAACGCTGAGCTAAAAGCTTAAGGAATTCCGCTAAGCCCCCCTCGCGCCACAACACATACGGAGGATCAGCAAAAGCGATAGAAAAGCCAGGTCCACTATACGAAGAAACCCATGACTCAACCTGAGAAACTACAACACTAGCCCTAGGTGGAGTTAGCGAAAGCGTTTTGAGATTCGCCTCAAGAACAGCTACATGGCGACGCATATTTTCAACAAACACTACAGATGATGCACCGCGAGAAAGCGCCTCAATACCGACAGAACCGCTGCCAGCAAATAAATCAAGAAATTTCGCTTCTCTTAATTCTGGAGCGAGAATTGAAAAAAGTGCCTCGCGCACGCGATCTTGTGTTGGGCGTATCGCCTCAGAGTCAGGCACCCTCAGCGTTCTACCACAGAACTCTCCGCCTGTAACGCGCATTAGATGCAGATATTTTCTGCCGCGTACTTAAGGCGCTGCAACGTCTTGTCTCTGCCAAGAAGTTGAAGCATCTCAAAAAGCCCAATCCCCTCGCCGCGACCAGAGACCGCCACGCGTATTGGATGAACCCACGGCCCCATTCCGCCACCCTGAGAGAGCTCTTTAACAAGATTCTCTAACTCTGGTGCTAGCCAGACAGGAGCTTTTGTAAAGCGTTCTACCAAGTCAAGAAGCAACTCTTTTACGCCTTCTTTCTTTAAGCGCTTTTCAACTGCTTTTTCATCAAAAGCAAAATCATCACTAAAGAAGCACCGACAAGCGGACGGAATATCATTTAAAAACTTCGTGCGAATCTGCAATTGAGAAACGAGATACTTTACATCGTAATCTTCAGGCACTACCATACCCTCTTTAGCAACACGATTAAGTAGCTCATTAGTGAAAACTTCTTCGCTCAACCTTTTAATATATTCCGCATTCATCCACTGAAGCTTTTTCATATCAAACTTCGCAGCAGTGACATGAACTTTCTCAAGATCAAATAGCGAAACCATCTCTTCTTTTGTTAGAACTTCGCGATCGTCGCCTGGATTCCAGCCAAGAAGTAATAAATAATTAAACAACGCCTCTGGCAAATACCCCTGCTCACGGAACTCCCCAACAAACGCAGCCCCATCACGCTTTGAGTAGGGCTTGCCTTGTTGATTGACAATCATTGAAAGATGACCGTATTTAGGCACTGACGCACCAAGCGCCTTAAATATACATATATGCTTAAACGTATTTTCAACATGATCATCACCGCGAATAATATGCGTTACACGCTGATCAATATCATCAACAACATTAGCAATATGAAATATCGGCGAACCGTCAGAGCGAACAATGGCAAAGTCTTGAATATCTTCAGCCTTTTTAGCCATCTTACCCTTAACGATATCATCAAACTCAATAACGCCCTCCTTGGGCATTTTGAACATAATGACCTGGCCAGTCTTACCATCACGAGATGTGCGCTCACACTTATACGCGTGACCTGATGCTAAAAGTTTTTCAACCGCCTCCATATGACGAGGCTTATTTTTCGTCTGATAAAAAGCCTCTTCATCATAGTCAAGGCCTAACCATTTCATACATTCTAAAAGCGCCTCAATAGCCTCTGGGGTAGAACGCTCAAGATCGGTATCTTCAACTCTTAAAAGAAATTTGCCGCCGGTGTGTCTTGCGAAGAGCCAATTATATATCGCTGCTCTAATATTACCGATGTGCACCTTGCCCGTCGGCGAAGGCGCGAAACGCACTCTAAATTCTGACATTCTTGACCTTCTTGGGAAATGGAGCCGGGTAAGGGACTCGAACCCCTGGTAATTCCTCATTACAAATGAGGCGCAGTCGCCACTGTGCCAACCCGGCCTTTAATGACGTGTATTATATCATATTATCGTGAATTTTACACTAAATTTTTTTAACAAAATCAAAGCAAATATTTTGGGAAAGATTTCAAGTGAAGATTTACAAGTAAAAATGATATACTTCTTACAAAATGAAAAAGATTTTTATAGAACAGTTTATTGGCTGGCGCACACAAGAAATCCTATGGCTGGTCTTTTCGATTTTTTCCATAACAGCCCTTTCTATTTATTGGGACGACACCCCTCTTGGTATTATAGCCGCCACAACTGGCATGGCATATACTATCCTAGCAGGAAAAGGCAAAATATCATGCTTTATTTTTGGGCTTATCAACACGCCTCTTTATGCGTATTTAGCTTTTAAATCAGGTTATTATGGCGACCTAACCTTGAATGCGTACTATTTTATAATGATGTTTCCTGGCCTTTTTCACTGGTTGAAAAATAGATCGCAAGATCCTGAAGAAGGCATAAAACGCACTAAACTTTCTAACCGCGGCAGATTGATACTTGCCGCTCTTTGTATTGGAGCAATAATACCTACATGGGCGATACTAAAAGTATGCGGCGGAGCACAACCTCTTTGCGACTCTGCTACAAATATACTTTCAATAGCAGCTATGATATTAACAGTGCGCCGCGCAATTGAAGAGTGGGCACTCTGGATTTTAGTTAATGCTATTGAAGTTTTTATGTGGTATAAAGCTTGGTTAATAGGACAAGGCAACGTCTCAATACTTTTAATGTGGCTACTTTTCTTGGCAAACGGCGTGTATCTACTTTGTCTTTGGCTTAGGATTGAAAAGCGCAATAATCTCAAGCCTCTTCACGCAAAGCAGAGAGAAGAGCCTCAGCAGTAATTTGTTTTCTCTTTAAGCGCAGCACTAAAATACGGCTAATAAGCGCACTTTCAATATCAGATAAGCAAACTCCATCTTTTCTATCCTCGAGTATTCTCATTAAGTCTGCCGATGTAAGCTTATATTTATTATCTGTTTTATTAGGTAGAAATATGCCAGTTATCCACATTGCTGCAGCTGTAAAAGGTTTAAGCAATGTCGCTAGGAATGTATAGAAAGGAGCCAGCATAAGAATACGCCTTAGTGGCCTAGCAGAGCAAAGCATCTTTGGCAAAAACTCTGAAACATAAAGAACTATAAAGGCAGCCAAAAAACTCCAGATAGAACGCCACGCCCCAGCACATAGTGCCACAATTATCGCTGTGCTTGTAGTAGAATAAACAACATTAGCAATATTGTTACCAATAAGAATTGTAGCCGTAGTCCAACCCATATCAGCAAGAGCATTCTCAACAAGTTTTGCTTTTCTGCCGCCCTCGCGGGCTATATGAAGAATACGTTCTCTGCTAACAGAAAGAAACGCCGTCTCTGCGCCAGAGCAAAACGCAGATAGCGCTAAAGCAAGTAGCGAAACAACAAAAAGAAGCATTATCATAAATTATCCTCCTCTGTCTTTTCTACTGCCTCTTCTGTTGCTTCTATAAGCTGCTCGTCTGATTCAGCTTGAGGCAACTCAACAACTTCTAGCCTAACAAGCGTAACGCGGCGACGGCGGCGTTTTAGAACTGTCGCGACGCATCCGTCTGCAGCGATACTCTGCCCTAGATGCGGAATGCGACCTGCGTGAAACTGCATCCACCCCGAAAGCCTGTCTGCATCTTCTGCTTCTAATTCTAGCCCAAGTTCAAAATTAATCTCATCTAGGCTAGCCTTAGCATCAATCTCCCAAACATTTTCACCTGTTTTTGTTATGCGAGGTTCTATTTCTCTACCGCCAAATATATCGGGACCAACAATAAGCTCTAACACATCGTTTGCAGTAATAATCCCAGCCGTCCCGCCGTATTCATCAAGAACTACTGCCATTGATTTACGACTATGCGCAAATGTTACTAGCAAATCATCTAACGTGACAGTCTCTGGTACAAATAGAGGATCTTCTATCTTACCTGTTTTTACATCAATTATGCCCTCTATCGCGTCTGCTGTCCTACGAAACACTGGCAAATAAGAATGTTTTGATTCCTTAAGAGCGAGAGCTAATTGTTCTTTATCAAGCTCCAAATCATACCCTTTTATATCAACTCTAGGAGTCATTTCATCATTTGCGCAAAGCTCTGAAAGCCTAAGCACACCTTCTAACATTTCCACATCAGAGGACGACATCTCACCATGCTCAGCGACGCTTTCCATAACTGAAACTAATTCAGCATCAGAAAGCGCGCGCCTTTCTCTCTCTAGCGCAGGCGCAAAAACTCTAGATGTCAATTTAAAAAAAGCATTAAACGGCGCTAATATCGTGCGCATGGCTAAAAGTAACACTGCACAAATTGGCGCGATATTCTCCGCGTATCTAAGAGCAATTCGCTTTGGCATTATTTCGCCAAAAAGTAATAATAGAATTGTAAATATCGGAACTGAGAGCCAACTGTAGCTAGGCAGTACTCCTCTTAAAAGCATGTAACCTATAGCGGAAATTGAGAAGTTTACAAATGTATTGCCAACTAGTAGAGTTGAAAAAAGAACTGCCTTATCCGCCAGGCACTTAGAAATTCGTTTTTCTGCAGAGGGATTACGCGAGGCTATACGCGAACGCTGGGTAGGCGTTAGCGAAAAAAGCACCGTTTCTGACCCGGAGAAAAACGCCGAGAGAAGAAATAAAATCGGTAAAACACAAAGAGCCGTAATCATTAACCGAGTGCTGTTTTAGCCGATACCTGACGAGGACTATCGTAGCAAGCAAAAAGCGCATCTGTAAACCTGCGGTCTGGAGCGCGCGTAATGAAGCTAACCAGTGGCACTATAACAAAGCCCGCTAACATAGCAAGTGCACCGCAATTAATCGGCGAACGAAAGATTTCTGGAAAATAAGGCTTCGCAAGCATATTTAAAATCATTAATGTTGAGCCGAAAATAAACGAGACCCAACACGATGCTTTTGTGGTGCGCTTCCAATAAAGAGAAAACAAAAACGGTGCTAAAAAGCTACCCGCTAACGCGCCCCACGATATTCCCATAAGCTGGGCTATAAAAGTGACAGAGCTTTTATGCTGTATCAAAGCGATAATAGCCGAAACTGCGATAAAGAAAACGATAAACAAGCGTATCGTTAAAACCTCAGTCTTGGGCTTCATATTCTTGACAAAAGAGCCCTTAATAAAGTCGCTTGTTAAAGTTGCACTTGAGGTTATCACAAGAGAGGATAACGTAGACATCGATGCAGAAAGAACTAATATTACAGTTAGCGATATTAAAGCCGGCCCAAGATCAGCAAGCATTGCAGGAATAATCGCGTCATAGCCTTCTTTTACTACATCAACCTTTGACGCAAAAAGTCGACCAAAACCACCTAAGAAATAACAACCACCTGCTATAACAAAAGCAAACAATGTTGAAATAATCGTACCCTTGGCAATCGCATCCTCATTTGAAATGGCGTAGAATTTTTGCACCATCTGAGGTAGCCCCCAAGTGCCGAATGATGTTAGAATAATTACGAAAAGTAGATTCAAAGGATCAGGACCAAAAAATGATGCGAAAACTCCAGGTGTTGAAGATACATTTAAATCAGTTATACGCGCTAAGGAATCTAACGAATCAATTAGGCCTCCATTAGTCATTATAACTGCAGCAATAACTGCCACAAGACCAAATAGCATAATTATACCTTGAATGAAATCATTAATCGCAGAAGCCATATAACCGCCAGCAGTTACATACACAGCCGTCAGCACACTCATTAGAAGTATGCACATAGAATAATCAATTGAAAACGCCATCGCAAAAAGTCGAGACAGTCCATTGTAAAGCGACGCGGTGTATGGAACAAGAAAAACGAAAATTATAGCTGAAGCTACTAGCTTTAAAGCCTTTGAGTCATAACGTCTGCCAAAAAACTCTGGCATCGTAGAGGCATCAAGGTGTTGCGAGAGAAGTCGCGTGCGCCTACCGAGAACAGTCCACGCCATAAGCGCACCTATTAGAGCATTACCAATGCCAGCCCACGTGGCAGCAATGCCATACTTCCAGCCGAATTGCCCAGCATAACCAACAAAAACAACAGCCGAAAAATAACTAGTCCCGTATGAAAAAGCTGTTAACCAAGCTCCGACACTTCGACCCCCAAGAACAAAGCCAGAAACTGAATTTGAACGAGCACGGAACTTAAATCCGATAAATAAAAGTATCGCAAAATAAACTAGAAGCGGCAAAAATTTCATATTTTTTATTGAATTATACTACTTTATTTATTAATAATCAAGCATCACATTACATACCACAATAAGCAGAAAAAGTGACATATGGTGCCTGCTAGAACGAAGATGTGCCAAATCATATGCGAATATGGCATCGCACGCCAAAGATAAAAAATACAACCTAATGTATAAAGGCCACCGCCGACAACTAGCCACATAGTACCAAGCCCTTGTAGCGACCTAATCAGAGGCACTATTGCTAGTACCGCCACCCAGCCCATAACTATATACGAAACGGTAGAGAGATATCTGAACTTTCCTGTAGTTTTAAGTTTAAAAAATATCCCAGTAATTGTAGCGCCCCACTCTATTCCAAAAATTGACCACGCTAGTGCTGGATTTTCAGTTCTTAATGAGACTAAACAAAATGGAGTGTAACTACCGGCAATTAAAAAATATATCGCCATATGATCCATCACATGAAGAACTTTTTTTGCTGGCTCATACGAAACTGCGTGATAAGCGGAAGAAATCGAATAAAGTAAAATTATACAAAATCCAAAAATAGCTCCACCAACAACTTTCCATGGCACATCTACTGCGCTAGTTGCACCCTGCCAAACGAGAAGAGCTAACATTGCCGCTCCTAGATGCGAGCCTACAACGTGTGTAACAGTATTTGCTATCTCTTCTCCGCTTGTTTGCTTTCGTTTTGTCATAATCTTGTAACCTTAAGTTTCCTCACGCCCCAACGCCTAGCTTGTTGGTGGGTTGGAAACCATATATCAATGTGCTTACCCTTTATCGCACCACCAACATCTTCAACAGTACCTGTACCATACCCAGGGACAAAGAGTCTTGTTCCAAATTTATACACCGATGTATCTGCGGCTATCGTTCCATGAACAGCTCGTTTACCAGTGGCAGTATAGCCAACCTTTTTAGGCTTACCTTTCATCTTTCCGTAAGTATAAACAGGACTACCAAAGCCAAACCATGTCCGCCTCCAACCGCAACACTTACCGCATGAACAATACCCAGTAACTGTCACTAATTGATCATCACCAGAACTTGAAAGACGCCTCGTGAGCAAAGATTGATTACGCCAAAAGACAATCGCGACGGCCGTAACCGCCACGATCATCCCTATTCCGAGACATCTTTGTCGAAAGCTCAGGCGTTTCATCAATTACATTACTGCACTGTTATAGTGCGAGTCTCATAGTGCCCTGGCTGCCAAACCTTGATGTATGTGCCGTTGGGCTGTAATTGATCTATATAGCACCCTTCTACCCAAACCTGCTGAGTTGTAGTAACTGGTGTTGCAACAACTGTAGGCGTAACGACTGTAGGCGTAACTACAGTAGGAGTTACAATAGTTGGAGTAGTGACAACTGTTGGAGTAGAAACTACAACCGTAGGAGCGGGCGTAACGATTTTGCGAGAGACGATACCGCCAACTACACCACCGACAAAGCCAGGCCAAAAATTACGACCGCCCTTACCCCAAGAGCTATGGCTATGATGATGTCTTACTGGGTGAGGGCCGCGGCAGAAGCCTCTATTAAAACCGCCATGATGTGGCCTAGCAAACACACCTGTCACAGCAAGAGCAGCAACGATTACTAATGTATATTTTGTCTTGTTCATGATTTCCTCTCTTTCTTAAGATTGTCTCTTCTTATACTCAAGGAATACTACTTTCTTATTTCTGACATTATTTTTTAAAATTCTTTTAGCGGCTTAATGTGGTCTAAAAGTCGTTGATATGCTTCTTTGCCAGTTGCTGCGCCCTTAGGCAGCTGACCAGCAAACGGGCGACAACGCTGAAACTTAGTAGAGCAAGGACGACCAGGGGCAACATTTACTACTATATCCTCTGGGCGCGGTGCAAAAACACATACCATTGACTGCTTTGTATTACGGCGACAAACTGAAACTGTATTTGATTGGCCATCAAATGGATGAATTATATCATCGCATTGAGATTTGTTTTCTCGATGACACGAAAGAGCATTTTTCACGTCTTCCCAAGAAACCTTACGAGCGGGGACTGTTGAAAAAGGATACTCTTCAACTTCACCAAATTTAATTCCCGCAGCGATTTCATAGGCACTGCGCCAACGATAGCAATTGTAATCAGAGCGCCATGTGCGAGGCCCTTGATATTCACGGATAAAATGAAAATCTTCAGGCTTGTTAAGTAAATGTGGCGCTACAATATCGCCTTTTTCAATCTTTCCTATCGTAAGAGAGTTTGGGTAAACAACAACTGCATCATCAGGACAACGCCTGGCTATATAGCGGCGACCTTTGACAACCTGCAAAACCCACGCTTCATCCTTATCTGCGATTGTAAAAATACGAGAAGGCATAGCATAACCCCAAGTTTCAATAAGATTCGTTGCTATATTAATCGCTTCACGAGCTGATTTTGCGCGTTCAATTACAGCTCTTCTGAAATTGTGTTTTAAGCCACCTTCCACTAATTCAGAAGCTCTACCTTCTTCTTTTAGGGAATACTTTACTCCTAGCCACTCTTTAACAACGCCACCATTATTTGAAATAAGAGTAACGCCATGCTCATTAAGCATATGATCACCAGGGGAATATTTTTCTGTGTATGATTTTACCTCTGCCCAATAAAATGAATACGAACGCTCAAGTTCCGGTATTTTCGCAGCATCTGGCTCTTGAACCATTAGCGCACCCTTTTCATGAACTCTAGCTGGAACTAAAGAGTAACGCATTACAAATCTGCCACCTAAATCTGTATTATGTCCAACAATAACAGAACCAGTGGCACTAGCCTTTTTACCAACAACAACTGCTGTGCAAGCTTGTAGTGCATTAATCGAAGCAGTTAAAGTTAACAGCAAAACTATAAGATATTTATTATTCATTTCATTTCCTCGCATTCCTAGTATTATATCAAATGTGCAAGTTAAATGGAAATGCCTTTTACAAAAGTAAAAACCGCGACGAAACGCCGCGGTTTTTGATCGGTTAACCGATTTCGAAGATTACTTAACTTCGACTTCAGCACCAGCCTTCTTGAGCTGCTCTGCGATCTTCTCAGCGTCTTCCTTAGAAGCGCCTTCCTTGACCGTCTTAGGAGCACCGTCAACCATGTCCTTAGCATCCTTGAGGCCGAGACCGGTGATAGCGCGGATTTCCTTAATGACCGCAATCTTGTTAGCACCGGCTGACTTGAGGACTACGTCAAACTCAGTCTTTTCTTCGACTGGAGCAGCAGCAGCTGGGCCAGCAACTGCAACAGCGGCAGCAGCTGAAACACCCCATGCTTCTTCGAGAGCCTTGACGAGTTCGTTGATTTCGAGCACTGTCTTACCAGAGAGCTCGTTGATGATTTCTTCGTTTGTCATTTTATTTGTTCCTTTTTAGTTCAACCTTCAGCGTTTTTCATCTGAAGGAAATTTAGTTCAATTACTCTGCAGCTGGAGCTTCAGCAGCGGGTGCTTCTGCGGCTGGCGCCTCGGCGGCTGGTTCCTTCTTCGCCTTTTCGGAAAGGACGCGAGCCAAGCGTGTGGCAGGTTCCTTGAAAAGCATAAGGAGCATAGCTCTGAGTTCGTTCTTGCCAGGGATCTTGGAAAGAGCGTCAACCATAGCAGCATCGACAATCTTGTTGTCGTAATCAGCACCCTTGACAGATGCCTTACCGCCAGAAGTCTTAACGAATTCCATGATAGCCTTAGCAACAGCTGTAGGTTCACCGTGACCAGTTACGATAGCGGTGTTGCCTGAAAGCATTGCATTAACTTCTTCGCTCCAGCCCTTCTTCTGAGCTGCCTTGGCGAGGAAGGTATTCTTAACGACGAGCAAACGGCTGTCGCAAGCACGGAGGCTTGCACGGAGCTTTGCCATTTCAGCAACAGTCACGCCGCCGTGATTGATGATAAAGCAGTAGTCCGAATCATTGACACGGGCGACAACTTCGTCGAGAATAGCGACTTTTTCAATTCTCATTTCGCATTCCTCCTTTATTCCGCATCGCCCGAGATGATGACAGGCACACCGACGCCCATAGTAGAGGCAATCGTGGCGGACTTGATGAACGTACCCTTTACGGTAGCGGGCTTAGCAGCTTGAACTGCAGAGAAGACCTTGCGGATGTTCTCGCAGAGGGCAGCATCTTCGAATGAACGCTTACCAGCAACAACAGCAACGTTGCCGGTCTTATCCATACGGAAATCAACCTTACCACCTTTAGCTTCCTTAACTGCAGTAGCGGTATCATCCGTTACGGTGCCAGTCTTAGGATTGGGCATAAGACCACGAGGACCGAGAACGCGAGCGCACTTTCTGACTTCCTTCATCGCTTCAACTGTAGCGATGGCGACGTCAAAATCGCACCAACCTTCCTTGGTAACCTTCTCAATGAGGTCTGCCATGCCGACGAAATCTGCACCGGCAGCTCTTGCTGCTTCTGCTGCGTCACCACCAGCGAACACTGCGACCTTAACAGTCTTACCAGTGCCGTTAGGGAGCTTAACAACGCCGCGAACAGCTGTGTCGCCCTTGGTGAGAGCCTTACCGAGATGGAAGTATACATCGACAGTTTCGTCGAACTTCGCACCAGGGTTAGCCTTGATAAACTTAACAGCCTCTTCAATGGAGACAGGCTTCTTGGGCGCTTTCTTTAGCGCGTTGAAATACTTCTTGCCGTGCTTCATTCAACCACCTCGATTCCCATATTACGAGCGGTACCTTCAATCATCTTGAGAGCCTGCTCGGGATTGTCGGTATTGAGGTCAGCCTTCTTGATTTCAACAATCTTCATGAGCTGAGCCTTCGTAACCTTGCCGACTTTGTTCTTGTTGGGAACGCCACTGCCTTTAGCAAGACCAGCTTCCTTCTTGAGGAGTGTCGACGCAGGCGGCGACTTGAACTGAAGCGAGAAGCTACGATCCTGATAAACAGTAATAACTACGGGGATAACAAGACCAGCATCCTTAGCTGTCTTGGCATTGAACTCCTTGCAGAACTGCATGATATTAACACCTGCAGAACCGAGCGCGGGACCCACTGGAGGCGCGGGATTAGCCGCACCAGCAGGAATCTGGAGCTTAACCACGCCAGTAACCTTCTTGGCCATTTTTTACCTTCTCTTTCGTGCAGCTCCTGCCGGGGATCCTTCCCGGTAGCCAGGTGCAAAGTAGCTTTACGCTACAAAGCCCACGGATTGCGGACTGCAAATACCTGTCTTACTTGACGGGAGGAAGAGTTTCTTCAATAGAAACCTTCTCAACCTGCCAATATTCGACGTCGACTGGAACCATACGGCCAAAGACTTTTACTTCGACCTTGAGTTTGCCCCTGTCGGGATCGACCATACTTATCTGACCCGTCAAACCCATGAACGCGCCATCAATAATCTTAACCGTTTCTTCAACGGAGAAATTAACCTTAGGTCTTTCAACCTGATGCCCACTCTTGGGCTTATCCTCAAGAATCGCATCGACTTCTTGCTGCTTCAACGGTATCGGCTGCTCACCACCAACAAACCCGATAATGCCGGCCGTTTCACGCAAGAATTGCCATGTCTGAGGGTAAATAGTTTTCTTGCCCCTGTCATCCGTGCCCTTGCTTTCATCATAAAGAGCAAGTTCGCAAAGAATGTAACCTGGGAAAAACTTCTTTACAGTAACACGCCTAACGCCGTTTTTCTTCTCAACGACGCGCTCAGTAGGTATTTCGCACCTACCGATGTATTCTTCCATGTTTTCGATCTTAACCCTTGCGGCGATCGACTTCTGGGCCTTCATCTCTTGACCCGTGAGCGTATGGAGAACAAACCACTGTTTTTTCATAATTCTCCTTAATTACGCCCCAATGTGGACGAGTTTAACAAAGCCTTCGATAACTTTATCGCAAACCAACGTGGTTGCAGCGAGAATGAAAATGAAGGCAATAACAACGAGAGTAGAACCCCACAACTCATTTTTATTCGGCCACGTTACGCGTTTTGCTTCCGCCCCGACACCCTTCAAATATTCTTTAATTTTAAGAAAAGCTTTCTTCATATTCTCGCCCTCGTTCAATTTGGCAGGGTAGGAGGGAATCGAACCCCCATAGGCGGTTTTGGAGACCGCTGCACTGCCATTGTGCTACTACCCTACATTAAAAACGGACTTACTTGCCCTTTGTCTCTTTGTGAGACGTGCGCTTGCGGCAGGTAGGGCAGAACTTTACTTACTCGAGACGATCAGTCATCGTTTTTTTGTTGCGCGTCGTCGTATAGTTGCGGTTCTTGCACTCGCCACAGGCTAATATCGCCAATTCTCGCATTTCCTATAACCTCTTCTCTACTTAGCTTCTAGAGAGTCTAGCCCACCCGCCGCCCCCAGCCGACCCTTGCGGCCGGGATTTAGCGGGCAGGCATCTCACAGAAGGCTTCGCTTGATTACTTGATAATCGTAGAAACCGTGCCGGCGCCGACCGTGCGGCCACCTTCGCGGATTGCGAAGCGCATCTTTTCTTCAAGCGCCACAGGGGCGATGAGCTTAACAGCGATCTCGACGTTGTCACCAGGCATAACCATTTCAACGCCTTCAGGGAGCTGGATGTCACCAGTTACGTCCGTGGTACGGATGTAGAACTGAGGACGATAGCCCTTCATGAACGCAGTGTGACGGCCGCCTTCTTCCTTCGTGAGGACGTAGACCTGACCCTTGAACTCCGTGTGAGGAGTGATAGAACCTGGCTTTGCGAGAACCTGACCACGGCAAACTTCTTCCTTCTTAGTACCGCGGAGGAGCGTACCAACGTTGTCGCCTGCCTGACCCTGATCGAGGAGCTTGCGGAACATTTCAACGCCAGTAACAGCTGTCTTAGCCGTTGGCTTAAGACCGACGATTTCAACTTCGTCACCAACCTTGATGATACCACGCTCGACACGGCCGGTAACAACTGTACCACGACCTTCGATCGAGAAGATGTCTTCGATAGGCATAAGGAATGGCTTATCGAGTTCGCGCTCTGGCTCAGGGATGTAGCTGTCAAGAGCAGCCATGAGCTCAGTGATGCAGTTGCATGCTGCGTCGTCAGCTGAAGTAGCCTGAGTAGCAGGATATGCAGCGCCGCGGATTACAGGAGCGCCATCACCATCATAATCATACTTAGCGAGGAGTTCGCGAACTTCCATCTCGACGAGCTCGAGCATGTCAGCATCAGCGATATCGCACTTATTGAGGAACACAGTGATGTTTGGAACGCCAACCTGACGAGCGAGAAGAACGTGCTCGCGGGTCTGAGGCATTGGACCGTCAACTGCAGAAACGACGAGGATAGCGCCGTCCATCTGAGCAGCACCAGTGATCATGTT
>JAGBZX010000037.1 GCA_017628025.1 Kiritimatiellia bacterium | reverse complement strand
TTAGTCTCCTCCTCGCCGAAATCTGAAGTAAAAAGCTCATAAAGCCCAAAATACTTTAAAGCATCCGAAACGTACGAACGCTCAATAGTGGACTTCTTAGCCCTCCAATAAGGAGAATGAGTATACTTCTTTCTTGCCATCGCAAGACGTATTATATCATAAAATGAGAATTATGTGCGGAAAAATATTATCCTGGAATTCAAAATTTTAGGAAAAATTTATTCTGCAATCTCTTTGTGTTTTGATATTATGCCAAAACCAATTGCCGCAATAAATATTGTGAATATTGGGCAAAGAATATTGAAAAAGCAATATGGCAGATAAACTATAGTAGGCACATTTAAAATAGTAGCTTGTGTCATTCCACAAGTTGACCATGGAATTAAGGGGCTTAACACCGTTACCGCATCCTCAGTAGTGCGACTTAAAAGCCTAGGCTCGTACCCCTTCTCTCTATACACTGGCATAAACATTCCACCTGTCAAAATAATCGCCAAATATTGATCAGCTAGCACCGTGTTAAAAAATGCCCCCGCTGCAACAGTAGACGAAACCATTGATGTGCGACCTCTAATAAATTTTAAAAACAATCCCGTTATAGCCTTCAACATACCACACGCCTTCATTACTCCGCCAAATACCATCGCGCAAATAATAAGCCAAATTGTATCTAACATCCCTGCCATTCCACTTGAATCGGTTAACTCAGCAAGCGTCTTATTGCTCTCGAATGACACTTGAAACTCACCGTATAGCGCTATAATCGCGCCCTTTAATGCGTTACCACATCCTGAAATCTCACAAAGTATCCCCCTCTGGAAAATAAGCGCAAATATACTAGCCATTATAGCAGATAGAAAAAGCGCAACTATTGACGGGGTCTTACACGCAATTAAAACTCCTGTTATTATTGGAACTAAAAAAAGCCATCCTGAAATATTGAACTTTGACGCAAGCGCCTTACTTATTATCTCCATTTGCTCTGTTGATGCAACCTCGTGATTAAGCCCTAAAATAACAAAAACTATAAGCGTAATGACCATCGCAGGAACTGTCGTCACAGTCATATACTTAATATGTTTAAAAAGAGGAGTCCCAGTAACAGATGAAGCAAGAACAGTAGTATCAGAAAGTGGCGACATCTTATCTCCAAAATATGCGCCTGAAACTATTGCACCAGCCACCATACCCACACCAAAGCCTTGCGCATTGCCAATGCCTATCAACGCAACACCAATAGTTGCAATCGTCGTCCAAGAGCTTCCCGTTATCATTGATACAATAGCGCAAAGCGCACAAGCCGTAGCAGGGAAAAAAGTTGGATGTATTATCTTCATTCCATAATAAATAAACCCAGGCACAATTCCGCTTGCCATCCATGCACCGCTCAACGCCCCTATGAGAAATAAAATTAAAATAGACGACATTACCTCTGCAACAGATGCAACAATAGTTTGCTCAATCATCTGCCACTTAAGCTTCATTACTGCCATACCAATAGCAGCTGCCACCGCGGCAGAAACTAAAAGTGTTAATTGACTAGCGCCATAAAGCGTGTCTATACCAAAAGTACAAACTGAAAAACCAAGCATCACGACAAGAAATGCAACAGGCACAAGCGCAAGCCATACAGGTGGCAACGTGGATTTATTTGACATCTTTTCTCCGCACTTAAAGTCTTTAACCAAGTCGCACCCTCGGATCTACCACAGCATAAAGTAAATCTGTTGTTAGATTTACAAACTGATAAATCAACGCCCCCATAACCACAACCGCCCTAACAACAGACATGTCTGAGGAATGAATAGCATTTATAGAAATCGACCCTAATCCAGGTATCCCAAAGAAACTTTCAAGCATCAGTGAACCAGTAAACAAATAAGGAATTGATAAACTTACATATGTAACAACTGGCACAAGTGTATTCCTAAGAACATGCCTACACATTACAGCCGTTTTTGAAAGCCCCTTCGCACGAGCCGTTAATACATAAGGCTTATATAGTTCATCAAGTATCGCCGTCCTGAAAAATCTTACATCTGTTCCAAGTGTTGAAAATACGCCAATAATAACTGGCAATACCAAATAAAACGCATTCTCATAACCCCAAATCGGAAATATCGCGGCCTTATAAGAAAGAAAGTACTGACCCAAAATAACCCACACTACATAATTAACACTCATAAGTATTGTGGAACCTAAAAGAATTGCTTTATCAGCAAATTTATTCCTATAAGCTGCCGCCAATGTTGCTAATCCAATTGCTGTAATAAATCCACTGAGCATCATGGGTACCGTAAGAGACAATGTTGGACCTATTCCTCGCTTCAAGATATCCGCAACTGGCTCATTCATTTCAAGTGAATACCCAAAGTCTCCTTTAAAAATATCACATATAAAATTGAAAAATTGCTGATACAACGGCAAATCATACCCCCACTTGTGATTAAAAGCCGCAATAGCCTCTGGGGTAGCATTCTTACCAAGTATCACCTCTGCTGGCGAACCGCCAATTACATTAAAGAGAATAAAAGTTAAAGCTATGACCCCAAATGTCGTAGGGATCATATCATAAAATCTTTTTATTATATATTTTTTTGTACCAGAAAGTTTCATTTCTTTGCGTGATCTTGTCCAATAAATTCACATGGTGCGCGACGTGCGATAAGACCTCTAGCAAACTGCACCCCATAAACTATGTGCGTTATAAAAACTCCACTCATAGTAAGTAGCGTCGAAAGAGGATTTAACGAAAGAGATGTTACTGCTGTTAAGAAAAGATACATAATCGATGGCACGCATACATAAGAAAGCAACACAACCTTGCAAACACCAGTACAACAACTAGTCAAAAACGAACCCGCAACAATAGCCGAAACAATATACAAGAAAAATAGCGTAGGGACAAAATATGAAAAATGAAGCGAATTAGATGGAAAGTTCTTGCAAAAATATCCACGATGAAACGCATATCTAGCAATCTGCCTTATGTGCGGCATAAAAAGCGCTCTTCTATGGTGATAAACTAAAACCCATGGATCGTAAACAATCCTCCCGCCTCCATCAATAATATCCTTGCAAAGTAGCGTATCTTCTCCTGGCCAAAAATCAGTCCTGTACCCACCAAAGGATTCTAATACACTTCTTCTTACAAATAAATTACAGCTCGGAAAATCATCAACATCGCGGCAAATACCACCAGCAGCATACCTATAACGATAATTACCTGAAACAAGCGGATTTTTATAAACCCTACCGCCAACTTTTGCCATATATGAATCATTCGGTGGCGTAACACCAGGCCCACCAACAGCAGCAATAGAATCTTCAGAAAAATATTTTATCGCATTTTCTATCCAATGAACATCAGCATACGCGTCGTCGTCAATAAAAGCAATCACATCTCCCTTTGCTCGCTTAATACCAATGTTACGCTTTTCCGCTGGCCTAACTTTACCCGTCTCTGAATCTGGTAAAACAATTATTTCTAGCGGTTTATAAGTTTGATTTTCAAGCGACGCAAGACACTCTTCTAACATCCATGAAGACTCTGGGCAAGCAATTACTACAGAGACCGTTAACTTCCGGTCTGCAGGCCGCGGCGGATTTACAGAGTCATAATACTTAAGTAGTTTAAGCCTATAAAACACTGCAAGAGTATCAATCGCCATATTACGAACAGTTGAAACACGAAGCGCACCAAATTTATTGCCAAACTTAATAACGACAGGAGCCTCTGCTATTTTCGCTCCGCGCCCATGAGCAATTGCTAAAAGTTCAAGATCAAAAGCATACGTCTTTACGAGCATCCTAGCTAACGCCTGAGCTAAAACTTCTCGCTTAAATAGCTTCATGCCCGTCTGTGTATCAGTTATGGGTAAGCCAATAAACGCATAAACCAACGCATAATAAACCTGACTTAAAATACGCCTATGCCATGGATATTGCACTTCGCTATTCTTGTGGCGCTTTGAGCCTACTACTATATCGGCATCATTGTCTACTAACGAGGAAAAAAAGTATGGCGTCTGCTTAGGATTTATATCTAAATCACCGTCCAAAAGTAAAACATATTGACCTGTTGAAGCTAAAAAGCCTGCTTTTAACGCAGCTCCCTTGCCACCGTTTTGAGAAAGGCGAACGGATTTTAGTTTTACATGAGGCGGCAGATTATTAGAAGCGACCATTATTTCTGACCAGGTCGAATCTGTTGAGCCATCATCCACTGCTATAAGCTCAACGTCAATTCCATGCTGTGAATAAAGCTCTGCTGTCTTAATAAGATTTTCTCGAATTGTAAGAGCAAGATTATAAACTGGCATCACAACAGAAAGACAAGTGCCAGAAAGAGTAGACTTAACTACTCCCCACATTTCATCGCTATTACTCTTAGGTTTCATCTTCTGCTGAATAAAAACTCTATACTTTTATTCACTAGTAACTTGACCTAAAAGATCCTTGAGCGCGGCAAGTTGATGCGTATCACACATAACTACAAGCGTATCTCCAATCCTAAACTCCCAATCTACACCGATATTACGCGTAACTTCTCCTTCTCGAATTACAGAAACAACATTGGCCCCTGTTTTAGCTCGAATATTAAGCTGAACAACATTTGAACCAACCGCTGGCGACGACGGCGCAAGCGTAAGTTTGTGAACTGTGTTTTCTGGCAATGAAAACAGAACTTGCTTTTGTTCCTGGGCGCGTCTTTCATCTGCACTGGCAGCTTCAGAAAATCGTGCAAATGCACGATGGCCAGCCTTTGCGAAAAAGCGCCACCCTGCAATAGCCATCACTGCTAAAATCCCGTAAACCGTGCATTTAGCCCAAGTCTCTGACGGTTGAATTGTTACATTCAACATTACCATCCATATAAACAAACTACCTGTTACAGCAAGAACCACAATGTGCCCAGAAAGTACGTGAACTGCCTGCTGCCACTTTGACGCGCCGCGTGAAACCAACGTATCACCAACAGCTGTGCCTAATGTACGTGCGATTCGAATTGCCGGAGCAAACATCGCAAGCATAATTACATTTGCAATAAGGCAAAGTATCATTCTATCATTTTGCTCAAAGAATACAGAAAAGTGCGACCAATCATAACCATCAAGCATAGAAGCGGCAATAGCTATGGCAAGCTCTAAAACCGCTATGACCATAAGCTCAACAAGTGCGGTACGAACAGTTTTGCCAGTTACACTACCACTAGAAGTTCTAAACTTTTCAATAATCTGTCTATAATTGCCAAGCATCTCTACTAAAGCCTTTGGCATCTTCTTTTCTAACCATGTTCCCACAGGATCGGAAATTCGAATCATTACTGGGTTTAAGATAGTAGTTAAGAGCGACACACCAACTACAATTTGATACATTGGGCTTCTAGAGTCGTTTGTCGTTGAAAGATAAAGAAGAGCCACCATATAAGCAAACTCGCCTATTTGTGCTAGAGACATACCTAACTGCACAGAAGTCTTAACTCCTTCGCCCGACAAAAGCGCGCCAAAGGTGCAGTTACAAGCCTTACCCACAACTACTAGAAGCGAAATTAAAAGTATTAACGGGGCATTTTGCCAACAAGCAGCAGGATCTACTAAAAGGCCAATAGAAACGAAAAACACTGCCGCGAACATAGACCTCAATGGCGCTGCTAATGCATGGAGACGATGACGCACATCACTTGAAGCTCCAAGTATGCCGACTAAGAACGCTCCTAGCGCAAGTGAAAAATCAAGTTTAAATGCTACCCATGTAACAAAAAAGCAACACCCGAGAAGCGTCAAAAGCAAAGCCTCATCGTCGTGGCGTTTGGCAACTGACTCCAACAACCTTGGCACAATTACAAAACCAAAAAATATCGTCGCGAGGAAAAATACAAATAACCCACCTAATGATTTGCCTACTGCCGCTATTGAGGCATTACCACCAGCAAACCCTGTTATTAAAGCAATTATACCAACGCAAATTATATCTTCACACACAGAAGTACCAACAGCATACTTGGCAAAAGCACGCTTTGACCATTTCATCTCGTCGATTACTTTTGCTAACAAGGTTGTCGAAGAGTCGCATATCGCAGCACCAAGAAACATTGACTCAACGCTACCCCAACCTAATACCTCAACTCCCAATGTATAACCAAGATATGTCATTACAACAGTATCTATCGCTGCAACAGGGAAAGTTACAGACTTAAGTTTTTTCATATCGGACGTTGAGAACTCTAAACCTAGAGTAAACATAAGGAAAACTATGCCTAACTGTCCGATCGTTTGCACCGAATTTTCATCTGCCAAGAAAGATCCGCCCCACGTATAGCGACTCATCAATATGCCAGCTAAAATATATCCGATTACCTTTGGCCACTTTAATTTGGCAAAAAGTATCGACACTAGACCTGCTACGGCCATCATCATCGCAAGATCTTGTATGAGAGCAGACTCCGTCATTTGTCAGAGAGAACTTTTATTTTTAGATTTCTAAAGGAAACGGTAGAATCAGTGTGGTCTTGAATTAATATGCGCCCTATCGGACTTATCCCCCACGGCTGAGCAGAACCATCATCACCTTTACCAAGTTTTGCATACTTTGATTTTTCAACACCCTCTCTATAGGCTTGAGAAGCTCTGTCGTACTCTAAAACCTTCTCGCCGTTAAGCCAATGCTCAATCTTGCCACCTTTAGAAACTATCATTCCCGTATTCCACTCATCAGAGATTTTTAAAAACTTATCTGCATTTGCGGGAAATATATCGTATAACGAAGCAGATTTACGATTTCCAGAAACTCCTTTTTCAGCGTCGGGATGGGCTGGATGCAATATCTGATACTCAACACAAGTTGCATCGTCAATATTTTCATTGTAAAAATATTTTATGCCAGAATTGGCGGCTCTTGTTAGTTTGAAATCAAACTTAAAAATAAAGTCTTTAAACTTTTCTTTAGTTACGATATCTCCGCCACCACCAATTCGCTCATCTTTTGGCAGCAATTGCCATTTGCCATCTGAAGATATCTTCGCTATTGGCAACACAGTCAATACGCCATCTTTAATAAGCCATCCTTTTGTTGGCGGTTTAAGAAACTTATTTTTAACACCTACCCACCCATCTAGAGTTTTGCCATCCCAAAGTAAGCGCCAGCCATCACGCGCTTCTTTATCGGAAATCGTATTAGCCTTTGAATCGCTAATCTCATTAGCTTCAACACCGCAAAAACAAAAAAGCGTTATCGCAAATATCTGTAAAATTCTATAGGCCATCGCTTTATTAGATTAAGTAGCCAACCATAAGATACAATGCACAACAAATTATCGCAACTATAAGCGCATAAGGCAATTGCGTTTTTACATGTGCAATCAAATCAGAACCTGCGCCGAGAGACGAAAGAATAGTTGTGTCAGAAAGTGGCGAGCAGTGATCACCAAAACAGCCGCCACCCATTACTGCAGCTACAGTAGCAAATACAATATTATCAATAGCACCACCAGAAAGATCTAGTGCAAGCGGGATAACTATTGGAATCATTATTGCATAAACACCCCAAGATGTTCCAGTAAAAAACGACATAAACGCAGAAACGACAAATGTCAAAACAAATAGCGTCGAAGGAGTTATCCATTCCTTTACTAGACTAATAACATAAGTGGATGTGCCAAGAGTTTTTGAAATCGAATTGATCGCATATGCTAGAGCAAGAATAAGAACTGCCCACATAACAGACTTTATACCCTTGACCGCAGTTGCGACCATTTCCTGAATACTAAAGGCTCGTTGAATAAGAAGTATAATTGCCTGATAAAAAACAGCCATCATAAAAGCCTCAAGGACTTTTGCCGAACCAGTTGAAAGCCACGTCCAAATCGCAACTGCCACAACGATAAACGCGGGCATAAGGAAGTGAAGAAAAACACTCGGCTTCCAATTCTCAGGTGGTTTTATCTCATCAAGTTCGGCAGAAAGCATTGGAGTGTCACCATCCGCAATCACCTTGCCCTGTTCTCTTGCTCGACGCTCCGCCTTGCGCATAGGGCCAAAATCAGGCAACCACCCTAATGCATTAAGAAAAACAAAAAGTATCGTTAATACCCCATAAAACTGATACTTCATAGAACCAACAACGGCCCTCATTCCTACATCGGCGTTTGCAATAGTGCCGATACCTACTAAAAGCCCTGCTACATACACACCCCACGCTGCCCAAGGTATCAAGATACACTTTGGCGACGATGTGCAATGACAATAAAAGGCGAGCTTTTCGCGCGAAATTTTCGCCTTATCCGTAATCGGGCGCATTACATTGCCAACAAAAAGAGGCGAAAAATAATCTGAGAAGAAAATAAAAATACCAATTAACGCAGAAAGAACCTTTGCTGCGCGCGCGGTAATTTTCATTTTAACATTCAGAAGTTCAGACACCGAATAAACGGCGCCTGACTTCTGAAAGAAGGCGACCATAATGCCAATGAAAACTTCAATGGCAACGACCCACATAAACGAGGGGTCGCCTAGCGAGTTTTGAAGTATAGATGACAGACCAAAAAGCGGATTCTGCCCCGTTATTACAATACCTGCTATTACACCGCAGAATATTGAAAATAGCGCTTCACGTGTTATGAAAGCAAGTACAACGGCTGTGATAGCCGGAACTAGTGACAAAAATCCGTAAGTCTCCATCTCTTAAATTCTCACCAAGTCTTGATTAATTCTTCAGCATCTGTCCACTGACGATTCTGCTTAAGCGCAGTCTCTTTCAAAGTGAGCTTACCACCCCAGCACGTCATGCCAGCACGAAGATACTTGTTCTCTTCGATTGCCTTTTTAAAACCTTTGCCTGCAAGTTGCAAGAGGTAAGGCAATGTTGAATTTGCAAGTGTTACAGAAGCTGTCTGTGCAAATGCAGAGGGAATATTATCAACACAATAATGAAGAACACCCTCCTCGTGGAAGACTGGCTTATCATGTGTTGTTGAACGACAGGTTTCAATTGCGCCGCCATCATCGCAGGCAACATCAACAACGATAGCTCCCTTCTTCATCATGCGAAGATCTTCGCGGTAAACGATGTGATCCTTGCGGTCTTTTGCCCACTGAATCGCATTGAGCAAGACATCAGATTCACGAAGGCACTTCTCAAGATTTGCACGATTAGACATCAAGAACGATACATTACCAGGCATATGCTTTTGAGCAGCAAGCATTGCTTCCATATTGACGTCAAGAATGCGAACCTCGTTACCGAAACTTGCCGCTAATTCTGCCGCGCCAAGACCAACATTACCACAACCAATAATCGTGATAACCGGGGGCTCAACGCCGACAACATTTGCAAGAAGCTTACCAGGGCCACCGTTTACTGCTTGCATATAATAGCATGCCGCAAGAAAACCGCCCTTGCCTGCAAGCTCGCTCATTGGACGAAGAAGCGGGAAGCGACCGTTCTTGTCTTGAACATCTTCATAAGCAACTGCTGAAACGCCGCTTGAAAGAAGGCAATCCGTTTCTTCTGGATGAGCATTAGAATGAATATATGTAAAAAGAATCTTATCCTTGTTCATCCACTTGAATTCCTGTGGGAAAAGTTCTTTTACTTTATAATAAAGTTCAGCCTTTGTCCAAACTTCATCAGTCGTCGCAATTTTAGCGCCTGCTGCTTCGTAATCTGCGTCGCTGTAACCACTACCAACACCAGCGCCACTTTCAACAAGCACTTCATGCCTGCGGCGGACGATTTCCTGAACTGTTGCAGGAACTGCTGCAACACGATATTCATTTGGCTTAATCTCTTTTAATACACCGATTACCATAACAACTCCTTTTTCTGGATTATAACATAACAACTATTGAAGCTCAAGAACTTGAAAGAGCAGAGGCTATTTCTTCTTGAGTTAAATCGCGCCACATTCCAGGCTCAAGTCTCTCGTCTAGCCTTAGCGAGCCGACTGCTACTCGCTTTAATTTCGTCACTACAAGATGAGCTGCACTACACATATAGCGTATTTGACGCTTTCGCCCCTCACGCAGCCTAAACTCTAAAACCGTAATATTATCCTCGCGTATTGAGATAACCTTAACTGGAACTGGTCGTGTAATGTAGCCATCAGGCATTTTTACTGGCCCATTAAGTATTTGAAGTTTCTCTTCATTCCAACGACCTGCAACATGGGCTATATAAGTTTTTTCATGCTCAAAACGCGGATGAGTTAACTTAAGAGTAAGATCACCATCATTTGACATAAGTAGTAGACCTTCACTCTCCTTATCTAAGCGGCCAACTGGAACAAGACGCTCAGAAACATTCGGACCAATAATATCTCGCACCGTTGTACCGCCAAATGGATCACTCATAGACGAAAGCACTCCAACAGGCTTATACATCATTATCGTGCGCTTCTTTTCAGGCACATGAATAACTTTACCATCTACCGCAACTCGCGCATCATCTTCAACTCGATACCCAGGCTCAGTTATTACAAGAGCATCAACTGTTACACGACCACTTTCGATAATTGCTACTGCCCCGCGGCGAGAGGCAAGCCCTGCGTGAGCAATTACATTTTGTAAACGCTCACTCATTGTTGGCGCTCCTTTTAAATTTCGGATTATCGCCAGCAATAACGATAGCAACCTCACCTTTTATCGTGCAATTGGAAAAGCTTTGAACTAAATCAGAAAGATAACCTCTTTCAACACGCTCGTGGAGTTTGGTTAACTCTATACAAACAGCAGCCTCTCTATCACCAAGCACTTCATAAGCCGCCTTAAGCGTAGCAGAAACTCGATAGGGCGACTCGTAAATAACGAGCGTATGAGGCCTAGAAGCATCTTCTAGAAACCAATTGCGGATAGCACCTGGTCCGCGAGGCGGAAAGCCTCTAAAGGTATATGACGAGGTGGGCAATGCACTCATCAAAAGTGCCGTCTCTACCGCACACGCGCCAGGGACAACTTCATACTTCACATTCGCCGCGGCACACGCCCTTACTAAGCGATACCCTGGATCAGAAATGCCTGGATAGCCGCCATCAGAACAAAGCACAACATCAGCCCCTGAGGACAAAGAAGAAAGAATACGCTCCGTTACTCGTTCTTCATTACCTTGTCTATATGAAATCATTTCTGGGCGAGGTATAGAAAGGCTCGATAATAACGCCCACGTCCTGCGCGTATCCTCACAAGCAATAAGTGTACAATTTTTGAAACACTCTACAGCACGTGTAGATATATCACCTAAATTACCAATGGGTGTAGCTACTACATGCAACATACTGCCATGCCTTTATCGCTTGAAAGAAGACTTCTCTTTCAACCAGACAGCCCAAATGGACAATTCGTACAAAAGGCAAAGCGGCACAGCCATAAATATCTGACTCATTGGATCGGGGGGAGTCAAAAACATAGCTATCGTAAATGCTATAACAATTGAAATCCTACGCTTCTCACGCAATGCCTGCGAAGAAACCAAACCAAACCACCCGAGTACAAAAATAATTAGCGGCACCTGAAAGACCAAACCAAAAGCAATAATTGTTTTAAGAACGATAGAAATATAACCCTCGATACGAATGGTAGTAACAGGAAGCCCAACCCAAGCATTTATTTGTTGAAACGCGGTGACAACCATCGGCAACGTTTTTGTGTATGCCAGAGCCGTACCAGTCACAAAAAAGCCTGTACCAACAATTAAAATCGAAAGAAGTATAAATTTCTCGCGATTTGTAAGGGCAGGAAAAATAAAGCGCAAAAGCGAATAAACAATAAAAGGAAAGGCAAGCGCAGTGCCACCCCAAATCATTATGGAAAGAATCGTCGAAAACCCACTTGTTAAATCTAACCCCTGGAGTAAGCTTTCGTTATCTGCCGCAGGAGACTTAAGCCACGCAAGAATATAAGGGGAGAAAACTGCAGCTAAAATCGCACATATTGCCCACGCCACTAGCGCAAAGACTATCATGTCTTTGAGCGCCAAAAGGTGCTCCATCAATGGACGCGGCGGATCGTCGCGCTTATCAGGATTCTTCAAAAGATCTATCGCCATCGCCTGATGTTTCCTGCAAATCCTTAAATTCGTTTTGAACGTCAGAAATCGTCTCTTCTGCCTCAGATTTAACTTCGTTTACTGCACGCTCAAACTCTGTATCCATCTCCATAAGTTGGCGCTTGAAACTTTCTGCTGCCCGTCGAAACTTATTGTACCACTTACCAATATTACGAGCCATTGAAGGCATCTTCTGTGGACCAACAACAATTAAGACAACGGCGAGTAGCACAAGCCACTCGCCAGCTCCGACACCGTCAAATATTATAGCCAGCATCGAGTGAACAAATTATTTCTTCACAGACGTATCGAAAATTGCGAATTCGTCGCGCCTGTTGCGAGCCCATGAAGACTCGTTATGCCCCTCAGAAGCAGGCTTTTCTTCGCCAAAGCTGCGAGTTTGTATGCGAGAAGCATCAATACCGCTATTGAGGAGGTAATTACGAACCGTCTGCGCACGAAGCTCGCCAAGTGACATATTGTATTCATTTGAACCACGCTCGTCGCAGTTACCCTCGACGACAACAACGCGCGAAGGATTGTCAACGAGGTGACGAGCTACAGCATCAGCCTTGCCAAGTTCTGCTGGTGGAACGACTGTTGAATCGAAGCCGAAATAAATCACCTCAAACTCAACATCGGTGCAACGAGCATAAAGGTCTTCAAAACGCTTTTCACCGATGCTGCTAAGATCACCAGATGTAAGTTCAGATTCAGAACCAGCAATATCAACGCCATCGGCATCGCCAGCCCCACCAGCACCCTTTGCAGCCTTGTTATAACGGCAACCACCAGCCAAAAGCGCAAGCGCAATAGCAGACAACGCAACGATGTTAATCGACTTCATTTATATCTCCTTAACTTAAAGTTCAAAAATTTATGTGTATAATACCGAATTTCACAGCAAAAATCAAGTAAAATCCTCTTTTATCATTTCTTCAAAAGCCATATCCAACTCTTTACTCCACTGTTCTGGCATCGAATTTACTACCAATGAGCGAAGTTCCTTAAATGTCTTAGAAATTCCATCATTTGCGAATAATTTCGCAAATTCCAGCGAGATTTCGTTCGCTTCTGGCACTCCGTCAGGGTATTTTACACCTGCCAAAGGCGTCATTGCAAAATGTCTCCAAGTAACAATATCGCCTGGATGGTTTACAAGCTGCACTAAATCTGTAAAAGCAGAAAGAACTGCTCTTTCGTTACTTACTATAGGTTCTAAACTCATTAAAAACTACTCTTTAATCAAAAGCGCCGCGAAAGCACCATCAGAGCCTGTCATAAGAGGCGTTAGTTCTTTGTATGAGGCAAGAGAAAACTCAGTATGCTTTTTAAGAAACTTCTCTACTGCACCGAGATTCTCTTCCGTCTCTAGAGAGCAAGTGGAATAAACTAACTTGCCACCACTTTTCACAAAGGAACTTGCTGTATCTAATATTTCGCCTTGAATCTCTACTAATTCTGCTAGTTTTCGCTCATTCCAATTCCATCTAGCATCAGGTCTGCGGCGCAAGACACCTGTATTTGAACAAGGGGCATCTACTAAAACAGCATCAAAAAGCCGCCCCTTTAACTCATTAGGAGAGCCAACTGTTTTGATGTTTAATTTTGTTCTTCTTATATTTTCTTCTAGGACCTGCCTACGGCGAGGATTCACCTCACACGCAGTGACATTTGCGCCGCGCCAACTCATCTGCACGCTCTTGCCGCCAGGGGCAGCACAATAATCAAGAACATCTTGATTACTACTAACATCCATTAGCTCAACAGCTGCTGCTGTAGCAGGGTCTTGTACTATAAATTCACCTTCTTGATAACCAGCGACATCTTCTACCCTTACGCCACGCTCAAGCGACGAAAAACTACCGTCCTTTCGCGCTAAATATGTAAGAGCAGGTTTATTTGTTTGTGCGCAAATTTCTGCCGCGCTCTCCTCGCCGAACTTCTCAACCCATCTGCGATAAAGTGGAGTTGGAAAACTTTCTCGCACCTCTGCTGGTGATGCTTTAAGCTTTTGCTCTATTTGTGCACGATTACGAATAATGTTTCTTAACACACCATTAACAACTTTAGCTACTGATGGATTAGAAGAGAGATGAGCAGCTGCTACCGTCTCGTTTACCGCGGCAAAATCTGGCACGTCTTCCATATAAAGAATTTGAGCTGCACCAATATAAAGTAATGCTTCCAATTCGCCCTTTGGCCATTTTTTCACGAACTCTCCTAAAATAGCCCTCAATGGACGCAGGCGACGCACAGATGTGTAGACCATATCTTGCACAAACGATCTATCTTCCACTGTCGAGAGTAGTTTTTGCGGAAACTCTTTAGTCGCTAGCCAACGCATAAGCACAAAAACCGCGGCTCTTCTAGAATTATTCATTTACCCCTCCTAGATACTCTAAGACCTCTCTAAAAAACGACTCTGGCGTAGATGCGCCAGAAGTAACACCTAGAAAATTTATTCCTGAAAAATCTATTTTTTTCAATTCTTCTATATTGCTAGCTCTGAAAACGTTTGAGCATGGCGAAACACTACAAAGCCTCATCGTATTAGCAGAAGTACTACTACCTAAAACTAACAACCCGTCTCCCTTAAACGCTTTTACAGCTTCTTGGCGCTCTTTAGTAGCATTGCATACTTTTACGTCATATAAAACATCAAATCCTTTACGCAAAAAAAATGCCACGACATTATCTGCTACCTCTTGATTAACAGTTGTTTGCGCAACTATGCCAATTTTTTCGCGCGTAAATCTTATATCTATAAGCTCTTCTACATGAGAGACTACTAGAAGTTCTGCTCCATCAACAGCCTGCACCTCGCCTTTAATGCCTTCTACTTCGGCATGTCCATCATCGCCAACAATTACGACTAATCGCCCGTCGCGCGCGAATTTTGCCGCGGCATTATGTACTCGCCACACGAAAGGACAAGTGGCATCTATTATTTCAATAGAGCGATTTCTAAGACTTTTTTCCTCTAACGGCGAAATACCATGCGCAGAAACTAGTACTCTAGAATTTGACGGAACATCGTCTACAGAGTTTACGAACTTAAATCCACGGCGAACTAGCTTATCAACAACTATCTCGCTGTGAACAACTGGATGATACGCATATACACAATCATTTATCGCCATTGCTTTCGCAACAGCTGCTGCCACACCAGCGCAAAACCCGTGTGGCTTAATCGCCTCTATGCGCATCTTCAAAAGCCTTGAATCGCGATGCGAATGCAGATGTAGCTTTCTCTAGCTGAGCCTCCGCGTCAAGGCCAGCATCTGCTATCGCCTTTACGGCAGCTAGAAGAAACTCTCCTGGGTCGCCTTTTATTTCAACGCGTTGCATTTGCTCTTCATAGCCAGTACGCGACGCTTTTTCCATCGTGCGCCTAGCCTTTAATAGCGCAGGTAAATCGCGAGGCACTCCATCTAGCGCACTCGAACGGGCTTTTTTCGCTCGTTCAAGCTTCTTAATATGTTCCCAGTTGTGCAGCACCGCTTCAGGTGTATCTGCCTTTACATCGCCAAATACATGCGGGTGCCTATGCACAAGTTTATCAGACACGGCATTTGCCACATCATCAAAAGTAAACTCACCTTTTTCTTCTGCCATAACGCTTTGGAACATTATCTGCAGAAGAACATCACCTAACTCTTCGATATATGAAACCTTTTCCGCTGGATTATCCATCGCGGAAAGCAACTCATATGTCTCTTCTAAAAGACAAGGCTTAAGATTTTCAAGCGTCTGAACGCGATCCCAGGGACATCCCTTTTCGGGATCGCGCAGACGCTTCATTATGGCGTGAAGCCGTTCTATAGCCGTCATGACGGTTAGTGAATCGCGTCAAAACGCTTTTTACGCGGATTTGGCTGACCAATCGCCTTGCAGAGGTCTCTGAAGCTACCCTTGCGAACATTGAAGGGCTTGCCGCCTTTAATGCGCGTAAATTCGCAAGCACGAATCTTTGCCTGATTATCTTCGTCTTGACCGACAACGCCAGATACGCCATTAAGCGCGCACTCAACAGCTGTCTCGCAGCATTTAGAAATAAGGCGTAAATCCTTGCCGTTTGGCTTAGCGGATCTTGCAAAATATCCCGACTTGAAGACCTGAACCTTCTCTGCGCCGAGCAATTCACCAAGTCTCTTTGCGACATATTGGCCAACATTCACCTTGTCGAGCCTTGGATGACCAAAAGCATCAACAGGAACTGTCTCGCCACGCTTCTTCATCTCAGCGATAATATCCGCAACACCTGCGCCTTCAGAGACGAATACGTTTACTGCGTCAACTTCGTCCATGATAGCAGAAAGTCTCTTCGCTTCACTTGCGAAATCTATGCGAGATTCTGGCACATATACAGCGTGAACGTCCTGACGCTTTTTGGTAAGACCAAATTCAGGGAGGAATTTAATCTTTCTATTAAGCATCTTGCGGTAATAAACTGCTGTCTTGTATGTTAGCCAGCCACAGTTGCGCCCCATAACTTCGTGAACTGTAAGAGCACGAGGATTTGCACTATTTTCTTTAACAACGTTAAGGAAAAACTTCGCACCCTCTTCTGCCGCGGTCCACGCACCAAGCGACTGCTTAATCGGGAAAACGTCATTGTCTACCGTTTTGGGCAAGCCAACAACAATAAGAGGATAGTTGTTCTCTGCTAAATAAGCAGCTAAATCTGCGGCAGTTGTATTTGTGTCATCGCCACCAATCGTATGAAGGACATCAACGCCATCCTTAACAAGCTGATCTGCAGCAACCTTAAGAGGATCTTCGCCTTCTTTTACAAGCCCACGCTTAACGCAATCTTTTACGTTAGTAAGCTTAACGCGGCTATTGCCAAGAGGGCTACCACCGTGCTCAGTAAGGACGAGGGCGTTCTTACGAGCCTCTTCAGTAACAGCGATAGACTCACCCTTTAATAGCCCCATATAACCGTTGACATAGCCAATCATTTCAACATTAGGAGCCTTTTCATTATAATACTTAATGAGAAACCCTATTGAACTTGAAAGACACGGGGCAAGACCGCCCGCTGTCAGAAACGCAACCTTTTTAACTTCTTTTGCCATTGTTTTTTCCTTGAATTTTAACAACTTAAATCATTTTCATTAAATTTACCATTTCAACTGCTGCCTGCATAGCACTGAAACCTTTATTACCTTGCTTCGTGCCGCAACGCTCAACTGCCTGCTCAAGAGACTCAGCGCTCACTACACCGTCAACAACTGGAACAAGAGTTTCAAGCGAGATTTGATTAAATGCACGCGCGGTTGTCTCATTTATAAGCGAGGCGTGAGTTGTCGCGCCCTGAACAACAGCACCAAGCGCAACAACAGCGTCATAACGCTTTGTAAGAGCAAGTTTCTTAATAACTACCGGTAATTCATATGCACCAGGAACTTTTACAAGTTCAAGACTCGCGCTATCGCCACCAAGGCGAACAAAAGCATCTTCTGCACCCTTAACAAGTTGCTCCGTGAGAAAGCTATTAAAGCGGCTCACTACAACCGCAATTTTCATATCCTTCGCCACTAGGCCTGCAGATATTTCGTTCATATGTCTCCTCTATTTAAATTTCTTAGTATTCTATCAAAAAGTTGCAGGAATGTCAAAAAGTGGCAACTTTAACATTGATTTTAGTTCCCTAAATTCAATGCAGAAAGGCAAGCCTTACTTACTTGCTTTGCCTGGATTTCTCTTGCGGCTTTTTTAAAGTGAAAAACATCAGTCCAATATTCATTACGGTCTAATGCGTCCATTGGCTTAAAAAGATCATTGATAGATATCTGACCTATTTTTGTTATCACATTTAAAGAAGCTTCGTTTAACTCTTTTGCTTTAGCTGTTTTATCGGCTTCTTTAAGAGGCGTTGATGCTGCCCAAATGAGCTTTGCCTGCGGCTGCTTAAGACGAATAAGTTGAAATGCCGCCTTTATCCCCTTCATATAATCAGCAATTGGGGTAGACAACGAATGAAGTCCATTATTAAAATGAATTACATCATATTTTGCTTCGTCTAAATAGAATGCTAGCAATCTGAGATAGCCTGGGCTAGTGACGCAGTAGCTTGAAATCCAATATGAAACATTCATCTTGCCATCAAGAATTCGACAAACGCCGCCTTGATATCCATTACAAATGGAATCACCTACTAGAAGCACTCGCGGCAGATCTTTTTTATTTTCATCAGTTAAATTAAAAGAATAAGCTATTGACCACTCTGTATTCTCATGACCGCGCAAATTTTCAGACACAGGACATTCAACCAATTCTTCAGGTTTAATCTTTCTCTTATCTGCGGCCTGCAAGTTCAAAGCAAATATAGCCACAACTAAAAAGGATGCAATCACTCTTATCATATTATTATTCCTTAACGATGTAGATAAAATACATTTTAAGTGAACATTTCAACTCTTTCTCTCTTATAATGGTACTCGTACGCCTATAGGCCAATCGTTCTGCCATAGAGTTATGTATAAGTCTTCACTAATTTCTCTATTATACTCTGATTCAAATTCTCTACAATATCTATCTACAATATCTGATTTGGAAGCTTTTATCATTGCCAAAGCATATCTATCTAATATTATTTTATTTTTAGGTTTCTTCTTCTTTGGAAGTCTTGTAATTTTCATAACACCTCCTTTTTCTACCAAATAGAATAATTACTTTATTAAAACAGATTCAATATGAGATTATCTTTCTTTGCATTAAGAAAATAGGCAGTTATTGTCATCGCAGAAGAGCCTACTGTTATTGTTTTCAAAGAAGAAGTTATAGAGCGATCTTGACAAGCACCCCAACCTTCCCATCCGATGAAGTTTTCATTTGATTCTAACTGTACTTGAATAACAGACCCTGGCTCGCGTTGGAGCATAATCTCATTTTCAAACGAGCTATCATCAACCTTGATTTTGCCATTTTCCTGAGCAACAACTCGCACTTCATCAGGCTCTGCGAAAAGAGCAAACGTCAAAAAAATTGTAAAATAAACTAAAAATGATTTCATGAATCTCCTTAAAATAATCAAAATTATAACATTCATGCCCTTTTCTGTCAAATCCACCTCTACCCTCATGTACACCACAATAAATGGAAAACGATGCCGCAAACGATATGAAGTAGACTTTGTAGTCAACAACGGCAACATGCGCTTTTATATTCAATCCGCATGGGATATCCCCGATAACGAAAAGCGGGAGCAAGAGACTTTTTCGCTTCG